>NZ_JBNPUD010000005.1:0-444093 GCF_051167995.1 Bradyrhizobium sp. HKCCYLRH3073
GCGCCAATGGTACTATGGCTCAAGCCCTGGGAGAGTAGGTCGCTGCCAGGCCTGCAAAGGACATCCCCTCTTCACACCCCAAAACAACAACGCCGCGCTGAAACCTCAGCGCGGCGTTGTCGTTTGTCTCGGTGTCGTTTGTCTCGGTGCGGTCGTTCGCGCGGCGACATGCTGTCTGGGTCGAAGCTCGAGCCCCGCCGAGATCTCGAGGCCAGCGTCCGCCGGCGATGACTCGCGGCGCAGCCGAGGGCAGGCTAGCGATGCCAGGATGACCATGCTGCATCGGTTCGCCTGCGCGGCCAACGCGATTGAAATGATCGAGAGGCGCGGATGGAAACGACCTCGGCGGCGCAGCCGCATCGCCTGAGCGCAATTGCCAGCTTTCATGCCCACATCTATTTCGATGATGCCACTCGAACCGAAGCCGCACGGCTACGGCAGTGGATGGCCGACCGCTTCCTCGTGACGCTCGGGCGTTGGCATGACGCGCTGGTCGGGCCTCACGAGCGGCCGATGTATCAAGTCGCCTTCGCGGTCGACGTGTTTCCAGTGCTGGTGCCATGGCTGATGCTCAATCATGGTCGCCTCAGCGTGCTCGTGCATCCGAACACGACCGAGCCGTTGGCCGATCACACCGCGCATGCGTTGTGGATCGGATCGCCGCTCGGCATCCGCAGTGAGAATCTTCCTTCGCACGGCGAGGCAGAGCTGGCGCGTGAGCCGAACACCACGCCGACGATCGCCGCCTGAGCTCGCGTGCCCACGGGTGACCGCTCCGTCTCGTCACGCTCGGAGCCTGGGCGGACTTGCCGGACTACAGCGTGCGCGCGAGATCGAACGCGCGGAGAATGACCTCGGCGGCATCGATGTCGAAATTGCTCGGGCCGAGCAGGCGCGGCGCCAGCGGGCGGCGGCCGGGCAGGGCATGTCCGCCACCTTCGACGCGATACAGCGACACGCCGCCGATCACCTGGCAATCGCGCCAGCTGAGTTGCGTGACGGAGGTGTCGCTGGCGAGATCCCGATGCGGCAGCGCGACGGCCTGGCGCGCGCCGCAACCGTCGCGCCGTGCAAAGAACTCCGCCGTCCTGTCAGCGCTCCACACCCGGCCGCGCCCGCCGCGCAGCCCGACCTCGCCGCCGCGATAGGGCACCATCGGATCAGCCGTGCCGTTGATCATCACCACCGGCAGCGGCCGCGCGGCGCAGGGCTCGATGCCTTCAGGCATGTTGGCGATCACCGTGCCGATGCCGGCAAACAGCTCCGGCGCCTTGCAGGCCAGGGTGAAGCTCATCATGCCGCCATTCGAAATGCCGGCGAGATAGATGCGCCGGGAATCGGCTGTGCCGTCAGCGACGAGCTGTCGCACCAGGGCACGGATGAAACCGATATCATCGGGACCGCCGGAGCGGCCGTCGCGGCCGTCATTCCATTGCCGGTTGATGCCATCGGGAAAGACCGCGGCGAAGCCATGGGTCGCCGCAGCTTCGGCAAAGCCCGTCGTGCGGGCGGTGCCGGCGCCGCTGCCGAGCGCGCCATGGAGCACGATCACGGTCGGCTGCGGCGTCCTGCCCGCGGTCATCACCAGCGCATGGCGCGGACCGTCGCTTGTGTCGATGGTGATGCCGCGCTCCGCGGCGACGGCCGTGGTCGAGACGAGCAGAACGGCCGCCATAGCGGCCATGGACGATCGGAGATGTGACGTCATGAGCATCCTTCTCGGTTGTCGGATGACTCCCGGCGGTGGCGCTTGTCTCCGGGGGCCGCGGTCAGCACGCGCAGCCGCGTGGCCCAGCTCCGCGCCGCCGCAAGGTCGCGGGCGATCGCAATCCATTCGCCAAATGCGATCCGCAACGGATTGAAGCTCGGTTCAACGCCGACGAGGCCATAGCGCAGCGTCTCGCCGGCCGGGGCCTCGGCGAAACTGCCGAACAGCCGGTCGAAAATGATGAGCACGCCGCCATAGTTGCGATCGAGACAGGACGCGTTGGCCGCGTGGTGGACGCGGTGATGCCGCGGCGTGTTCAGCACAGATTCGAGCGGACCGAGATGCGGCGCGAGCTCGGTATGGATGAAGAACTGGTAGAGCAGATTGACGCCGAGCATGGCGATGATGGCGAGCGGATGGAAGCCGAGCAGCGCCAGCGGCAGATAGAACAGGAAATGACCGGAGATCTCGCTCGTCCAGCCGAGACGAATCGCTGCGGTCAGGTTCAGACGCGTGGAAGAGTGATGCACGGCATGCGTGGCCCACAGCCAGCGAACCCGATGCGAGGCGCGATGGTGCCAGTAATAGACGAACTCGCTGGCGAGAAACAATGCGAGCAGGGCCAGCGGCCGGCTCGGATCGAAATCGAAGATCCTGTGGCGATAGGCGATGATGAAGGGAACGGCCGCGACGAGCGCGACCATTGCGCGGATCAGGTGCTGTCCGACCGCGACGGCGAACGAGGCTGCGGTCTCACGCAGGTCGTGAGTCTCGCGGCCGGCGAGCCGGCTGAGCCCATATTCCAGCGTCATGAAGCCGATCGCCGTCAGCAGCACGATCATGCGCGTCGACGGGGGCAGGGAAGAGAGGATGGGCATGGCGCGTGTCCGGCGTCATCGGATGGAGACGGCGCGCCGGCCCGCTCCGGAACAGCAGGCGGACCGGCGATGTCAATGCTTCCGGAGGGCCGCGGCCAGCGGCGCCGCGGCGTCCGCTCAGCGCGTGACGGTGCGGCTGTAGCTGTAGGAATTGCCGCGCGGTCCCGTGCCCTGGCCCTGCCGGGTGCAGCTGCCGTCGCTGCAGCTCGCGGAGCCGGAGCGCGACCAGCTGCGGCCGGCGGGACCTGTGCCGCCACCCTGCCAGGCGCAGGCGCCGCCGGAGCAGCTGCCGGAGCCGCCAAATGAGGTGGTGCCGCGCGGTCCGGTGACCGAGCCGCTGCGGGTCCAGGCATTCGCGTCGACCGCTGCTGCCGCCGAAAGCACTGCCACGAGCAGAAATGTCGCGATGGATGTCTTCACGTCAGTCTCCCAATTCGTTCGCGCGGGCGATCGCGTCGCCTGCAGAGGGATACTGCGCGTTCGATGTCGCGGCTTGATGCACCGCCGGTGTCGTTTGGTCGCGGTGATTGGCTGGATTGTAACGGCTTGTCACACGACGGCCGTCCGATGCCACGACATCGCGCGGGGCGGACTCCGGTCCGCCGCCCCCGACGCTCCGGCGCCCTTCAGGCCGCTACCGGCCCGCCGTTGCGCTTCACCACCGGGTCTTCGTCGCCGTGTTGACGTTGATCACCGAAGTCGCCGTGTTGGACGTCGTCGTCGCCGTGGTGTTGATCAGGGTCAGAAGCTTGTAGTAGTCGACGACCTTGGCATTGGCGACGTACATCACGTCCTTGCTGCGCATCTGGAAGCCCGAAGCCAGCAGCATGCCGGAGGGATCGCGCAGGTTGATGTGATAGATCGTCGGGATGCGGTCGTAGATGAAGCGGCTGGTATCGACGCCGAGCTTCTGCAGCAGCGGGCGCTCCTCGTAGCGATACAGGAAGACCTCGGCCGGATCAGATTGCTGATCGTTCAGGCCGCCCGCCTTGCCGATCGCCTGCGCCAGCGTGAGGGTCTCGGTATCGAACGAAATCTCGGAATTGAAGCCGAAGACGTTCTGATTGAGGGCACCGAGGGCCGTGAAAGTCGGGGATTCCCGCGTGATGTAGACGACGTCGTTCGGACGGATGAAGATGTTCTCGCGCGGATCCTGCACGACGCGGCTGAGCAGCACGCGCACGCGCTTGCCGTCCCGCTGCAGGGTCACATAGCTTTCGATGGCCTCGTGCTTCGGGCCGCCCGCACGTGCGATCACGGCCAGCAGGCGTTCGCCCACGCTGTTGAGGGCAAGCACGCCCGGCGTATTGACGTCGCCGAGCACGCTGACCACGCTGGAATGCTGCTGGTTCAGGCTGACCACGACCTGCGGCTCGAGCGCGCGCTTCTGCAGCCGGAAGACGATCTCCTGCTCGATCTGCGGCAGCGTCCGGCCGGCGGCGGCGATCTCGCCCGCATAGGGCACGCGGATATTGCCTTGCTGGTCCACCGCCTGCGCCGGCAGATCCACGAAGTTGCCCGGGCGGGCGCCGGCGGCCGTGGGCGGCGTGAACAGTCCGCCGGGCGCCGCTTCGAAGATGGAAACGTTCAGCACGTCACCAACGCCCGCGACCTGCACCGGCTTCGGCCGCTTGTCCGGGAATACGCCCTGGAACGTGATCAGATTGGGCTGCGACAGGAAGCCGATCGTCTCGGAGCTGACGTCGACCAGCGCATAGGGAAGCGCCGTGTTCGACCGCACACTGGCCGTGGCATTGTCGCTCACGGCGTCGCTGGTCGGTCCTGTCCCGGGGAGCAAGGAACAGGCGGGCAGAAGCGCCAAGATCGCCAGGGTGAGGAGCGCGCGCGAGCGGCGGCAAAGGCCATGAAAGCTGCGCGGGTCCACTGTACTGCTGCGCACAGGAGACCCCCCGCCGCCGGTCGGCCCGGGCGGATTGATCAAGGCCTTCAAACGCGTCCCCGAATACAGCAAAAATACATTTCCCCACGCTGCTCCCTCCACCAAGAAGGGAGAACGTCCCACGTGTTTCAACCTACCCGGCGGCCATACTGGACGAAAGCGTACGGCCGTTCGGATTGGTCCGCTTTTGCCCGGCCGTGCCAATTAGGTCACAGTCTGACATCACCATATTACCGCCCCAAGCTGTCGGCGCCGCCGGAGGTCCCACGGTGAAGGGATGATCCATTCGACCTAACAGGGTCCGAACAATTTTAAGCACAAAGCCGTTGCGCAACGGTTAGCCCGAGTCGCTTGCTCGCGCAGGGGGCGACGACATCGCAGCCCGCGCCGCGCGTCGGTGAGCCGAGGCAGCCGGACAGCCGAGGGAGGCGGGACCGGCGCCGCCAAGGCGGCTGTAGCTGGCGAGATTCGAAGGCCGTGCGGGCGTCGGGACTGCAAGCGGGCGGCCGGTTGTCCAAGGCCGCCGATCAAGTCTATGCTGCTGCGCCAGCCCTTGAGGCTCTTTTTGCAACGGAGCACGCAATTGTCGAACGTGATCAGGATCGCCGCAGCCGCTTTCGCGATCGCCTTCACGGGCCTATCCGATCCCGCGTCGGCGCGCGGCCTCTATCCGCTGACGGAGTGCGGGCCGGATCTCAGCAGACTCTGCCGGCTGCACGGGACATTCGAGGCCACTCCGTTTCATTACAATCTTGCGATTCATCCCGGGTGCATTCGGCGTGTCGCCGTCGAGACGCCCCAGGGCGTGCTGTACCGCCGCGCGGTGGTGTGCGGGGCGCCGGAGCGGCCCATGGTGTGGTAACCCGACCCCTTCCTCGTCGTCTCCGAAGGAGCTGGACGCTCCGCTCGGCCGAGTCATGGTCAAGCTTGGCGGCGAGGACTGATGAGGGCCGTGCTCGGCCGGTCCGGCCGCGTTTGGCAACGTCGATCGTCGCTCAGACGATTAAATGGGCAAGTTCCACACCGTATTCTTACGTAATCTAGAATTAAATTAATTGTGTAGAGACGATTCTGCACGGTCGGAGACATAAAAGGGTAGACTGAACAAACTAAAGCTTCAATTGTACCGGACGAAAGGTGCTTAAAAAGGTCTTTCTGGCAACGCGGTAGCATTTTACGGCAAACCGTAGCGAGTGCCAGAAGTATTTAATGTCTTGCTGTCAGATGGTAAATTAACTTGTCGCGAGTGGTTAATTTAATGCCGAAAATCGAATCCGTGCATCATCGCGATGACGGTTCGGCATTCGGGGAAGATGCCCTCAAAACTCGCCAACGAGTGGGGTCCGTCCTTGTGTGACGAGCTTGGTGCCGCGTTGATTGAGGATATTGAGATGGATGGCGCCGGTCGCGCTTTGAATGCCGTCCTGAAATCGCTGAATAAAATACGCCTTGCCAAATTACGTTTCGGCCGGCCAAGGTCGGGCCGTTCGCAGCAATCCGTGCTGCGGTCGCAGATCGAGCTTTGTGATGTCCTGCTCGATGAGATCCAATCCATCAGCACCAGCCTCGGCAAACGCGCGAAGAAGTCCGCGGCACCCAGGCGTCGCCCGATGGCCACGCGGCACGGCCGCGGGACGGCGCACGTGATTCCGCCCCGGCCGGCGGTGCCGGGTCGAACCAGGCAGCAGAAATAATCGCATCGGAATTTGATCGCTGCGGCGGCCGGCCGTCATGGCCGCGCCGCTTGCCGGCGCGAGACGACAGCCGCTCGGCATTGACCCTGATGACGCGTCAGGTCGCCCCGTGCTGCTGTCGGCGGCCGCTCGACGGCCGGACGTCATCTGGACGTCCTTCAGCCGTCGTGTCGGGCAAGGACGGCGCTCCAAGACGGGCCCGAAACCATATCGCGGCGAGCCATGCGATGCGGCCGCTTCACCTGGCGCACAGGCCGCTGATGTCGCCTCCACGGACGATGACTTTGGACAACGGGTTTTCGGGATCGGCCGCCGGGTGTCCGCAGCCGTCCTCAACCTCACGGCCGATCGCAGCGGCAGTTAGTTCCGCTGCCGGTGTGTGCCTGTCTGACGCCGCGCGCCCCGCTGTCGGCGCGACGTGCGCAAGTCTGATCTGCGTGAGCGCACCTGAAGGATCCAATATTTAGGGAAGGCGTTTGATTCGCCGGAACGATGTCGGCTGCTTTGCGGCATATTCACGGTGGCGTGCTCAATTAAACCCGGTGGCGGCATTTTGTGCGCATGCAAAAATATCTCGATCCGGGTCTTCAGGGTGCTCGCTCGAAAAGGTTGTAAGTCCGTCGCGGCAGCTTTGAAAACCATGTCGTGGTGAGAATGTCAGCTATCAAATACGCGCAAGTTCGATCATCGAAACTACGTCACTTTGACGCGGTCTTGCCGTAGTATGCGACGAATCCGTTGCAGATCGTGTTGATTCGGCGGCTTCTTCCGGCGTGCAAACGAATGCTGCCGCAATCTCGAAGGCGGCGCGACATCGTTTCGGAAATGGGGTTGCGGGTTGAGTTTTATTTGAGTTACAACCATATGGCTTGGCCGGGTTGGTATAACTCAAATATTCAGTTTTTCCGACCGCGAGCCACTTGCGGAACGAAATACCGAATTATATGACGTTAATCCGGCAGGATAGAGATCACAGACAAAGGTCGCTGTATGTCCACCAAGAAGATCGATTTCGAGGCGATGTCTTTCGATGACCTCTGGTCTCTCCACGAGCAGATCAGTCAGATCCTCGCCGTGAGGATCACGTCGGAGAAGCGCGAGCTCGAACGTCGTCTGGCGGTTCTCAACCGCAGCCGTGGCGCCATCGAAGGTGCCGGCAGTGAGGGTGGGCAGTCCTACACCACCAGCGGCAAGGCGCGGCGCAAATATCCCCGGGTTCTGCCGAAGTATCGCAACCCGCAGACTTCCGAGACCTGGTCCGGCCGAGGCAAGCAGCCGCGTTGGCTGGTGGCGGCGATCAAGACCGGGCATCGGATCGAGGAGTTTGCGATCAATGGAGCGGCGGGCGGTTCGAAAAGTCGCCGTCAGCGGGCCTAATCGGGGCCGACTGAGTCAAGCCCGTCGATAGCCCGAGCGACGCGCAGCGTCGGTTCTGCACCTGATTCGCTCCCTCAACATCAGCGAACGACATGTGAGCGGTCTGACGCCCCCGCGTCGCGATCCGCAGTCTCGAGCCTGAGATCGGTCCGATCCGCCCGCACGGCTCCGCCGGTAGGCTTGCGATCATCATCCCTTGCGAATATGCGCTAATAGGCATTGTTGCCGCGGATCAGCTCGATCGGCGTCCTCAGCAGGATCGCGACGTCGAGCGACAGGCTCCAATTGTCGATGTACCAGAGATCGAATTCGACGCGCTGTTCGATCGACGCACGCGTGGGCGTCGGGCCGCGGCAGCCATGCACCTGCGCCCAGCCGGTCAGTCCGGGCTTGACGCGGCGACGGAATGCGTAGTTGCGCACGAGCTTGTCGAATTCGTTGTCGTGCGCCAAGGCGTGGGGGCGGGGGCCGACCAGCGACATGCTGCCGTCCAGAACGTTGAACAGCTGCGGCAGCTCATCAATGCTGGTCCGGCGCAGCCAGGTCCCGAGCCGGGTGAACCGGCTGTCGCCGATCTGGGCCTGGACGATGGAGGGCCCGTCCTCGAGCACGGACATCGTGCGAAACTTGTAGATCTGGAACGCCCGGCCGTTGAATCCGCAACGCTGCTGCCGGAACAGCACCGGTCCGGCCGAGTCGAGCTTGATGGCGATCGCCACCAGCAGCAGCAGCGGCGACATCAAGGCCAGCGCGATGCCGGCCAGCATGACATCCATGAGCCGCTTGGTGGCGTGTTCGAGCGGGCTCAGCAGGCCGCGCTGCAGCTCGATGGAGACGGCATTGCCGAGCTCGCGGCACGGCCGCTTGAAGATGTCCGACGCCGCTCCGACCGGCACGAAGCTCACTGGAAACGGCAGGACTCTCAGCTCGGCGCCGAGCGTGCGTAGGTCGGACAAGGGTTCGGGATTGGCGCCGACGACGATCTCTTCGATGTCGGAGCCGCGCACATAGTCGATCACGCTGGACACGATCCGCTGCCGCTGATCCGGATCCGCACCGGGCTCGGGAAGCATGAAGTGCCGCTGGACGCGAAAGCCGGTGTCGGTGAGCACCTGGGTCAGCCCGGCGTTGTCCTTGCTTGCTTCATCGGTGATCAGAACGATGTTTCGGCCCGAGAACCGTCTCTCCGCCAAGCCCTTTGCCAGCAGATATGCGGTGGTGCGGCGATGCAGGATCAGCGCCGCGAGCCCGAACATCGCGAAGACGATGCTCGTGCCGCGCGAGAATTCGCTGCCGATCTTGAGGGCAAACAGGGCGCCGGCCAGCACGAGGAACGCCGTGACCCAGGTCAGGCAGGCCGCGCGGATCTGGCGCGGCAGGATCAGCAGTTCGGCCGGCCGGTACATCCCGCGGATCTTCATCAGCGAGACGAACAGCGCCGACACGAGGATCGCCAGGCCGAGCGATTTGCTGACGTCGTTGGCGCCCGCCGCATCCTGCAGGTGATACAGAAACCCGGACAGGACGCTCGACATGGTGATCGTCGCAATGTCCGCCACGATCGCGAACGGCTCCACCGAGTCGTAGTGGACGGGCCATTTGCGCCCCTGGAACTGCCGTTCCACCAGGACGGCCGGCATGCCGTTTCGATCGAGAGTCTCGGGCTGATCCACGTAATGCATGGGATGTCGGTGTTCGAAACTCGGTTAAATAGCGATTAGCCATTTATTATATGTTTTGGCATTTAATTTAAACAATGAAAAATTGCCATTGGAATTTATTCGCGCGGTCGGATTATCCCCCGATACCTGCGTCGCGGGCAGCGTGACGCCTGACGGTGGCGCTTAGGCGCCGAAAGATACCGCCCGTGCCCGCTACGGAAGCGGCTCCGGAAAATTAAGGTAGTCAAATTAATATTTGAGGCGGCGGATATTTCGATGCTTGCCGCCAAGAATGGCATTTAAAAAGAGATATAATTGGATTATTAATCCGGTGCCGGGCGCCCGTGACGCGGGTGGCGTCCGTAGCCGACCGGATGCGGAGGGAGTTTTTCCCTGCGCGGACGGAAGGGCGACACGAGGGCACGGCGAGCTGTCGTCGAGGCCCGCCGGCGAGGTTGAAGATAGTGCTGCTCATTTTAGAGATTGAGAACCCGAAGGACGTCGCGCCATGAAGGTCGTATTGTTCTGTGGAGGACTCGGGACGCGGATCCGGGAATATTCCGAGAGCATTCCGAAGCCGATGATTCCGATCGGCCACCAGCCGATCCTCTGGCACGTCATGCAGTATTACAGCCAGTACGGGCACCGGGATTTCGTTCTGTGCCTGGGCTACAAGGCTAATGTGGTGAAGGACTATTTCCTGAACTACAATCAGGCGGCGACCACCGACTGCACGATCTCGCAGTTCGGCAAGAAGGTCGAGCTATTGGGCGACCGCCCGCCGGACTGGCGGGTGTCGCTGGTCGACACCGGCATCTGGCGCAACATCGGCCAGCGACTGCGGGCCGTCCGGCACCTGGTCGAGGGCGAGGAGATCTTTCTCGCCAACTACAGCGACGGCCTGACGGACGCGCCGCTGCCGGAGATGATCGATCGCTTCAAGCGCAGCGGCAAGATCGGCTGCTTCATCGCCATCCATCCGCCGATCAGCTTTCACCTCGCCGAATTCGACGCCGACGGCACCGTGGGCCGCATGGCCGCGAGCAACGATTCCGATATCTGGATCAACGGCGGCTACTTCATCTTCCGCAAGGAGATATTCGACTACATCGAGGAAGGGGACGAGCTCGTCGTGCAGCCGTTCAAGCGGCTGATCGACCGCGGCGAGCTGATGGCCTACCGCTACGAAGGGTTCTGGCGGGCCATGGACACGCTCCGCGACCGCCAGGTGCTCGAGGAGATGATCGAGCGCGGCGACACGCCCTGGCATCTCGGCTCCAGTCTTCCGGCGGTGGTGAACGGATGAGAGCGTTGCAGCTCGCCGGTCGCGGCGACCGGCTGTCGGTCCTGTGTCTCGGCGCGCATTCCGACGACATCGAGATCGGGGCCGGAGGCACGCTGCTGTCATGGCTCGACCAGGGCATCCGCCTGGATGTTCATTGGTGCGTGCTCAGCGGCAATGGCGAGCGCGGCGTCGAGGCGCGGGCGTCGGCCGATGATTTCCTCGCCGAGGTCGCCAGCCGCAATCTCGAGATCATGCAGTTCCGCGACGGCTTCTTCCCCGAGCAGGGCGAGGAGATCAAGGCCTGGTTCGAGCAGCTCAAGGGCCGGATCAACCCGGACGTCATTCTCGCGCACCGCCGCGACGACGCCCATCAGGACCATCGGCAGGTCAACCGCCTGGTCTGGAACACATTCCGCGATCATCTCGTCCTGGAATACGAGATTCCGAAATGGGACGGCGATCTCGGACGGCCCAACGTCTACATGCCCCTCTCCGAGCGGATCATGAAGCGGAAGGTCGCGCTGCTGATGACGCATTTCGGCAGCCAGCGCTCCAAGCAATGGTTCGATCCGGAAACGTTCATGGGCCTGGCGCGGCTGCGGGGCATGGAGTGCCGCGCCCCCGAGCGCTACGCCGAGGGCTTCGTCGCGCGCAAGCTGTCATTGGGGTGAACGGCGGCCGAAGCCACCTCGCCGCGAGGCCCTCGCGCACGATCTATTCATCTCCAACGGGCGAGACGAAGAGCGGCGCTTGGCCGTTCTGCCTGGCTGCGGCCTGCCGTCAGCCGGCCGCCCGCCGCGGAAGTTCGACGATCTCCTCTGCCGGCGGACGCTCGATCGCGGTGGCCGGCACCTTCTCCAGCCAGACCTCGCGCCACCATGCATAGATGCCGCGCGGGCAGAACAACCGGTTCTCGCTGTAGCGCGACTGGCAATAGACGCCGTCGAGGATGACGGCCGGTGTCTTCATCCGCCGGATGTAGCCGGTGCGCTCGTCGATGAACTTTTCGACCCGCGTCCGTACCCGGAACACCTTTCCGCAATAGGGCACCATCTCGGCGTCGAAGCCCATGCCGCGGTTGTTGGTCTGCTTGTCGATGGTGGCCAGGATCTCCTGGTGCGGGCGCACGCGGACGAGATCGCCGGGCTGCAGCCCGAGATCGGCGATCGGCGCGTCCTTGTCGGTCAGGAGGACGCCGCGCTTGCGCGGGAACGGTACGCCGCCCCACAGCGACTGGATGCGGTCGTAGATCCAGCGCGCGGGCCGGCCGAGCCGCGGACGGCGGGCCATGGTGGCGCCGACATAGGCGAAGTAGAGGAGGCCCTTGAACATCTTCGCGAGCGAGACATTGCCGGACGCGATGTCCTCGGCGTACTGCCGGGCGTCCCACCATTTGAGCGGCTGGGTGTAGGTCGGGAGCTCGGTCGCCTGGCAGGCATAGCGGGGGCCTTTTCCCGGCTGCTGGTCCGGCGACTTGGTCGCATCCCACACCGCGCGCACCGTGCATCCGCCGGGCGGTTGAAGCGCAGCGGCGCGGTCCGGGATGGCCGCGGCGGACTTGGCCGGATCGACCGGGGTCAGCCACGCCTCTTTCCAGAAGATCAGGCAGGCCGCCTGGCAGCCGCCATAGGCCTCGCCGTCGCAGCGATGCTCGAGATGCACGGCGTTGGGGAGGCGCCGTCCGAGCCACTCGCCGGTGTTGTATCCGGTGACCGTGTCGCAGGTCTTGTGGGCGCGCTTGTAGACTTGGAAGCGCTGGCCGCACCATTTGAACATCTGCGGCATGAACGGCAACCCTTCGAGGCGCCCGTTGGCATCGAGCGTCGCCAGGATCTCTTCCTTGCTGCGCACTTCGACCCAGTCGCCGGCGGATAGTGTCATGCTCTGTCTTTCAATGCTTCAATCAATGCGTCATCAGGCCGGGGCGTTCCCGCACGCGGGACGTCCTCATTTCCATGGATCGAATTAAAGCTGCCGAGATTTGCGGTCAACATTTGTTCCTATTGTGGCATTATTTAATTTGGTGGAATAAATTAAATGGGAGAGGTTGCCTGATGCCGCATCGATCGGCGCCGTCCGGATGGGGCACGGTAACAGGCGGATCGAGATGGCGTAGAAGGGATTTTTACCGAGTTTTGCGTATCCCGCCGGAGAAGGCGGGCGGCACCGCCGCTGCCGACGGATTCACTGGACGCCGGCTGGAATATTAAATTATAATCGATTGCAGGTGATTTAAATTTTGTTTTGGTCGGTATCGTAGAGGGTGAGATTTTGAAGGTCCTGATCACCGGAAACATGGGCTATGTGGGTCCGGTCGTCGCGCGGCATCTGCGGGCGCAGCGCCCGGATGCGACGCTGCACGGCTTCGACAACGCCTATTTCGCGCACTGCCTGACCGGAGCGCCTGTCGTTCCCGAGCGATATCTCGACGAGCAGATCCATGGCGACGTCCGCGACATGTCGCTCGACCTCCGCGGCTATGATGCCGTGGTTCAGCTGGCGGCGATCTCCAACGATCCGATGGGCAATCGCTTCCAGGACGTGACGCTCGACATCAACCAGAACACCACCGTGTCGCTCGCCAGGAAGGCTGCGGCGGCCGGCGTGAAGAACTTCGTGTTCGCGTCGAGCTGCAGCGTCTACGGCATCGCCGACGGACCGCCGCGCAAGGAGGGCGATCCGCTCAATCCCATCACGGCCTACGCCAAGTCGAAGATCGGATCGGAGCAGGAGCTCGCCGCGATCGACACCGGCATGACCATCACCTGTCTGCGCTTTGCGACCGCCTGCGGCATGTCGGATCGGCTGCGGCTCGACCTCGTCCTCAACGATTTCGTGGCCTGCGCGCTCACCCGCCGCCAGATCAGCGTGCTCTCCGACGGCACGCCGTGGCGCCCCCTGATCGACGTGGCCGACATGGCGCGGGCGATCGACTGGGCGATCGACCGGCCGGCGGCGACGGGCGGCCGCTTCCTCACCATCAATGCCGGCTCGGACGACCGCAACTACCAGGTCAAGGATCTCGCCAACGCGGTGGCCGCGCGCGTGCCGGGGACCAGCGTGTCGATCAACACCTCCGCGCCGGTGGACAGCCGCTCCTACAAGGTCGATTTCGGCCTGTACCGCTCGCTGGCCCCCGATCATCAGCCGCAGGTCACCCTGGACCAGTCGATCCAGAACCTTGTCGATGGTCTCAAGAGGATGCAGTTCAAGGATGCCGAGTTTCGCTCGTCCGATCTGATCCGTCTCAAGGTCCTGCAGGACCACATGGAGACGGCCCGGATCAACGACAGGCTGCAATGGACGTGATCGCGCCGGCCGCGCCGGGCAGATGCTCGCCTCAGCCGGCAAGGACAGTGACGGAGACACCATGGAACTGACCCTTCCCACCGCCGTCGGCGTCGCGCCCAAGTGCCGGCACTGCGGCGACGACCTGACCCTCAAGCTGATCGATCTCGGCGCCTCGCCGGTCGCGAACGACTACATCGATCCGGCCAACTACATGCGGGCGGAGCCGTTCTATCCGCTGGAGACCTTCGTCTGCCGCGAGTGCCGTCTGGCGCAGACGCGCGACCTCCTGGCCGCGTCCGAGATCTTCCGCGCCGACTATGCCTATTTCTCCTCGCACTCGACCTCATGGCTCGAGCACGCGCGCCGCTATGTCGAAGCCATGGCCGATCGCTTCAAGCTCGGCCCGGCCTCGCGGCATGTCGAGATCGCGTCGAATGACGGCTATCTGCTGCAATACTCGCTCCAGAAGGGCATCAACTGTCTCGGCGTCGAACCCTGCGAAAGCGTTGCGCTGGCCGCGCGCGCCAAGGGCATCGAGACCCGGGTCGAATTCTTCGGCCGCGACTATGCCACCCGTCTCCGGGAGGAGGGCTGGTCGGCCGATCTCCTCACGGCCAACAACGTGCTCGCGCACGTTCCCGACATCAACGACTTCGTCGGCGGCGTCAAAATCCTGCTGGCGCCGGAGGGCGTCGCGACCTTCGAGGTCCAGCACCTGCTGACCTTGATGCAGCGGCATCAGTTCGACACCATCTATCACGAGCATTTCTCGTATCTGTCGCTGATCGCGGGCCTGCGCATCTTCGCCCAAGCGGGCCTGCGGGTGTTCGACGTCGAGCTTCCGGAGACGCATGGCGGCTCGATCAGGTTCTTCGTCTGCCACGCGGAGGCCGCTCATGCGGAGAGCCCGAACGTTGCCGATGTCCTGGCGCGGGAGCGGGCCTATGGGCTGCATGACGATGCCATCTACATGGCCTGGAACGAGCAGGTCAAAGAGACCAAGCGTGCGCTGCTCGAATTGCTGACGGCGCTCAAGCGCGACAACAAGAAGATCGTCGGCTACGGTGCCCCGGCGAAGGGTGTGACGCTGCTGAATTATTGCGGCATCCGCACCGATTTTCTCGACTTCACGGTCGATCGCGCCCCGTCCAAGCAGGGCCGCTACATGCCGGGTGTGCGCATACCGATCCTGCCGCCGGAAGCGATCTTCGAAGCCAGGCCAGATTACGTCCTGATCCTGCCGTGGAACATCAAGAGCGAGATCGAGGCACAGATGGCGGCGATCCGCGACTGGGGCGGCCGCTTCATCGTGCCGGTCCCCAAGGCGACGATCGAGGAGTAGAGCAGGGCATTGCCGCACCATATGCGCGAAGAGTGTTGAGCCATGAGGTTTGTCCCGCTTGGACGGTCGGATGCGCGGCTGATCGAGCTGACCGTTCGCTCCGACGAGCGCGGCAGCTTCACGCGGACCTGGTGCGCGAAGACTTTTGCCGAGCAGGGCATCGCGTTCGTCCCGATGCAGGGCAACAGCTCGGTGACGCGTCTCCGCGGCAGCGTCCGCGGCATGCATTTCCAGCGTGCGCCGAAGCCTGACGCCAAGATCGTCCGCTGCAGCGCCGGGCTGATCCATGACGTCATCGTCGACATCAGGCCGAACTCGCCGACGCGCGGCGAGGTCTATGCCTGCGAGCTCGGCCCCTCGACGGCGCGGATGCTCTACGTTCCCGCCGGTTTTGCCCATGGATTCCAGACGCTGACCGACGACGTCACGGTCGAGTATCTGATGGGCGAAGACTATGTCGAGCAGCTCTCGGACGGCTTCCGGCACGACGATCCG
Source organism: Bradyrhizobium sp. HKCCYLRH3073 (assembly GCF_051167995.1). Taxonomy (NCBI): domain Bacteria; kingdom Pseudomonadati; phylum Pseudomonadota; class Alphaproteobacteria; order Hyphomicrobiales; family Nitrobacteraceae; genus Bradyrhizobium; species Bradyrhizobium sp. HKCCYLRH3073. Next base: position 15,632 of record NZ_JBNPUD010000005.1, read on the forward strand.
ATGATCGGCATCCGATGGCCGCAGCCGGTGACGGTGTTGTCAGCCAAGGATGCCGCTTGGCCCTCGCTTGCCGAACGGGGTCTTTGGTGAAGCAGCATGACGACAGCGCGGTATCCTGGGGGAGGGATCTGGCGGCCACGGAGCGGCCCGATCGTCTCGAACGTTCTGACGATTTGTCGAGGAGGATCACGGAATGACGAACATTTTCGTTGATGCCACGATGCCCGATGACGAGCGGCGCCAGAAACTGTATCAGGGCGCGCTGTTCCTGCATTCGCCGACGCCCTCGCTCAATGCGCTGGTCGCGTTCGCCAGGGAGCTGATCGAGGAGGCGTTTCATCCCTATGATCCCCGAACGGCGCAATTCGAGCTCCCGGTCGAGCGCTACGTCGAGATCCTCGCCAGGCTGAAGCCGTTCTTCATCCATCACGCCCGGTCGAAGGAGCTGGTGCAGGGCACGCTCCGCGAGTTCGGCTGCGATCCCGAGTTGACCTATTTCGACGTGCCGCGGCTGCGGTCGGCAACCAGCAACGACTATCTCACCACCGGGATCGCGTTCGCATTCCACCCTCATCGCGACACCTGGTACTCGGCGCCGCCGTGCCAGCTCAATTGGTGGCTGCCGGTGTATGACATCGCGCCGGACAACGGCCTTGCATTTCATCCGCGCTATTTCGATGAAGCGATCAAGAACGGCTCCAGGACCTATAACTACTACGAGTGGAACAGGACCTCGCGTGCGTCGGCGGCGCAGCACATCAAGACGGATACACGGGTGCAGCCGAAGCCGGAGCAGGAGATTGCACTGGATCCGCAGATCCGGGTGATCGCGCCGAGCGGCGGCGTCACGATCTTCTCCGGAGCGCATCTGCATTCGTCCGTCCCGAACACCTCGGGCGTGACGCGCTTCAGCATCGATTTCCGTACCGTGCATTTTGCCGATGTCAGCAGCCGGCGCGGCGCCGTCAACATCGACTCGGAATCGACCGGCACGAACCTGCGCGACTTCCTGCGGGTGGCCGATCTCGCGCGGCTGCCCGAGGAGATCGTCACGCCATACGATCAGGTGGAAGCTCCGGCGGAGCATCTGGTCTACCAGCCGACGATCGTGCCGCTGCCGGCCGGCGATCTCGCGGCCGATGCCGCGCAGGCGTCGGCCTGACCGATGAAGTAGGGCTGACGCGTCATGCTGGACATCCTCAAATCCCCGGCTGGTCCGAGAACGCCGGCGATCGATCTCCACGATCTGGTCGCCGAACTGTTTCCGATCAACCGCAGCCTCACCGGGGCGGGTGTCCGTCAGACGCTCGGCATCGTCGCGCGGAATGTCGGGCTTGCGATTCACGAGGTGCCGTCCGGCACGCCGGTCCTGGACTGGCACGTGCCGGCGGAGTGGAACATTCGTCGCGCGACGATCTCGACCCTGTCGGGCCGCGTTCTCGTCGACTTCGCCGACAACAATCTGCACGTGATGGGCTACAGCAAGCCGGTCCAGGCGGTGCTCAGCCGCGCCGAGCTTGCCAAGCACGTCCATACCTTGCCGGATCAGCCTGATCTCATTCCCTACCGGACCGGCTACTATGCCGACGATTGGGGCTTCTGCCTGCAAGATCGTCTGTGGCGGGGGATGACGGACGACAGCTACCGCGTCGAGATCGACAGCGAGCTCTCGCAGGGGGCGTTGACCTACGGCGAATTCTTCGTCCCCGGGCAGACGGACAAGGAAGTCCTGATCACCTGCCATATCTGTCACCCGAGTCTCGCCAACGACAATCTCTCAGGGATTGCCGTCATGACGGCGCTGGCGATGCGGCAGGCGCAGCAGCCGCGCCGACTCGGATACCGATTTCTGTTCCTGCCGGCGACCATCGGCGCGCTCGCGTGGCTCGACCGCAACGAGCGGAATCTCGGACGTGTCGAACACGGCCTCGTCCTCACCTGTCTCGGCGATTCCAGTGGATTTCACTACAAGCAGAGCCGGAGCGGGGCGAGCATCGATCGCGCCGTCGCGCATGTCCTGAAGCACTCAGGCCATCCTCATGAGATTCTGCCATTCAGCCCCTATGGATATGACGAGCGGCAGTTCTGCTCGCCGGGATTCGATCTGCCGGTCGGGTGCCTGATGCGCGGCGTGCACGGCACGTTTCCCGAATATCACACCTCGGCGGACAATCTGGATTTCGTCAAGCCGGACTGTCTCGAGCAGTCCTACGCGGTCATCGAGGAGGTGCTGGATCTGCTCGATCGCGACCGCATCTATGAGCGCGTCGATGGGCGAGGGGAGCCGCAACTGGGACGGCGCGGCCTGTATCGCGCGATTGCCGGCCAGCGCGAGGCGGGCGGGGCGACGCAGATGGACCTGCTATGGGTCCTCAACCTCGCGGATGGCAGGCACAGCCTGCTCGACATGGCAATCCGGGCCGACGTTCCGTTCGCGCGCATCGAGGCCGCTGCGCGGATCGCGCTGGACGCCGATCTCATCAGAACACCGGTTTCATCATCGTGACGTCGCCGCCTTCGTACAGCACCGTGCAAGTGGTCCAACAACACCAGAGTGAGGCGTCATGAGTTCGCAGCCGGGCAAGCCCCGTATCGCCGTCTTCTCACTCCGAAACATCTTCGGCAAAGCCCTCAACCGCGGTCCCCATGTCGAGTTCGAGGACATCATCTGCGAGGTCGATTCCGCCGAGCTGTTCGCGCCCGAACTCGACCCGTCGAGCCGACGGGCGAGCTTCGCGACCCGGCTGGGCTACCACGCGCCCGTGCTGCTGAATCCCGGGCTCACGCGGATCAAGCCGCAGCAGCAATACGACGTTCTGTTCGCGATCTGCGGGTTCCCGCAGGACCTGATCATGTTCGACGCGATCGAGGATCTGAGAGGTGCGTGCGGGACCTCGGTGTGTCTGCTGGACGAGCTCTGGATCAAGGAGATCGCCAAGCACCGGCATTTCCTGAAGATCCTCGCCAAGTTCGATGTCGTGATGCCGTTCCAGATCGGCACGGTGAAGCCGCTCGGCGAGGAGATCGGCAAGGCTTGCGTGCATCTTCCGCTCGCCATCGACGCGATCCGCTTTTGTCCCTATCCCGATCCGCCCGAGAGGGTCATCGACGTCTTCAGCATGGGGCGTCGCTCCCGTGTCACCCACCAGTCGCTGCTCGCGATGGCGCAGCAGAGCGGCCTGTTCTATCTCCACGACACGATCGGCGGCAGCCAGGCCATCGACCTCCGGGAGCACCGGACGCAGATGGCAAACCTCGCCAAGAGAAGCAGGTATTTTCTGGTCAATCCCGGCAAGTTCGACGAGCCGCAGGAGACCGGGCGGCAAGTCGAGTTCGGCTACCGGTATTTCGAGGGCGCGGCGGCGGGCGCCATCATGCTCGGCGAGCGTCCCGACAATGACCTGTTTCCGCGGCTGTTCGATTGGCCCGAGGTGATGATCGACGTGCCGCACACATCGCCCGACATCGACCGGGTCATCAGGGAGCTGGACGGCGATCCGGTCCGCCAGGACCGGATGCGGCGAACCGGCATGGCCCAGACCTTGATGCGGCACGACTGGGTGTATCGGTGGGAGACGATCCTGGAGGCCACGGGTCTGCAGCCGATGCCGGGCCTCGCTGCCCGCAAGGATCGGCTGAAGAGGCTGGCGGAGATGGCGGCTGGCTCGGGGATGGCTCGCGAGCAGGAATTAAATCGCAAGCCGGTATTGTTGGCGCAGTGACGTTTCAATCCTTTTCTCCGCCACAAAGTGGCGTCATCGCTCCAGCGGCCTCCGCGAGCTATTTTATACCGGCTGCATTTTCGACGATCGGATTTTCATTGCCCTGGACGGATCTGTTTGGCCGTGACTGGGAATCGAAAGGTTGGTTACGATGATTGAAAGCGATTGAACGGAGATGTCGGAAGCCGTCGCCGCTTACTTCGAGGAACATCGGGAATCGAGCGATCTCGGACGCCGTGCGTTGCGCGGCGGCCTGATTTCCATCGTCATCCAGTACGGCAATGCCGTGCTCCAGATCGGAGCGGCCATCGTCCTGGCCCGGCTGCTCGCGCCGGAGGATTTCGGGCTCGTCGCCATCGTCACCGTGCTGACGAGCTTCGCGCCGCTGCTGATCGACTTCGGCCTGCTCGATGCCACCGCTCAGCGCAGCAGGATCACGCCGGCCCAGGTCAGCGGCCTGTTCTGGGTCAGCACCGGCATCGGCGTTGCGGTGGCGATCGTCGTCGCGGCATCCAGCCCGCTGATTGCCTGGGTCTACGGTGATCCGCGACTGGAGCCGATCGCGCTTTGCGTCGCGATCACCTTCGTGCTGTCCGGGCTGACCAACCAGCATATGGCGCTGCTCCGGCGCACGCTGCAGTTCGGTCGCATCGGCCGGATCCAGTTGTTCGGCACGCTGGCAGGGACGGTTGCCGCCGTCGCCATGGCGTTCGAGGGCTACGGCTATTGGGCGCTGGTCATTCGTCCCGTCGTGACATCGATTTGCGTCGTGGTCGCCGCGTGGTCGGCCTGTCGCTGGAGGCCCGGCGTCCCCGTTTTCGATGCTGAGGTGAGGTCGATGGTCCGGTTCGGGCTGCACGTGGTCGGCTTCACCGTGGCCTATACCTTGTCGCGGGCGGTGGACCGGATCGCGCTCGGGCTGCTCTACCGGCCCGATCAGGTCGGCTACTACCAGAATGCGATGAACCTGTACGACAACTCGATCTATGCGGCGCTCAATCAGACGCATGCGGTGGGAAGCTCGGCGCTGAGCAAGCTGCAGGCGAATCCGGCTGCGCTTCGGCAGAAGTACGAGGTGGCACTCTCGATGCTGGCGTTCTTCCTGATGCCGGCGGCGGCGATCCTCTCCGTCACCGCGGAGGACCTCACCGTCGTGCTGTTGGGGCAGAAGTGGCAGGCTGCGGGAGGGCTGCTCAGCATCATTGCGCTGCGCGGCATTTCGCACGTCGTCGAGGGCTCGCAGGGCTGGCTGCATCTGTCGCTCGGGAGGGCGGACCGCTGGCAGACCTGGGGCATCATCTCTCTCTTTGCGCAGGTCGTTGCGGTGCTGGCCGGGCTGCCCTTTGGGCCGGTCGGCGTCGCCTGGGGCGTCGTGGCCGGATACTCGCTGATCGCGTTGCCGTCGGTGATGTATGCCGGACGTCCGATCGGGATCGGTGCGGAACTGGTGATCCGGGCCGTCGGTCCGCAGACCGTCGGCGCCGTTGCGACTGCGGCTGCGGGCTGGTGGATGCAAGCGACGCTTCTCGGAGCCTATCCCGCGATAGTGCGCATGGTTCTGTCCGGCTGCTTCTGCGGCTGTCTCTATCTCGCGATCGTGGTCGGAATGTTCCGGGTCCGCGAGCCGCTCAGGATCGCAGGTACGATCATCCATGATTTCGCCGGCAGGCGCTGAGATGGAACGAAGGGGGCCTCGGACAGCACCGCACGTCGCGATTAACTATCGCAATCGTTAAATGCCACATATAAAATATACCGTGATTTAAATGCTTTAAATGGTCATGGCCCGCGACAACCACCAAGGCTTGGATGTGATGGAGGTCGAGCCTGCGCCGCCGGCGCAGCGCGATCCCGAATGGTCGGTGGCCGGTTTCGCCGACCGACGGCGGCTCAGCATCCTCTGCGTCTCGCATATGCCGGCGAGCCCGCCGCGGTTCGGGGCACAGGCGCGCATGCACGGGCTGATGACCCAGCTCGCGCGCCGCCACGACCTCACGGCGGTGATGCTGGTCGATGACGCCTTCGACATCGACGAGTGCCGGCTGGCCATGCAGTCCTATTGCCGCGACGTGGTGCTGGTGCCGAACCCTTACGGCCGCGACGGTCTCGCGAAGCGGCTGCTGCAGCTGCGCTCGCTGGTCTCGGTGCGGAGCTTCGACCGGTTGCGCGTGGCCCTGCCGGAATTGCAGCGGGTGCTGGATCGGGTGCTGCGGTCCACGCGGTTCGACATCGTCAATCTCGAATTTCCCTATCTCGGTCACTGCCTGTTCCGTCAGGCGCCGGCAGGCGCAACGCCGCCGCGGCTGATCGTGGACTCGCATGAGATCGCCTACGATCTGGCGCGGCAGTTCGCGGCCACGGGGGCGAGCCTGGGCCGCCGGCTCTATGCCGGCGCGAACTGGCGCAAGCTGCGCCGCGAGGAGATCGCAGCCTATCGCCAAGCTGACGGCGTCTATCTCTGCAGCACGGACGATGAGAAGCGTCTGCATGACGACATTCCGAACGCCCGCACGGCGGTCATCCCCAATGCCGCCGATGTCGACTTCTATCAGCCGCGCGGTACCGATCCCGCGCCCGACGGCCGTACGCTGGTCTATTTCGGCCTGCTGTCGACGGTGCCCAACATCGATGCGGTCACGCATTTCGTGCAGGACATCTGGCCCCGCATCGCCGCGCGGCACCCGGATGCGCGCTGCAAGATCATCGGCGGCCGGCCGCCGCAGGCGTTGACGGCACTGGCCGGGCCGCGGATCGAGCTGACCGGTTTCGTGCCGGACCTGCGGCCGCACCTCGCCGCCGCGGCGGCGGTGATCGTCCCGCTCCGTCTCGGTGGCGGCACGCGGCTCAAGATCGTCGAGGCCATGGCGATGGGCAAGGCGATCGTCTCGACCAGCCTGGGTGCCGAGGGCATCGAGGCCATGCCCGGGCGTGACATCCTCATCGCAGACGAGCCGGATGCCTTTGCAGATGCGGTCAGCGGGCTGCTCGCCGAGCCCGATCTCGCGGCGCGGATCGGCGGCTCGGCGCGGCAGGTCGCGGTCGAGAAGTATGCCTGGAGCGCGGCGGCGCAGGCGCTCGAAGACTTTTATTGCGAGATACTGGAGGCAAGTTCGTGATGAAGGCCGTGCTCATCGGGGCAGGGCAGATCGCCCGCCAGCATCTTGCCTGCCTCAACACCTTGCCGGGCGTTCAACTGGCCGGCATCTGCGACCTGTCGCCGGCGACCGCGGAGGCCGCGGCCGAGCGCTACGCGATCCCGTCCTGGTTCACCGATCATCGCGCGATGCTGCAGACCGTGCGGCCCGATGTGGTGCATGTGACGACGCCGCCGACCTCGCATTTCCGGCTCGCGATGGACGCGCTGGAGGCCGGCGCGCATGTGATCGTCGAGAAGCCCGCGACCTCGACCTTCGACGAGCTGCAGACGCTGACGTTGCGCGCCAAGCAGACCGGCCGCCACGTCGTCGAGGACTACAACTACGTCTTCAACCGGGCGCCGCAGGACATCCTGCGCCGGATCGAGACCGGCGAGTTCGGCGCCGTGACCCATGTCGACGTGCTGATCTGCCTCGACATCCTCGGCCCCGACGGCTTTGCCGATCCGAACTCGCCGCATCCGGCGCTCAAATTGGCGGGTGGCGCGATCGCCGACTTCCTGCCGCATCTCGCCTCGCTGTCACATGCGTTCGTCGGCCCGCACCGCAAGGCGGAGACGGTCTGGAGCAAGCGCAAGCCGTCACCGCTGCCGTACGACGAGTTTCGCTGTGTGGTCGAGGCCGAGCGCGGCACGGCGACGCTCGGCTTCAGCGCCAGCGCTCAGCCCGACGCGTTCTGGCTGCGGGTCTATGGCGAGCGGATGCAGGCGACCGCCAATCTGTTCGAAACGCGGTTGACCTTCGATGGCCCGCGCAACGTGCCGAAGCCGCTGCGCCCGTTCTTCAGCGGATTGGAGGAGGGCCGCGACATCCGCCGCGCGGCGCTCTCGACCCTGCTGCGCAAGTTCAAGGGCCCGGGCGCCTATGAGGGGCTGTGGGAGTGTCTGGCGCGCACCTATCAGGCGCTCGGCGCGGGAACGGCCCTGCCGATCACGATCGAGGACGTCCTCGCGGTCAATCGGATGGTCGAGGCAATGAAGCCGACCGAGCAGGCGGACATGAGGGAGCTGGCGATATGAGAGCCCTGGTCACGGGCGCCAACGGTTTTCTCGGCCGGCATGTCGTCGATGCGCTGCTCGCCCGCGGTATCGAGGTTCGTGCCATGGTCCGCCCGGCGACGCGCGTCGATGCGCTCGGCTGGCCGTCGTCGGTCGACGTCGTCAGGGCCGACCTGCGCACCTCGCGCGACCTTGTCGGCGCGTTCGAGAATGTGGACGTGCTGATCCATCTGGCGGCCGTGGTCTCCGGCGGCGAGGACGCGCAATTCGCCGGCACCGTGGGCGGAACCGAGCGGCTGCTCGAGGCGATGGCGGGCAGTGCCTGCCGCCGGCTCGTGCTGTGCAGCAGCTTCTCGGTCTACGACTACACGGCGACGCGCGATGTCCTCGACGAACGCGCGCCGCTGCAGCAGACACCTGACGTCTACACCCGTGGCGGATACACCGTCGCCAAATGGTGGCAGGAGCGGGTGACGCGCCGCTACGTCGAGACGCATGGCTGGGACCTCACCGTGCTGCGTCCTGGTTTCATCTGGGGTCGCGGCCACGGCTATCTCGCCGCGCTCGGCCAGCAGATCGGACGCCACCACGTCGTGATCGGGCCGCTGACCCGCATCCCGATGACCCATGTCGAGAACTGCGCCGACGTCTTCGCGCTGGCGGCCAGGGATCCGCGGGCGATCGGCCAGACCCTGAACGTCGTCGATGGTCCCGGCGAGCGGGTCTGGAGCTATCTGTCGGACTACATGCGCGGCACCGGCGAGCGCGGACTGCGGTTGCCCATTCCTCATTGGCTGGCCAGCGCCGTCGTGCGGCTGGCGTTTGCGACCGCGTTCAGGCGGGCCACGAAAGTGCCGGCGATCCTGACGCCCAAGAAATTCGATGCGATGCTCAAGCCGCTGCGCTTCGACAATCGCAAGCTGAGGGAGACGCTCGGCTGGACGCCGCCGCTCGACTACGAACAATGCCTGGCGCGGACCTACGGTCCGCTGCCGGCTTCGGCGCCAGCGCCCGCGTCCTGGTCGTCCGGAACGGCTGCTTCCATTTGAGCGCCGAAGATGGTCCCGCGGTGCCCGTGCTCTGTTAGTCCGCGATCTCGCGGGCGAGGCGTTTCCCTGCCGTCCGTCATTTCGACGTCGCGCGTCCCAAACGGATTGTTCTGATGTGTGGCATCGCTGGGATCATCGGACGGGTGGACGACGACAACCGCGCCGCGCTGCAGCGGATGAACGACGCCATGCTCCATCGCGGTCCGGATGCCGGCGGAATTTGGACCTCGCCCGCGGACGAGCGTGGCTGGGGCGCGCTGCTGGCGCACCGCCGGCTCGCGATCCTCGATTTGTCGCCGGCCGGTGTGCAGCCCATGATCGACCCGGTCAGCGGGCACGTCATCGTCTTCAACGGCGAGATCTACAATTTCGCCGACCTGCGGCAGCGTCTGGTCGCCGACGGCCAGCATTTCAGCTCCACGGGCGATACCGCGGTGATGCTGCGCGCGCTCGGCCTTCACGGGCCGGAGGCGGTGGCGTGGCTGCGCGGCATGTTCGCGTTCGCCTGCTGGGATCCGAAGCAGCGCCGGCTGCTGCTGGCGCGCGATCCGCTCGGCATCAAGCCGCTGTACGTCGCCCGCGCCTCGAACCCAGACGCGGGGTGGTCGGTCGCCTTCGCATCCGAGCTGCGTGCTCTCCTGGCGTCGGGCCTTCTGGGCAGCGCCCAGCTCGATCCGCAGGCCGTCGCCAGCGGCGTCTGGAACGGTTTCGTGGTCGGCCCCGGTACCGCGGTGAAGGGCGTCGAGCTGCTGCCTCCCGGCCATCTCACCGCATTCGACGGCGTCGGCAACACCGTCCGCGATGAGGATTTCTGGTCGATCCCGGAGCGGGCTCCGGATCCGACGATGGATGAGGACCAGCTTGCCGAGATCCTCGAGGAGGGGCTGAGGCTGCACCTCGCCAGCGACGTGCCGCTCGCAGTGTTTCTCTCGGGCGGCATCGATTCCTCGGTCATGGCCAATCTGGCGCAGCGTGCGGCCAGGAGCCCGATCCACACCTTCACGCTGGCGTTCGAGGAGCAGGAGCTGAACGAGGGGCCGATCGCGCGACAGATCGCCGCCGCCATCGGCACCGAGCATCATGAGGTGGTGCTGACGGAGCAGCACTTCGTCGACAACCTCGATGCCGCGCTCGACAGCCTCGACCAGCCGACCTTCGACGGCTTGAACTCCTACTTCATGTCGCACGCCATCCGCGGCGCAGGCTTCACGGTGGCGCTGTCGGGGACCGGCGGCGACGAGCTGTTCGGCGGCTACACGTCATTTCGCGACCTGCCCATCCTGCAGCGATGGTCGGAGCGCACCGCCTGGGTGCCGGCCGGCGTCAAAGCCGCTGCGGCGAAGCTGGCCGCGCAGATGCTGTCGCCGTCGCGCGGGACGGTGGCGCCGCAGACGCGCTGGGCCAAGCTGCCGGAGATGGTCCGGTGCGGCGACGATCTCCTGGCGCTGTACCAAATGGCCTATGCGCTGTTCCTCCCCGGCTTTCAGCGCGAGCTGCTCGCGCCTGATCTCGTCGACACGCTGAACGATGGGCTGCCCGCCGCGATGAGAGCGAAGATCACCGCGGAGACCCGCGCGCGCACCCCGCTGTCGGCGATCAGCGTCATGGAGCAGCGCCTGTTTCTCGGCGAGCGCCTGTTGCGCGACAATGACGTGGCGAGCATGGCGGCCTCGCTGGAGCAGCGGGTGCCGCTGGTCGATCAGGTGCTGTTCGAAAGCGTCGACCGGCTGCCCGATGCGACGCGCTACGCGCCGCTGCGAAGCAAGGCGATGCTCAGGCGGATCGGCCTGCGTGGCCTCGATCCGTCGTTGTTCGACCGGCCGAAGAGCGGCTTCGTGTTGCCGCTCGATCGCTGGATACGGCGCGGCCTGCAGGATGCGATGGACCGGACCCTGCGCGACCCGCAGGCGATTGCGCCGGTGGGGCTTGAGCCTGCGGCCGTGGAGCGCCTCTGGCGCGCCTTCCTCGATGGCGCGCCGGGGATCTATTGGTCGCGCGTCTGGTCGATCTACGTGTTCGTGCGTTGGTGCCACCGTCATCGCGTCTTCCGCTGAGGCGCGATCGACATCAGGTGAGCTGGCTGCATCGAAGCGCGCGTGGTCAGGCTTCCGGCATGACGATTCCGCCGCACACTGGCACGCGAACGCCGGTCACGAAGCCGGCGAGGTCCGAGGCCAGAAACGCGATCATGTTGGCGACGTCCTGATCGTAGCCACGCCGCCCGAGCGGCACTGACCGCTCGTAGAGCGGCTGCACCTCGTCGCGGTCGCGGCGGTCCCTGTCGGAGATGACCCAGCCCGGGGCGACCTGATTCACCGTGATGCCATGCCCTCCGAGCTCCCGCGCCAGCGATCGGAGCAGGCCGTCCATGGCGCATTTGGCCGCCGTGTATGGCGCGCGGTTGTGCAGGGCCAGGCTCGTCATCTCCGTGCCGAGAGAGATGAGGCGTCCCCATTTCCGCTCGATCATCGGTCCGGAAAACACCCGCGCGGTCGCCCAGGCCTGCAGGACCGAAGAGCGGAACACCTTGTCGAACTGGTCGGGTGTCTGCTCGACCACGGGACGTTCGTCGTACCATGTCACCGCATTGTTCACGACGATATCGACAGGACCGAGCGCGCGCTCGGTGGCGCGGCGCATGGCCTGCACGTCCTCGAGCTCGGCGACGTCGCCCGAGATCGTGCAGGCATGTTGCGGCTGAAGCTCGTTCAGCTCCTCGCACAGTCTTTCGGCGGCAGCCCGCGCCGTCAGATAATGGATCGCGACCTTCGCACCACAGGCCGCGAGCGTCCGGGCGATCGGCCGGCCGAGCTCTCCGGCCGCTCCGGTGACCAGCGCGACCTTGCCCGAGAGATTGATCTGGAGCGGGGACTTCAACGGGCGCAGCGCCGGATCGTCCGGCAGGGGACCGAGCGTGTTTCGCCGAATTCGTCGTGCAACCGCGCGCGCGATCCGCATCCACCCGTCCCCGAAAGTATTCATTCGCCCGGGTCGCAGTATTAAATGCGGGACTAATTATTTAAATTGCACAATTTGACGCATTTGTGCCGCAGCCGATCGAGCGGTGACGTGGGCCGATCCGCTCAGGATGCGCGCGGCGTCGGACTCTCGGCGAGACGGTTGCCGAGCGGCCAGTCTGCGCCGGACGCGTCATGCACCGCTCCGGCAGCAGGCGCAGGCCTGAACTTGTGCCGGAGCTGCCTGAAATACGGCTCGATGAAGCGCTCGATCGCCGCCGCGTAGATGACGGAGATCAGGAGCGCGAGCGGAAACAGGAGGTACGGCTTGGCGGCGATCGCGGGCAGGTTCTTGTCGATCGTTCGGATCACGACGTTGTGGATCAGATAGATCGCATAGGAATAGGTGCCGAGCGTCATCACCCAGGAGCGGTTGAGATCACGAAACAGCGGCGCGTCGGCGAAACGCACCGCGAAATAGAACAACGGCATCAGCGCCAGGCCCTGAAGGCTGTAGCGCGCGGTCTCCCGGAACACCGGATCACGGTAGACCAGCGAGACCAGCAGCGCCGCGACGGCGCCGGCCAGCAGCGCCCATTGGGCCGCCGACATCCGCCCCGAGGCAGAGCGCTGCCGCACCGGGTTCATGACCAGCGCCAGAATGCAGCCATAGGCGATCGAGTCGATGCGGGTGTCCGAGGCGTAATAGGTGCGGTCGGAGAAGAACCCAGGCGCATGCACGAGATGGAAGCGCCAGGCGAGGACGCCGAAACAGACGAGCCCGAGCAGCGCGCCGATGGTGCGCGGCCGCAGCGCCGATCCGAGCAGCAGCGTCATCAGCAGGGGATAGACGATGTAGAAGTGCTCCTCGACCGCGAGCGACCAGAGAATGCCGGTGCCGTCGGGCACCGTGTTGCCGGGATCGAAGAACAGGCCGTAATAGTTGGCGAAATACAACACCTGGGCCGCCAGGCCCTTGACGGTCATTCCGCCGTCCAGCAGGCCGGCGGCGGTGAGACCGTAGGCGATCGCCAGGGACAGCAGCAGAGGCGGCATCAGCCGGAACACGCGCCGCGCATAGAAGCTGGGAACGTCGAGCGCGCCGATTCGCTCATGCTCGGCCAGCATGAGCGTGGAGATCAGGAAACCGCTGAGGAAGAAGAAGATGGTGACGCCGAAGCCGCCGGGGACGATGGCCTGAAGTCCGGAATGGCCCAGCACCACGATCAGCACCGAGAGCGCGCGGATGCCGTCGAGTGATGGAATGATCGGGGATGCGCTGCCATGGGCGTTCGTGCTGCGGGACGCTGCCGGCGCGGTCCCCTCGCCGCCGGGAGCCGTCATCGGCGGCGCGGCGGAAGCGGCACGAAGGCGGCTGAGCTCGAGAATCTTGGCCATGCTGTCCAGACGGAGTCGGAGAAACACGTAGCTTCGTAATCGTCGTGTCAGTGCCGCGGCGATCGGCCGCCGAGCGTCATCGCGTGTCGGCCGCGGCGTGGCTGGCGCGCCAGAGCTGGGCCCGCTCCGCGTTGATCCGGGCGGTGGCGGCGCGCTTGCCCAGGCGCAGGCAGGCGTGCTGGTAGGCGCGGAGGAAGCGGCGGAATTCGAGATCGTCGTAGCGCGGCAGGCCCGTCAGCCAGCTCCGGAAATAGCCCCACAGCATCGCGGTGCTGCCGATCAGGGCGGGATAGGCCGGCAGGTGATAGACCGCCACCGCGAACTGATACAGCGGCGACGTTCCCATGAAGTACTGGCCAAAACCCTTGCGCAGCCGCCCGGTCCAGATGCCCTTGTGACTGGCGCCCTGCGGCCGCAGATGGATGAAGCGCAGCGCTTCGCTGTCGATGCTCTCGGCGATCCAGCCGAGCATGCGGCAGCGGTGGCAGTCGATGCCGTCCCACATCACCTGGCGCACGAAACCGCCGATCTCCTGGAAGCAGGCGACGCGGTAGAACTTGGTCATCCCGACCGACATCTCGTCGCCGCAGACCTCCGGCTCGAGCGCGCCGGTCTGGGGATGGACGAACCACGGCTTGCCCGAGGTGGTCCCGACCCGCGGATCGCTTTCCATCCGCTCCATCAGCAGCTCGAAGTAGCGCGCGGGCAGATCGAGGTCCATGTCGAGCTTGCAGAGATAGTCGAAATCCTCCAGCCGCACGCTCTCCAGCCCGGCATAGAACGCCTCGATCACGCCGGGCCCGACCTTGCGTCCGCCACGATCGGCGCGGCGGATCACGCGCAGATAGGGCAGGCGCTGGGCGTACTCGTCGAGAATGGCCGGGGTGTCATCGGTCGATCCGTCGTCCACCACGATCCACAGCGCCGGCGGCACCGATTGCGCAGCGACGCTGTCGAGAGTCCGGCGGAGGTATTGGGCCTCGTCCCGGCAGGGCGAGATGAGCAGGTAGCGGCGCGATGGCGTCACGTATCAAATCCCTTGCCGAAGGCGGAAGATTGCGACGAATCTCTGCCGAGCAGGGGCGTCGCCGGCCGCCTTTCAATAAATTAAATCGTGAATTAATATTATGTCAGGGCGCGTGTCAAAGTCATGGTGTTTTTAAATCGGCGCCCTCGTTCGCTGTGACCGGTCCTGCGAGAGGTTAACATGGATGGCATCGGCCCCGTGATCCCCGGCTGCACCCAGGCTTCGGCCCGGCCGGTCGCGCGTGGGACGCGCCGGATCGACGCCGCCTGCATCCGGGCGCTGCTCACGGCGGCGCTTGCCCTGCTGTCTGTCCGCGGCATTGCCGCAGCCGCCGAGCCGACCGCGTCCGCCGGGCCGTCACTGGCCGGCAATCTGCTGCCGGTGGAGCGTCTCGCAGCCTGGAATCCCGGGCTGATGTCAGCCGGCGGTATTCCGAACCGCACCATCATTTATCGCGCGCTGTCTCCGAGCGGGAGAGACGACAGCGGCGCGATCCAGGCCGCCCTGACCGCCGCGCCCGCCGGCCAGGTGGTGATGCTCGGCCCCGGGACGTTCATCGTCAACGAGCCGCTCCTGATCAGCCGGCCGGTGACGCTGCGCGGCGCGGGCGCGGGTGTGACCAGGCTGGTGAAAACCAACGGTGCACGGGCACGAACGTCGGCCGTGATTGCCGGCACCAAGGGAATCCTGACGCCGGTCGATCCGAGCACGTACAGCTATGATCCCAAGCCGATCATCATCGTCGGACCTTCGCGCTGGAACAATGGCCCCGACAGCAGCGCGTCGCAGGACCTGCTGGCCGACGGCGTTCAGGGAACGTCGACTGTGACCCTTGCCAACACCGCGAACCTGAAGCCGGGGGATTTCGTTCTGCTCGACGAGGTCTCGGGCGCATCGTGGCAGGCGACACCGGCAGGCTTTCCGGCGGGAGCGAAGGTCTGGCAAGGCGATCGGGTCGCCTGGAACATGCACGATCCGGTTCAGCCGGGGGACGACAATGCCGGCGCGAATGCCGGAGGTCCATATGACCAGACCCCCGGTGTGCTGCCGAAGTCGATGTCGTGGTTCGCCCGGACCGACCGGGCGACCGCCGAGATCAAGGAGATCGCCTCGGTCACCGGCAGCACGGTGACATTCACCTCGCCGCTCACGATCAGCTATCGCAGGGATCACCAGGCGCAGCTCACGCCCTACAGCACCGACCCGAACAGCGGTCGCCACGCCGCCAATAATCGCGACATCCACGTTGCCAGGGTGGGTGTCGAAGATCTGAGCATCATCGGCGGGGCGGACGGCGCGTTGCGGTTCGAAGCCGCCGCTTATTCCTGGGCCAGATCCGTCGAGGTGACACAATGGCTCGGCGAGGGCGTGGCGATCAACAATTCGTTCCGGATCGAGCTCCGCGACTCCTACATTCACGCCGGCTCGTGGCCGCAGCCGGGCGGGGCGGGCTACGCGATCAGCTTGGCGGCGGGCTCCTCGGAGGTCCTGATCGAGAACAACATCCTGGTCGATGTCTGCAAGAACATGGTGTTTCGGTCGTCGGGCGCCGGCAGCGTCGTCGGCTATAATTATGCCGACGACTCGTTCGATTTCGACAATCCCGGCTGGGTCGAGGTCGGCATCAACGCCTCGCACATGGCCGGCGCGCATCACGTCCTGTTCGAAGGCAATCTGTCCCACAATGCCGACAGCGACTACACGCACGGCAACGCGATCTATCTCACTTTTTTCCGCAACCATCTCACCGGCCAGCGCCAGCGCTTCGTCGATCGCTCGGGCATCCGGGCCGTGGGTCTCGCCTACGGCTCGTGGTGGGATTCGTTCGCCGGCAATGTGCTGGGCCAGCCGGGACGCATGAGCGGTTGGGTGTACGACGATCCATCGATGCGGGCCGGCACGGCCGCCTGGGGGCAGGGCGGTGTCGGCAACGTCTGGATGCTTGGCTACGACCCGGAGCGATGGACCATGGCGCCCGATCCGAAGACGCTGGCCACGGTGATCCGCGGCGGCAATTTCGACTATCTCACCGGCAAGGTGGTCTGGACCGACGCTCTCGCGGCGCAGCCGCTGCCGGCGTCGCTGTATCTCAGAGCCAAACCCGGCTTTTTCGGCGATCATCCGTGGCCCTGGGTGGACCCGACCAGCGATACCAAGCTGCATACGTTGCCGGCCAAGGCGAGATTCGAGGCGGGCGCGCCATTCGCGGCCGCGCCGGGATCAACGCAATAGAGCCGGCGTGAGACGTCCAACGGGTTTCCGTCAGGTGCGGACGCCGAGCCGCGGGCGCCAAGCCGGCCGTGTACGGCTCCAACGAGCCGGCCGCCTGTTCGCCGGCTGAGCGGCGGGCATGCTCTGTTGTGACCTCCGCCAGTATCGCGCGGCCTCGACCGTGACGAGCACGAACACCACCCAGGTCACGTCGAAGGCGCGCAGCCACAGGGTTTCGAGCAGGTTGTAGAGCATGACGAACAGCGCGACGGACAGCAGGATCCACGCCCGCTTGTAGTCGTGCTTCATCACGCGGCCGATGACGTGAACGGTGGCCGCCAGAAAGACGAGGAGAAAGGCAAAGCCCACATAGCCCAGCTCCAGCATCGCATCGTAGTAGCCGTTGTGGGAGTTCGGCATGGCCTTCACCCAGCCGGGCGCATCGGTGATGCTTGGTGCGTCGGCGCCGACCAGCCAGAAGCTCTGATAGCCCCATCCCAGGAGCGGCCGCTTCGCGATCTCCAGATTCGAGAAGGCCCATATGGTCGTCCGGCCGGTGAAGCTGGAATCACCCGTCAGCAGATAGGCGATGCGGCCGGTCGTGAAGCCCGCGAGCTCGCCGACCACGAAGTAGCCGAGGATGATCGCCATCAGGATCAGAAGCGGTGCAACCCGCAGCGTTCTCGCAAGCGCCAGCGTCAGGACGGCCAGGATCGGGGCGACCAGAGCGAGGCCGAGCGCGGTCTTCGAACTGGACAAGAAGATCAGGACGACGGCAGCGGCGGCGACGACGATCCCAAGCGCGCGGCGCGTGCCGGGATAGAGCAGCTCGTGAACCGACAGCAGGAAGGCGATGGCAGCAAACTCGCCCAGCAGGTTCTTGCCCGAGAAGTAGCCCTGATAACCGATGTCGACCAGCGCGTTGCCGTACTGCGCGTAGGTCGCGTAGCCGCCGGGGATCAGCAGCACATTGAGGATCGCCCCCGCTGCAAAGCAGAGGAACATGCCGCGCAGGATGTCGGCGCTCGGCCTCGATAGCAGGGCGGGCAGCACGATGGCGGTGAGGACCATCGCTTCCTGGACGAAACGGACGAAGGCGAATTCGGGTTTGAATGCCCACGCAATGCTGGCGCCAGCCAATCCAAAATAGGCGCAGAGACTGATGATGTTGGGCGGAACGGCAAACCGCTCGCCGCGGGCGAGGCGTTGCATCGTAACGATGATGGCGACGGCCGCGAGAACAGGCCAGAAGACCCGGTTCTCGACCCTGCTCTCGAGCAAGCCCTGGAGTCCGGGCGATGGCGGGAAGCTGAAATAGATCAGCGGCTGAATGAGCGACGAGTAGGCGAAGGCGAGGACCGGAATCAGCGCGCAGACGTCGAACGTCCCCGCGGAGGCCTGCGGCCCGGCCGACATCGACGTGCTCGCTGCAATTCTCGGCATCAATCTCACTCGGATATTCGAACGGGGCGGCCCCCGGCAGCCGCCGGGAATACCGTCCATGATATTATCCAGAGATGAAATTAAATAAAAGAACCTTCGACGCGTGCTCGGAAGGTATCGCTGCGGACGCGCCGCAAATCTGCTCTGGCATTCACAAATAAATCGTATTAAATAAATCATGTGATTTAAAATTAAATAGTGGCTTTTAGGTCGCACGTTTTTCGGTCGGGGAGGTGCGGCAGGGGTCCGCGGCCCGGCATCCTCGTGCGGCGGGGCAGATTGAGGGAGAGCGGTTGATGCTGACCACGCATGAATTGCAGGAGCCGGGATCCTCCCTTTATCGCGTGGGGCGCTCCGGGGCGGGTCGCGATCGGCCGGAGGTCGATGCTGTCGCCCCGGCCGACGCCGCAATTCCCGACGACCTCGCGCGCGACGTCTATTGCGTCCTCGGAATACCGGTCGATGCCATCAACATGCGCGGCGTGCTGCGCCGCATCCGCGATGCTGCTCAACAAAGAACGCGGCTTCTCATTTCGACCCCCAATCTCAACTTCCTTGTCGCCAGCCAGTCGAACAGGAGTTTCAGGGAGTCGCTGATCCTGAGCGATCTCTGCACGGTGGACGGCATGCCGGTGGTCTGGATCGCCAGGCTGCTCGGGATTCCGATCAAGAGCCGGACGGCCGGCGCGGACATCTTCGACGCGCTGAAGTCGGAGGCCGCGCCGGCAAGCGCGCTGAAGCTCTTTCTTTTCGGTGGCCCGGAGGGGGCCGCCGAACGGGCCGCCCGGACGCTGAACGGTCAGTCGGCGGGATTGCAGTGCGTGGGCTGGTCGAACCCCGGTTATTTGTCGGCCGAGGAGCTGAGCCGGGATCACATCATCGACGAGATCAATTCCAGCGGGGCGGACTTCCTGGTTGCCTCGCTCAGCAGCGTGAAGGGACAATCATGGCTGCAGCGCAACCATGAGCGCCTCGAGATTCCAGTTCGCGCCCACCTCGGCGCCGCGCTCAACTTCCAGGCCGGGACCGTGAAGCGCGCACCGGCGTTCCTGCGCCGATCAGGCTTCGAGTGGCTGTGGCGCATCAAGGAGGAGCCCTATCTCTGGCGCCGCTACTGGAACGATGGGACCGCGATGCTCGGCCTCATGCTCACCCACGTGTTGCCGTTCGTGGTGTGGACCTGGTGGATGCGCCGCACGCGTGAGCGGGGTGAGGCGCTGACCATCACGCAGGACTATGGGACGCGCGCGGTCACGCTCAGCCTGTCTGGGCCTGCCGACTCGCGCCACGTGGACCGGGCCATTCCGGTTTTCCGTGCCGCGACGGCGTCCCAAAAGCCGGTCACGGTCGATTTCTCGAACGTCTGCGCCATCGATGCGCGCTTCCTTGGGTTGCTGCTGATGCTGAGGAAGCAGTTGGAGGCCCAGGGCTGTACCGCGACCTTCGTGGGCGTTTCGCCGCTGATGGCCCGCATCTTCCGCTTCGGCGGTCTGGACCGGCAATGAGCGGGGGAGGCCTGTCATCGGTCGCACCACGGGTTCAGCAGTCGGTGGTTCGATGATCGCCGCCGCGACGCTCGCCCGCGTTGCGAAGAATTGCCTGAGCCGTCAGTCCGACCGGCGCCCACCGGCTGACTGTCGCCCATCGAGCGACGTGTGTTCGGAGATTGAGCGGTGAGTGCGGCAGGCCAGAAGAGGCGCGAGCTTCTGGTCGACTTCTATCGAAGCTGCGCGATGCTGTTCGTGTTCTATCATCACACGGCCAACGTCTTTCCGGACTCCGTCGATCTGTTCACGAAATTCAATCCCTTCGCCGAGCTCTTCGTCGTGATCTCGGGATTCATGGTCGGCTACGTCTATCTGCACAAGGAGAGACATGGAGAGCTCGTCGCCCGCGGCTTGAAGGTGCTCGCCGCCTATTTCGTCGTCTCGGTACCGGTTGCGGTCGGCATGGCCGTTCTGGGGAAGAAGCGAGAGCCGGTGGGGCAGGCGATTTTCGACGTGCTGACGTTCCAGTCC
The DNA here is from genome assembly GCF_051167995.1 of Bradyrhizobium sp. HKCCYLRH3073. Lineage (NCBI taxonomy): Bacteria > Pseudomonadati > Pseudomonadota > Alphaproteobacteria > Hyphomicrobiales > Nitrobacteraceae > Bradyrhizobium > Bradyrhizobium sp. HKCCYLRH3073. Next base: position 35,610 of record NZ_JBNPUD010000005.1, read on the forward strand.
GAGCCGACCGCTATCACCATCCTCAAATTCTACGGGCTGATATTCCTGCTGCTGCCGGTCATCCTGCCGATCTTCAAGCGAAGCAGGCTCCTGGTGCTCGCGTTGTCGGCTGCGATCTTCGTGGCCTGCACGTGGCTCAGCAATACGAGCACGGCGGCCGAGCTCGAGAATCCGGCCGCCATTCTGCTGCTGTTCTCGTTCCAGGCGCAGATGTTCTTCGTGTTTGGTATCTGGCTCGGAGATCTCCATCGGTCCAACCGCCTGATCGGACCCGTGTTCTACACGGCGCTGGCCTCGATCTTCACCTTCGGGCTGCTGCTCGATTACAGCCTCGGCTTTCCCAGCAATGGCGAAAAATACCCCTATCGGTTCGACAAGCTCCTCAACCTGCTTTGGACATTGCCGCTGCTGTTGGCACTGCTGTGGGCGGTGTACGCGCGCACCCGGCGATCGCCGGCGGTCGCGCTCATCCTCAACGTCGGCCAGAACTCGCTGATTGCGTTCCTCGGGTCGGAGGTGGTGCGGCAGTCGGTAAAACTCGCGCTCCTCCTGGGCGGCGTCCACCCGCAGGTCTACGGCCAGACCGTGATGGGCCTGTTCGATGTCGTCCTGGTGACCGCGGTGCTCTGGCTCTACCGGGCGCATTGGCAGAACCGCCCGACAATGCTGCACCCGCTCAGCGGGCCGTAGCCGCGTCTTTCGCCTGAAAGTGTTGCTCCGATGCGCTTGTTCGAATCCTCCCGGGCGGCTTAGCTCATCGCTAACCATTGGCCGCTAGCCTCTCGAGACGCCCGAGGAGGCATGAACTGATGTGGGTGATAGCGCTTCATTTTGCAGCCGGGGTGGTTGCCGGGACCATGTTCACGGTGCGCACGCTGCTGGCGCTCGCCGCGATCGTCTTCATGGAGTGCATCGCCGCGTCGATCGTCAGCGGGCTGCCGGCCGCGCTCTATGCCGGCGCCGGTCTGGTTGCAGTCCAGGTCGGCTATCTCTCGGGGATCTACGTTCGCAGCGCTCTGGAGCGTGCCGGAATCGCCCAGCCATCCATTCGCGCCGAGCACCAGCGCTGACGGCCGATTGATCTCCGTCATCGGTCGCCGTCCATGGCGCGCGCACCGGCCAGCGCGCGCCGATGGACCTACTCGGCCATCACGCTCCCGTAACGGGCATAGTATTTGTGGTTGTAGTAGTCGCCGAAGTGATGGGCGTAGCGCTTCAGCGCCTTCATGTCGGTCTTGTTGAGCACGACGCCGAACAGGGCATCGTAGACGTTGGGCGCCGTGTTCAGCGCATGCTCGACCACCTCGGCGGGCGTCCGTCCCCATTCCACGACAAGGACGAAGCTGTCGAGCAGCGCCGAGATGGCCCGCGCGTCGACGACGGGAGCGAGCGGCGGAAGATCGACGATGACGTAGTCATAGGCTTCGCGGAGCTGCTCGAACAGCTTGCGCATCTGCTCGTTGCCGAGGATATCGCTGGTGTCGCGCTGTGCGGCGCCCATTCCGGGCAGAAAATCCAGGCGCGTCACCGGGTCGGTCCAGACGGCGTCCGCGAGCTGACGCCCTCCCGAGACGATGTCGGCGATCCCGGTCCCGGCATCGGGGGCGAGCATGGCGGACAGCGACGGATTCCTGAGGTCGCAGTCGACCACGATCACCCGCTTGCCTGAATTGGCGATCAACTGCGCCAGCGACGCGGCGATGATGGACTTGCCCTCGTTCGGCAGGGCGGACGTCAGTCCGAAGACCTTCCGCGACGTCCGGTTCGGATCCTGGTCGATGGCGACTTTCAACGAGCGGATGGATTCGGCGAAGCGCGAAGTGGGCATCGCGGATGCGGCCCAGCAGGTCCCGGGGCCTCTCGAGACCATTCGCTGGCTGCAGTCCGGTTCGACCTTGGCAACGGCGTTGGCCGTCGCTTTCTTGGTGAACTTGTCGACTTCGCCTCGTTTGAGCAGAGGGACGACCGAGAGGCAGGGCAGGCGCAGGCGATCCTCGACCTGGTCGGTCGTTCGAAAGCTGCGGTCCTTGGCCTCTGCGAGCAGGCCAAAGCCGCCACCGAGCGCCAGGCCGCCGAACAGGCCGATCGCCATCAGCACGATGGACTTCGGCTTGATCTTCTTCTTCGGTGGTGTGGCGGCGGAGATCACACGCGCCTTGGCGATCGGGAAGGAGCCCTGCTGGACCGAGCCCATGTAGCGCTGAAGGAAGGTGTCGTAGAGGGCACGATAGCTCTTGGCGCTCGTCTCCAGCTCGCGGATGCTGACCTCCGCGGCCCTGGTGTCCTGCGACTTGCCAACGGCTTGCGCCAGCTGCCTCTCGATCTCCTGCTGCTGCTGCTTGGCCTCCGCATAGTCATGCTTGGCGACGTCGGCAAGGCGCCGCACCTCGTCGAGCATGGCCTGACGGATGCTCTTCATCGTCGCACGGATATTGACGACGGCGACGTGATCGTTGCCATATTTCGCAGCATATTCGTACTCGCGCTTGGCGTTATCGAGATATTGCTGACGCAGGCTGTTGATGATCGTCGTGCTGTTGGAATTGCTCAAGGAGAGGCCGTCCGGCGGATTGAGATTGCCGCTGAGTTCCGCCGGGGAGAAGTCGGAGACGGCGGCAATGCGGTCGACCGGCATATCGGCATTGCTCGTCGCGAGCATGTCGTCGAACCGATTGAGCCGGGTCATCAGCGAGGCGGTATGGGTGCGCGCCGCCACCAGACGGTTGGTGAGTTCTGTGACCTGCTGCTGGTCGATGAGCTTGCCGTCTGCCGAAACGATATTGTACCGGCTCTTCAGCTCGTTGACGGCGCGCTCGGCCGTCGTCGCGTCGTTGCCGAGGTCCTGCAGGCGGTCGTGGAGCCAGGCCGTGATGGTGCGCTGCTCGTTGGCCTCCGCCTTCAGCTGCTGATCGAAATACTCCTTGGCGATGGCATTGGCGATCATCGCCGCCCGATGGGGATCGCTGGCGCTGAAATCGACCTCGACGACCGAGCTGGTGCCGATCCTGAAGGCGTTCATCCGGCGCTGGAATTCGTCGAGGAGATCGTCCATGGACGGCGCGTTTGGCTCCGGCGCCAAACCGACGAGCCTGCGGACCGCGGTGACCGCACCGTGCAGCGGGCTGCCTTTACCGTTGAAGTCGGGGTCGTCGGCCAGGTTCAACTGGTTGATGACGCTGGTCGCGATCGACTTGGATTTCAGGATCTCGATCTGCGACTCCATGTCGAGCGGGGGCTCGTCCTGAACCGCAGGTTGCGGCTGCACGACCGCGGCCTTGGAGGTGCCCAGCATGATCTTGACGTCCGCCGAGTAGGTCGGCGGGAGGATTTTCAGCAGGGCGAAGCTTGCCAGTAGCGAAAGCACCGTGGTGATCGCAATCACCAGATAGTGCCGGCGCAGGAATCCCAGCGCCATGTCGAACGGCCCGGGTCCGTTCCGGTCCCAACCCTGCTCCTGCTGAGGGGGGTAGGCAGGCGTGCTCGCGTTGGGATTGTGCAGCATGTTTTGAAGCTTCATCAGTTGCGTTTCGGACGTCGGAGCCGTCCGATTGCCTGCGAGAACGAGAATTTATATATTCGGAACCATTAAATGATCTGGGACCGCCGCGCGATTTAATTTATATTAAATAAGGTTTTGCTCAGCAAGTGGCCTTTCGAATTAAATATCGCCGTTGTGGAGCGCGCCCTTGCGCCCGCAAGGGCTTCTCCAGCCGGATACCGGCGTCCCGCTCGCCTGGGTCTCGGTCTTTGGCCGTCGCGTAACGGTGTGTAACGGCCGTCGCCGGACCATTGCCAAGCCGCGGGTTTTGGGCATCAGTCCTGGCGATGAGCATGCCTGCGGCCACGCTTTTGTTGGTGGAGGACGACCCGGAGATCAGCCGGCTCGTGAGTGATTTCATGCGCCGGGAAGGGTTCGAGATCGAGGTCGCCGCCACGGCGGCGGCGATGGATGCCGTGCTGCGGCGGCTGCGCCCCGATCTCATCATTCTCGACCTGATGCTGCCGGGAGAGGACGGGCTTTCGATCTGCCGCCGGCTGCGGGCGAGCGACGACATTCCCATCCTGATGCTGTCGGCCAAGAGCGACGAGATCGACCGCGTGGTCGGGCTGGAGCTCGGCGCCGATGACTATATGGTCAAGCCTTTCGGGCCACGCGAGCTTCTGGCCCGCGTGCGCGCGCTGTTGCGGCGTACCCAGGCGAGCCCGCCGCGAGACGCGAGCCGGCGTTTCGGTTTCGACCGCTTCGTGCTCGACGTTGATGCCCGCAGCATCGAGATCCCGGATGCGCAGGGCGCGCCGATCCAGCTGACCTCGGCGGAGTTCGACCTGCTCGCCTGCTTCGTGCAGCGGCCGCGGCGGGTGCTGAGCCGCGACCAGATCCTGGATTGGACGCGCGGCCGCTCCGCCGAGCCTTTCGACCGCACCGTCGACATGCTGATCTCGCGGTTGCGGCGCAAGCTCGAGGCCGCAAGCCCGGGAACGAACCTGATCACCACCGTCCGCAACGGCGGATACCTGTTCACGGCGACGGTGAGGCCGGTGGCGTGATGATGCGGCTGACGCTTGCGATGCGTATCGGCCTCATCGTCATCATCGGCCTGTTGGCGATCTGGATCGTCACCCTGGCGCGGTTCTACCGCGCCCGTACCGCGGAGCTCGAAGGCGCGACGCCGCTGCCGATGCGGCTGGCCGCGCTCGCCGAGCTGATCGAGCGAACGCCCCGGACGGAGCGGGGCCGGGTCGTCGATGCCGTGTCCTCCGACCGCTTCGAGGTCCGGCTGGTCGGGGCCGACGCGGCGGTCCGGCTTCCGCGGACGGAGCCCGCGCCGGTCCGGTCCGGATTGCGCGAGGCCTATGCCGAGGCGCTCGGTGCGCGCCCGCTGGCCATCACCTCCGTGCCGGAGCCGGAGGGGCGGTGGTTTCCGCGGCTCTCGCGGGCGCCGCAGAATGCCCTGGAGTTCCGCATCGGCCTGAACGGCGGCGACGTTCTCGTCGTGGATTCGCGCTCGTCGCTGGTGTTGACCCAGCAGGGGTTGCCGATCGGACTCGGCGCGGGCCTGTTCGGAACGGTGGTCGCGCTGTTCGCGCTTCTCATCATGCAGCGCGAGACGCGGCCGCTGGCACGCCTTGCCGCCGCCGTCGACCGGGTTGACCTCGGCGGAGCGGCGGTGCCACTGCCCGACGTCCGCCGCAACGCGCCCGAGGTGCGCGCCGTGGTCACGGCGTTCGGGCGGCTGCAGGACCGGCTCGCCGATCTGATGCAGGCGCGCATGGCGCTGGTCGGCGGCATTGCTCACGACGTCCGCACCTTCGCCACGCGGCTGCGGCTGCGTATCGACCAGATCCCGGACGACGCCGAGCGGCAGCGCGCCGTGGTCGATATCTCCGACATGATCCGTCTGCTCGACGACGCGCTGCTCGCGAGCCGGGCGGGGGCCGGCGAGCTGCCGCAGGAGCTCATCGCCTTCGACGAGCTGGTGCGGGCCGAGGTCGATGATCGCCGTGCGCACCGGGCGCGGGTGCGTCTCGACCATGCGGGCGATGGACGCGAGCTGCTGATGCTCGGTGACCGCGTCGCGCTGCGCCGGATCGTCGCCAACATCATCGACAACGCGCTCAAATATGGCGAGGCTGCGCATGTCTCGCTGCAACGCCAGCCGGAGCACGCCGTGCTGACGGTCGATGACGAAGGGCCCGGGATTCCCGGCGACCAGCGCAAGGCCATGCTTGAGCCGTTCACGCGCCTGGACACGTCGCGCAATCGTGGCACCGGAGGAGCCGGGCTCGGACTGGCGGTGGTGCGGACGCTGGTGGAGGCGCATCGTGGCAGCATCGAGATCACTGACGCGCCGCGCGGCGCCCGCATCGTCGTGCGGCTGCCGCTGTTTCTCGACGGGCCCGGCGATGTGCATTCCGATCTGACGTGATCGATGGCAGCGTGGTGATCGGAGCGCTGTCTTCAAGCGGTGGCAATTCGCCGTTCTTCCCGCAAAAGTTGAGATAACGACGTAGCGGGCGGGAAGGACGCGGCGGCTTGGTCTTCGCCTTACGCGACGTCGACGATGCGCCCGCTTGATGATCGCGTGGAGATTGTGATAGGTATTCGATGCATCCTCATTGCATCGCCACGCGGATTGAACTGGGCGCGGCGCCGATTTTGTAAACCCATCGTACCGAATGTCATTCAACCGCACGGGCCGCGCGGACCGCGGACTCGTGCGCCGATGGACGACGTCGTTCCGGCTCGCCCGGGCGAGAACGTCCGAGGTCAGGGCAGGATCATCGACATGGCAGCAAGAAAGACCCGCGTGGCGATATTGGGCGGCGGCATCGGCGCGTTGAGTGCGGCCTTTGCCTTGAGCGAGATCGATCCGCGCGGCGAGCTCTACGAGATCACCTTGTATCAGCTCGGCTGGCGTCTCGGAGGCAAGACCGCCAGCGGACGCAACGCCAAGCAGGGACAGCGCATCGAGGAGCATGGGCTGCATATCTGGGCCGGCTTCTACGAGAACGCCTTCACCATCCTGCGTGCCGCGCTGAAGGCACTGGATGCACCGCCGAGCGACCCGATCAGGACGATCGATGATGCCTTCAAGCGGCAGAACGAGATCTTCTACGCCGAGTATACCGACGGCCAATGGCTGCCCTGGCCATTCTGGTTTCAGCCGGATGTCGACGAATCGGTCTATCCCGGCCGGGATAGCCTGTGGGCGCCCGCCGACAACATCGTGCCACCGCTTTCGACCCTGCTGCTGCGGACCATCGCCAGCATCATCTTCAACCTGAACTACTATCTCGAGGACTGGCCGGGCGACCAGAATGCCGAGCTGGCGAAGGCGATCGCCGCCATGCCCGCCGAGCGACGGGCCCGGCTGGCGGCCGTCCCGTCCAATGGCAAGGGCCATCCGCTGCTTCTTCTGGCTCACCGCGTCGGCGAGAATCTGCACAGTGACGTCGAAGCGATCCGCCGCGATGCCCAGGGCGACATGGCGGCGCTTCTCCGTGCGTTCCGCGGCATCGTCAAGGAGTATCAGAAGGTCGATGGCCTCGAGGAAGGCCTGCGCCGGCTGTTGATCCTCGCCAATCTCGGCATCTGCATGCTGCTCGGCATCATCGAGAACGACTGCCTGACGGATGGGCTGGAGGTTCTCGACAGGTTCGAATTCCGCAGCTTTCTGGCGCAGCAGGATGAAGAGGCTGCCAACAACGCCATCGTGACCGCTCTCTATGAGTACATCTTCGCCTTTCGCAGCGGCTCCCGCGAGCCGTCGGAGCAGCAGGTGTCGGCCTGCTCGGCCGTTCAGGGACTTCTGCGGCTGTTCTTCACCTACAAGGGGGCGTTCTTCTATAAGTCCGTCGTCGGCATGGGGGATACGATCTGCACCCCGATCTACCAGCTGCTGGCGCGGCGCGGCGTGAACTTCAAGTTCTTCCACAAGGTCACGAGCCTCGAGCCGACCGAGGACGGTAGCAACATCGCGATCATCAACATCGACAAGCAGGTCGAGTTCGTCGATGGCAAATATGATCCGCTGGTCCTGGTGAAGAACTACTGGTGCTGGCCGTCCGAGCCCAAATGGAAGGAGATCGAGAACGGCGAGTACTACGCGCTGAAGGGCTATAATTTCGAGAACGCCTATGGTCCTCCCAACCCGCCGCAGCCGCCTCCGGCGGCGCGGCTCAGCCTGCAACTCGGTCAGGATTTCGACCAGGTGGTGCTGGGCATCGCGGTCGGCGCACTCGATGAGATCTGCCGGCCCTTGGTGCAGCAGAAGCCGGCCTGGGCCGACATGGTCGGCAATCTCCCAACCGTGCGCACCATGGCGCTGCAGCTCTGGCTCGACTGCCCGGTCGGGGATCTCGGCGGCCCCTATGTGGCGCCTGGACCGTCGCTGGAGACGATGGGGCCGATCGTCACCACCTGCAAGCCGCCGCTGGACACCTATTCCGACATGTCGCAATTGCTGCCGGCCGAGGACTGGCCGGCGCCGGGGCCGCGCTCGATCGCCTATTATTGCGCCGTCATGAGCGACAAGAGCGCGCCGGACAATGAGGAGCTGGCGGCGGATTATGTGAAGAGCGCATCGAAGGACTGGATGACATCCTGGCTCGATACGCTCTGGACGAACATCGGCAGCGGCAGCACGTTCCGCTGGGATCTGCTGCACGCGCCGAGCGACATCAGCGGATCGGCGCGGCTCGATTTCCAGTTCTGGCGCGCCAACATCAATCCGAGCGAACGCTATGTGCTGAGCCTGCCGGGCACGCTGCGGCACCGGATGGAGCCCGGCAAGTCCGGCTACGACAATCTCTTCCTCGCCGGCGACTGGACCCGTGTGCCTGAGATCAACGCCGGATGCGTGGAGGTCGCGGCGATGTCCGGCCTTGCCGCAGCGTCGGCGCTGTCGGGCGTCTACATTCCGATCGTCTCCACCAGCCCTGAGCCGTACATCACCAACGCCTATGTCAACTACGCCGGATGGATCACGCTTCCGCCGGCGCCCTATCTCTGCAACGACTCGACCTTCTACGGCTTCGCCGTGCCGGCCGACCTCAGCGCCTGCCAGCGGTTTCTCGACCGCTCCTTCAACCGCGTCGCGGGCCGCGACCAGTTCCGCGTGATGCTGGACATGGCGTTCGTCAACGTCATCCAGGTGCGCAAGAGCCAGGCCGCGACGCCGCCATTCGCGGAGCAGGGGACGATGTCCGAGACCGATATCGGGCTGTGGCTCCTGGTCGGCAGCTATGAGCGGGGTGCCCTGCTGCCGAAATCGATCGGCTTCGTGCCTGCCTATCTGTTCGTCGACAATGCCTGGTCGGTGGTTGCGGGGCAGGAGGTCTGGGGCTTTCCCAAATATCACGCGACCATCGTCCAGCCGGCCAGCGCGCCATCGAACGACCCGTTCGACGTCTCGGGGCTGGCGATTGCCTGCTACGGGCCGGATGCCCATGCCTGCCAGCAGCGCATCATCCGAATCGAAGGCACGGACGGATCGCCCCCGACCGCGACCGCGGTGGCCTCGCCGGCGGATGCGTTCCGGCGGCTCTGTGCCGGAGCCGACGACGAGCGGCTGAAGCAGGTGACGACCGGGCCCGGCATGGCGTCGTTCCTGGGCGGCGTCTGGGGTCTGCCGATTCCCGTGTTCTATCTCAAGCAGGCGCGGTCGGCGGACAGTCTCACCGCGGCGAGCTACAAGACGCTGTTGAACGGCGCGCTTGACCTGACGGCGCTGCGCAGCTGGCAACTGCAATCGGGCAACTGGACGATCGAGATGAGCGCGCTCGACAGCCTGCCGTTCATTCGCGACCTCGGGCTCGGCACGCCCGTCGACGGCAAGCTCGTCCTGACCGCGACCACGCGCATCTGGGCCGAGATCGACTTCACCGTCGCGACGGCCACCCCCATGGCCTGAACAGGTCGTCACGCCGATTGTCGCCTCGGCGCGTCATCATCGACGGCGGCGAGCCGCGCCGCCGCCCGGCGCAGGAACGCCGCCGCGCCCTGCGCCTCGGCCACCGTGACGGCCTCGCGCAGCGCGGCCGTCACCTGGCCCGGCGCATGATCCGGAACGGCGGCCAGGATCTCGGCGCGCCGCCGATGCAGCGGCGACAGGAAATAGCCGTCGCCATAGCGCCGCGCGGCGTCGATCGCCGCATCGATCGTCTGCATCGCCTCGGCCGTGTTGCCGACGATCAGTTGCAGGCCGGCGACCTCGCCGAGATAGAAGCAGGAGAAATGCATCATGCCGAGCGTCTGGAACGCCGGCAGCGCCTCGCACGCCGCCGCCAGCGCCTCGTCTGGATTCCTGCCGAGATGGCCGCGGGCGTGCGCCTGCAGGCTGCCTGCCACCAGCTGATAGAGCGGATAGCCATGGTCGCGGCAGATGGTCAGGGCTTCCTCGGTGGCGAGGAGGACATCCTCGTAGTCGCCGCGTGCGAGCTGATAGAAGGCGAGCCACGACAGCGCCCAGGCGAGGTCGAACGGACGTCCGAGCCGGCGCGCATGCGCGATGAGATCGCTGGCGACCGCGGCCGCACCAGCGTCGTCGCCCATCGCATGCAGCACCTGCAGCAGCGAGGCCTGGGCGGCGACCAGCGGATCCTGCGAGGACAGTTGCGGCAGCCGCGCGCCGTCCGACGCCTGATAGAGCTGCACCGCGGCGGCCAGCAGCCGGCGCGCGGCGGGGAGGTCGCCTCTGGCGAAGAGAATGTAGCCCAACGCAACGCCGCTCTCGATGCGGTGCTCGGGAAGGCCGGTCTGCTCGCCGATTCCCAGGCACAGATGCGCCATCTCCTCGGCACCGTCGAGATCGCCCGCGATGATCAGGAAACTGCAGATGCCGCGCAGCACGGCGAACAGGCCGGCGGTGTTGCCGAGTGCGTCGCAGATCGCCCGTGCCTCGGACAGCGCCTTGCCGACCTCGGGCACGGTGTAGCCGCGCGAGGCGGCGAGGCTGACGGCAAGCCCGATCAGGAGCTCGAGCTCCAAGTCGGCGCGCTCGCCGTCGGCGGATTGATGACGCAGCAGGTCGAGCGCCGTTTGCAGATGTCGCGCCGCTTCGACATGCGCGGCGCGCGAGGCGGCGCGCCGGCCCGCGGCCGCCCATAGCGGGATGGCTTCGGCGATCGCGCCGCTCTCGGTGAAATGGTAGGCCAGCAACTCCGGCTCGGTGTCCCGCGTCTCGGGAAAGCGATCGCGCAGCACCGCGGCGATCCTGCCATGCAATGTCTGGCGTTCGCGCCGGAGCAGGGACTCGTAGGCGGCGTCGCGGATCAACGCGTGCTTGAACGTGTAGAGGCCGTCGGGCGGCGCGCCGCTGCTCTCCACGAGGCCGGACTTGACGAGCTGATCCAGGCTCTCGCCGAGCCTGGCTTCGGGCTCCGCCACGATGGCCGACAACAGATCGTAGCTGAAGCGGCGACCGATGGCGGCGCCGAGATTGGCAATCCGGCGCGCCGGCCCCAATCGGTCGAGCCGCGCAACCAGGGAGTCCTGCAGCGAGGCAGGAATGGCCACGCTCGCATGGCCGTCCCGTGCGGGCGCCGCGGAGGCTTCGACGACGTACTTCGCCAGCTCTTCCAGGAATAGCGGAATGCCTTCGCCACGGCTGACGATCTGGCGCAGCGTCGCTGCCGGCAGCGCGGCCGAAGCGGCCACATGGGTGCAGATCCGCTCGGCGTCGCCGTGACTCAATCGCCCGAGCGGGAGCCGCGTGACCTGCGGGCTCCCGGCCCAGGGCGGCTCATATTCGAGCCGGGCCGTGACCACGATCAGCCAGCGGCGTTGTGCGGCGCGCCGGATCGCCCGATCGAGCAGCTCGAGCGTGGTCGTGTCGCTCCAATGCGCGTCTTCCAGCACCAGCAGCGCGGGCCCGGTCGGCACCATCATGTCGATCAGCCGGAGCAGCGTCTCCCGCGTGACCTCCGAGCGCTTCTCGACGGTCATCGTCTGCAACGGACTGTCCGGCTCGGGAGCGACGCCCAGGATATCGGCGAGCACGGCGCGCGCCGTGGCGTCGCCGACGCCGTGCGCGTTCATGAAGCGATCGAGCTTGTCGCGACGCGTCGCTGCGCCGTCGGAGCGGTCGAAGCCGGCGATGAGCGCGAGCTGCTCCGAGATCGGATACAGCACGCTGTCACAACGGGTGGGGCTGCAGTGCCAGATCATCTGGAGCTGGGAGACGTCGGCCACGCGCCGACGCAGCTCCTCGACCAGCCGCGACTTGCCGATGCCCGGCTCGCCATGGAGCAGCACCACCTGTCCGCTGCCGAACCGCGCCGCCGCCCAGCAATCGAATAGACGCGCCAGCTCCTGGTCGCGCCCGACCAGAGGGGAGCTTTCGCCGCGAATGCGGGCGTGGAAACGGCTCGCGACGGCGGCTTCCTCCAGCACCTCGAACGCCTCGACCGGTGCGGCGAATCCCTTCAGCGCGAACGTGCCGAGATCGCGGAAGTCGAACATGCCGCGCGCGATGCGCTCGGTGGTCCGGGCCACGACGATGCTGTCGGGGGCGGCGATCGATTGCAGCCGCGCCGCCAGATTCGGCGTCTCGCCGACGATGTCGACCGGGCGGCCGTCGGCGCGGGGCATGAGGTCGCTGACCACGACGAGGCCGGTGGCGATGCCGATGCGCAGACGCAGCTTCTGTCCATGCGGGGCCTCGAGCCGGCCGACGGCGTCGCGCAGCGCGATGGCGGCGCGGATCGCGGTGGCTGCATCGTCTTCCCCCGCGCGCGGATAGCCGAAATAGGCGAGCACGCCGTCGCCGGCATATTGCGTGATGGCGCCGCCATGGTGGCCGATGACGTTTTCGCAGGTCGTCAGGAAGGCGTCGATGACGCTGGTCATATCTTCCGGATCGAGCCTGACCGTGAGCGAGACGGAGCCGACGAGATCGCAGATCAGCGCCGTGACCTGCCGCCGCTCGGCGCGATGCATGCCGAGCAGGCGCGAGCTCGTCGTCGTATCGGATGACGGCTGTCGCAACGCCCCGCCACACCCGCCGCAGACGTCCGAGCCCGGTGGATTGGGCCGACCACAGGTTTCACAATCCATCTGCGTTCGGGCTCCCGGACACGACTACGGAATGCGAATGAGCGCGAAGCGCGGAGCTTGCGATGAGGGCGCGATCGCGGCGCCCGTATCGACCGACGTCGCGCGCCGAGCGCGAAGCATCGGTTTGCGGTACTGGCATTTCGAGTGCGACCAGGACCGGCTGATCATGTTCAACTCATAGCGCATTCGTGGCAGAGTAGCAACGGTGCCGGATTGCTCGCGGTCGCTCCGGGGAGGGGGGAACGATGTCGGACGGCTCCCTCGGGTGTCCTCGATGCCGGCGGGACCGTTCAAGCCTGCGACGATTTGACATCAATGTGGAAGCATCAGGCCGCCTCGCTTGCGGAAAGGCGCGCATGATCGCGCGATCCCGCGGCGGATGGCCCGTCCGGGTGATGCGTCGTGAGGCCCTCGGAAAGCGTGAGGGCGCAGGGAAGGCCGGACCTCGACTGAGGCCCGTGGCCCGCCTGCGAAAAAAATGCAGGCGGCAGGTACCACAGGTCAGCCGGAAACCCGGCCCTCCCTGCGCGATGGTTGAACGGCTGCTTCGCGTTCTCCCTGGTGCGCCGGGCTTTCTGGCCACCATCCCCACGCGAAGCCAGGGCCTCGACGTGAGTTGATATCAGCATCGGGATATCAGGACCGCGCGACTTGACCGTGCGTGGCGAACTGTTCGTCGGCGCGAGCAACCCGCGCTGCAATCCACCACGCCCACCGCTCCCCGCCTCGCATGTCGTGACGACCGCGATACGCCCCTCAGCTCGAGACGGGATGTAGGAATAGAACCATGATTTTCGGAAAAACGAAAGAGGAATATTTTTGGCGCGGGGACTGGACAGGCCAAATCAGCTTGATCGCGCAGCGGAAATCAGTTTCTCGGCGCATCGAGCATCCAACGATTGCGCCGCCCGTCCGAACCTCGGGATTTTCTGGTCCGACGCTGACGCGTCGTCCTGGACCGACAAGGAGGACGACCGAGGCGCCTGGCTGCGCCGCTCCGTCACGGCCAGTCGGCGAAGTTGAGGATGGCCCGCGACTGGCCTTTGGTCCGCTGCGACGAAACGCCCTTGCGCCACGCGCCCGGTGATTGGCCGGTGTGCCTGACGAAGAAGCGGTTGAAATAGGCGCTGTCCTTGAAGCCGAGCGCGAAGGCGATCTGCTTGATCGTCGCGGTGGTGGTTTCGAGCCGGGTCGCCGCCTCCTGAATGACGCGTTGCTGAATCAGCGCGCTCGGTGACCGCTGCAGCACCCGGGTGCACAGCGCGTGCAGGCGATCCGGCGTCACGCCGAGCAACGCAGCGTAGTCGGCGACCCGCAGTTGCTGATGAAAGCGTTCCTCGACGAGCCGGCGAAAGCGGCTCAGGATCTCGGCGCTGGAGCCCTGCGCCTCGCCGGCGCTGTCGTCGGCAAACAGCCGCCAGAAGCGCAGCACGCACAGGGTCAGCTCCGATGACGTGATCGAGGCCGCGCCGCGCCGTGACGGATTTTCGATCTCGGCTGCGATCGCCGCCATCGAGCGCGCGATGACCGCGGCGAACTCGGCCGTGACCGAGAAGGCCAGGACGGCCTCGGTGCCTGCGAGGTCGAGATAGGCGGGCTCGGCGGAGGAGGGCAGGTGGCGGTGCCAGAGCCCGGAGCGCAGCCGCAGGAGATGGCCGGCCGAGCCGGCCGCGACGTCGAGATGCTCGGCCTCTCCCGCCGGCAGCCAGACCAGCGCCGGACCGGACCAGGTCTGGATTTCGTCATCGGCGAAGCGCGCCGAGGCAGCCCCGGCGGAGAGGCAGAGCAGGTGGACGAACGGCCGCGCGGCATCCGACCGCAGGGCCCAGCGCCGTGCCTCGAAATGCGTGGGAATGGCTTCGGCGCCGAGCGCTGCCGGGGTGCCGCGAGCCACCGGCGGCAGCGTCCGAGGCGCGGCATTACGCGCAGTCGTCGCCCCAGAAAAGTGCACTCTTTTGCCGGAACTGTCCATTGCGCCACCCAAGCCTGCGGTGTTTCCCTCGTCAAGTCCCGACGACCGCAAACAAAAAACCGCGGACGACGCCGGGGCAGAGGAACGTCACCGATTCACCCGCGCGGTCCGCGCGCGTGAACATGGGAGGAGGACAAGGACATGACTTCGACCAACCGTCGTCAGGTGCTACGGATCGCGGGAGCGGCGGCGATCGCAGCCGGCTTTGCCGTATCGGCCGCGCAGGCCCAGACACAGGACAAGATCCGCATCGGCTATGCGATCTCGAAGACCGGCCCCTATGCCGGCGGCGCCGGCATCACCACGCTGCCGAACTATCAGCTCTGGGTGAAGGACGTGAACGCGGCCGGCGGCATCAAGCTCGGCGACAAGCGGCTGCCGGTCGAGATCGTCGAATATGACGACCGCAGCTCGTCGGAAGAGGCGGTGAAGGCGATCGAGCGCCTCGCCAACCAGGACAAGGTCGACTTCATCCTGCCGCCCTGGGGCACCGGTCTCAACCTTGCGGTCGGTCCGACCTTGAACCGGCTCGGCTATCCGCATCTCGCGGTGACGTCGGTGACCGACAAGGCGCCAGAGCTCGCCAAGCGCTGGGCCAATGCCACCTTCTGGCTCGGCACGTCGGCGCAGATCTCCAACGGGCTCGCCGAGCTGCTCGGCAAGCTGAAGAGCGAGGGCAAGATCGGCGGCACCGTCGCGATGGTCAGCGTCGCCGATCAGTTCGGCGTCGAGCTGGCCGCCGCCGGGCGCGAGGCCTTCAAGAAGGCCGGACTGACCGTCGCCTACGACAAGACCTATCCGATGGGCTCGCAGGATCTGCAGCCGCTGCTCAAGGATGCGATCGCGAGCAAAGCCGATGCCTTCGTCGCCTTCAGCTATCCGCCGGATACGATCGGGCTGACCGAGCAGGCGCAACTGCTCAAGTACAATCCGAAGGTCTTCTATGTCGGCGTCGGCACGGCGTTCCCGCTGTTCAAGGGCAAGTTCGGCGCGGGCAGCGACGGCGTGATGGGCATCGGCGGCTGGAATGCCGACGCGCCCGCGCTCAAGGACTATCTCGCCCGCCACAAGGCGGCGACCGGGCAGGAGCCGGATCGCTGGGCGAGCCCGATCACCTATGCCAGCCTGCAGGTGCTGCAGCAGGCGATCGAGAAGGTCGGCAAGGTCGACCGTACCGCGGTCGCCAAGGAGATCCGCGAGGGCTCTTTCGACACCATCATCGGCAAGGTGAAGCTGAAGGACGGCCTGCTGCAGGAGGTCTGGAGCGTCGGCCAGTGGCAGAACGGCGAGTTCTACGCCCTGGCGCCGGCCTCGCTGCCCGGCGCACGCGCCGCGGTCGTGCCGAAGCCCGAGTGGAAATAGCCGGAACGAGGTCGTGAGCTTGCGGACGCGCGTCAATGCGCGCGTCCGCGGGCCTCGCGCAAGAGGCACCATCCCATGCTGCTGTTCGACATCCTGCTGCCCGGTCTGGTGCTGGGGGGCATGTATGCCCTGATCGCGCTCGGCCTGACGCTGCAATATGGCGTGGCGCGCATCATGAACCTGTCCTATGGCGAGTCGCTGGTCGCGGCCGCGTTCGGCACGCTGTCGCTCTATTCCGGCCTGCAACTGAGTCCGCTGCTGGCGCTGCTGCTCGCGATGCCCGCCGCGGGACTGCTGAACTGGCTGCTCTACAGGCTGTTGCTGCAGCGCCTGATCCGCCGCGGCAAGGACGCCGGTGCCCAGGAGGTTGACAGCATCCTCGTCACCTTCGGCGTGCTGTTCGTGATCCAGGGCATCATGCTGGTCGCTTTTGGCGGGCAGTATTACAGCTACAGCTATCTCTCCATTCCCGTGACGGTGCTCGGCTCGACGCTCGCGGTGAACCGGCTGGTGGCGCTCGGTTTCGCCGCGCTGATCGGCACCGGCGTCTATCTCGCGCTGACGCGGACGAGGATCGGTACGGCCGTGCGTGCCGTCGCGGTCGATGCCAATGCCGCGCGGCTCGTCGGCATCGATGTCGCTTGGCTCGCAGGACTGGCGTTTGCGTTCGGTGGTGGACTGGTCGCCGCCGGCGGGGTGCTCGTCAGCATGTTCCTCACCTTCAACGCCTCGATGGGCGTCGTCTTCACGATGAAGGCGCTGGTGGTCGTGATCATGGGGGGCGTCGGCAATGTCATGGGCGCGTTGGCCGCAGGGCTGCTGCTCGGCGTCGTCGAGACCGCGGTGGCGCGGCTGGTCGATCCCGGGCTGACCTTGGCCGCGACGTTCGCGATGTTCCTCGCCGTGCTGCTGATCCGGCCGACCGGACTGTTCGGAAAGGCGGCGTCGTGATCAGCCCCGGCAAGATTCTCGCCTGGTGCATCGGGCTCGTCGGCGTTGCCGCGGCGGTCACGCTGCCGCTCTATGCCAACGGCTACTATCTCGCGCTCGGCATCAGCATTCTCTATTTCACCGTGCTGGCAACCGCCTGGGCAATGTTCTCCGGACCGACCCGCTACGTCTCGCTGGCGACGGCTGCGTTCTTCGGCATCGGCGCCTATACGGCGGCGGCGACGGGCGAGACGCTGAGCTGGCCGCTGCAACTGATGACCGCTGCGGGTGTCGGCGCCGTCGTCGCGGCCATCACCGGCCTGTCGACGCTGCGGCTGTCCGGCATCTACTTCATCATCTTCTCGTTCGGCCTGGCCGAGCTGATCCGCCAGCTCGTGATCTGGTACGAGGTCAACATCCACAAATCGGTCGGCCGCTATTTGTTCAGCGACATCACCCAGGAGATGCTGTACTGGCAGCTCTGCGCGCTGACGGCGCTGGTCTTCCTCACGGGCTTTCTGCTGACGCGCTCGCGCTATGGCCTCGCGCTGCGCGCGATCGGCGCCGACGAGACCGCCGCGCGCCATTCCGGCATCGATGCGACGGCGGTGAAGCTCGGGGTCTTCATCCTCAGCGCGATGTTCATGTCGGTGACCGGCGCGATCATGGCGCCGCGCTGGACCTATATCGATCCGGCGATCGCGTTCAATCCGATGATCTCATTCCAGGTCGTGATCATGGCGCTGCTCGGCGGCGCCGGCTCGCTGATCGGCCCGGTGCTCGGCGTCATCCCGCTGGTGCTGCTGTTCGAGGTGCTGACAGCCGCGCTGCCGAACCATTTCAGCATCGTGCTCGGCCTCATCTTCATCGGCATCGTGATGGCGCTGCCGAAGGGCGTGATCGGGGTGGTCGATCGGGTCTGGCGGCGCGAGCCCAAGGTCGCCGGCGCCAAGCCGGAGCAGGGCGGAACGCTGCTCATCGCCGAGACCGTCGGCAAATCCTTCGGCGGCCTGCGCGCCGTCGACAAGGTCAGTCTCGACGTCCGCGCCGGCGAGATCCTCGGCGTCATCGGTCCCAACGGCTCCGGCAAGACGACGCTGCTCAACATGCTCTCCGGCGCGCTGGTGCCGTCGGACGGCACCATCCGCTTCGACGGCACCGTCATCAACGGCATGGCCGCCCACCGGATCGCGCGGCTCGGGCTTGCCCGCACCTTCCAGTTGGTGCGGGTGATGCCGGACCTGACGGTCGCCGAGAATGTCGCGGCGGCGGCGGTGTTCCGCACGCGCCAGACCGGTGCGGCCGCGGAATCGATCCATGAGCTGCTCGCCCTGGTCGGCCTCGGCGGCGTGGCGGAGATGCTGGCGGGCGATCTCACTTACATCGACCAGAAGCGGCTGGAGCTCGCCCGCGCGCTGGCGTTGCATCCGCGTGTTGTGCTGCTCGACGAATGGCTGGCCGGGCTCAATCCGACCGAGCTCGAGACCGGCATCGGGCTGATCGCCTCCCTGCGCGACCGCGGCATCACCATCGTGATGGTCGAGCACGTGATGGATGCGATCCGCGCGCTGTGCGACCGCTGCGTGGTCATGAGCGCGGGCGTCGTGATCGCGCGCGGCACGCCGGGCGAGGTGCTCGCCGATCCCACCGTGATCACGGCCTATCTCGGAGAGCCCGATGCTTGAGATCGCGCGGCTGTCGCATGCCTATGGCAAGCACCAGGCGCTCACCGACGTCGCGCTCGAGGTCGCGCGCGGCGAGATCGTCGCCATCCTCGGCGCCAATGGCGCCGGCAAGTCGACCCTGCTGAAGGCGATCGCGGGACTGATCCGGCCGTCGCCCGGGGCCGTGATCCGGCTCGGCGGGACGGACATCGCCTCGCTCGCGCCGCATCTGATCGTCGAGCGCGGCATCGCGCTGGTGCCGGAAGGCCGCGGCGTCTTCGGCGATCTCACCGTCGCCGAGAACCTCCAGCTCGGCGCCTATCCGGCGCGCGCCCGCGACGGCGAGGCCGCGCGGCTCGCGCACGTGCTGCAACTGTTTCCGCGCCTTACCGAGCGCATGAGCCAGGCCGTGAGGACCATGAGCGGCGGCGAGCAGCAGATGGTCGCGATCG
Organism: Bradyrhizobium sp. HKCCYLRH3073; assembly: GCF_051167995.1. Classification (NCBI taxonomy): domain Bacteria; kingdom Pseudomonadati; phylum Pseudomonadota; class Alphaproteobacteria; order Hyphomicrobiales; family Nitrobacteraceae; genus Bradyrhizobium; species Bradyrhizobium sp. HKCCYLRH3073. The sequence goes on from NZ_JBNPUD010000005.1 coordinate 54,546, forward strand.
GCCGCGCGCTGATGTCGCGGCCCGAGCTGCTGCTGCTCGACGAGCCGTCGCTCGGACTGTCGCCGCTCTTGAGCCGCGAGGTGTTCCGGGCGCTCAAGACGATCCGCGGCGACGGCGTCGGCATCCTGATGGTCGAGCAGAACGCGCGCGCCAGCCTGGACATCGCCGACCGCGTCTACCTGATCGAGCAGGGGCGCAATGCCGGCGAAGGCGCGGCGTCCGAGATGAAGAACAATCCCGACATCCAGCGCGCCTATCTCGGCCAGTCGCGCGCGCCGAAATCTCCAGCAACCTCCAGCGAATCCGGGAGTCTTCCATGAACGCGATCAATCTCCTGATTGGCGGCAAGGATCAGTCCGCCACCAATCAGCGCACCTTCCAGCGCCTCAATCCGATCAGCGGCGAGATCGCAACCATCGTCGCGGCGGCGTCGATCGACGACGCGCTGCGCGCCGCCGATGCCGCCGCGGCGGCGTTTCCGGCGTGGTCCCGGCTCGGCCCTGGCGAACGCCGCAAGCGGCTCAATGCGGCAGCCGATGCGCTGGCGCGCAATGCACCGGAGTTCGTCGCGCTGATGATGGCCGAGACCGGCGCCACCGCGGGCTGGGCCGGCTTCAACGTGCATCTCGCCGAGGGCATGCTGCGCGAGGCCGCGGCGATGACGACGCAGATCGCGGGCGAGGTGATTCCGACCGACGTGCCCGACAACATCGCGCTGGCGCATCGCCAGCCGGTCGGCGTCGTGCTCGGCATCGCGCCGTGGAATGCGCCGGTCATCCTCGGTGTCCGCTCGGTGGCGATGCCGCTCGCCTGCGGCAACACCGTGGTGCTGAAGGCCTCGGAGATGAGCCCGGGCGTGCATCGGCTGATCGGCGCGTGCCTGGCCGAAGGTGGTCTCGGCGACGGCGTCGTCAACGTCGTGACCAACGCGCCCGAGGATGCGCAGGCCGTGGTCGAGGCGCTGATCGCCCATCCCGCGATCCGCCGCGTCAACTTCACCGGCTCGACCCGCGTCGGCCGTCTCATCGCCATGGCCTGTGCCAGGCAATTGAAGCGCGCGCTGCTCGAGCTCGGCGGCAAGGCGCCGCTGGTCATTCTCGACGACGCCGATCTCGACGCCGCGGTGAATGCCGCCGCGTTCGGCGCCTTCATGAACCAGGGCCAGATCTGCATGTCGACCGAGCGCATCGTGGTCGACGACAAGGTGGCGGATGCATTCGTCGCGAAGTTCGCCGCCAAGGCCAACAGCCTGCCTTACGGAGATCCGCGCAAGGGCGACGTGGTGCTGGGCTCGCTGGTCAGCGCCGCCGCCTGCGACCGTGTCGGCGGCCTGATCGAGGACGCGGTGGCCAAGGGCGCGGTGCTGGCGGCCGGCGGCCGCGGCAGCGGCACGATCATGCCCGCGACCATCGTCGATCACGTCACGCCGGCGATGCGCATCTATGGCGAGGAGAGTTTTGGTCCCGTCGTCACCGTCGTGCGCGTCAGCGGCGTCGACGAGGCCGTGCGCGTCGCCAACGACACCGAATATGGCCTGTCGTCGGCGGTGTTCGGCCGCGACATCGCTCGCGCGATCGCTGTCGCCAAGCGGATCGAATCCGGCATCTGCCACGTCAACGCGCCGACGGTGCATGACGAGCCGCAGATGCCGTTCGGCGGCGTCAAGGCCTCCGGCTATGGCCGCTTCGGCGGCAAGGCCGCGATCGACGAGTTCACCGAGCTGCGCTGGATCACGGTGCAGACCGGCGAGCGGCACTACCCATTCTGAGGCGGGAACTCATCCGTGGCCCGGCTCTGGCGCATCGTTGGATGCAGCCGGAGCCGGTTGCATTCCGCGCGGCCATGCGCGGAAACGATTCGAACTGTGTCCGAGACATCGGCAGCAGCGACGTCGGCGCGCGACGTCGCGGCGGTGAGACGCGCCCCCGCCGGGCATCGATGGTGCGAGGTACGATCGAAATTCACGTTGTAGCCCCGCTGGTTGCGGCAGACAGGCGCGCTACTTTAAAGAAATTCCAACGGCTTTAGATCGATTCAGTTTGCTGCGGCCCTTCTCTTGCCGGACGTTCGGCTCAACACGTGCAACGTCGATGACGAAGGGTGGGTTCGAGCGCATGCGGCTGTGGGTTCAGGTTCATACGTGGACGTCGCTGATCAGCATGATCTTCCTGCTGATGCTGTGCCTGACCGGGCTTCCGCTGATCTTCCATGAGGAAATCGATCATCTGTTCGAGGACGAGATCGCCGCGCCGGCGATGCCGGCCGACACGCCGCTGCTGCCGCTCGACCGCCTGATCGCGGCGGCCAAGCAGCAGTTGCCGCAGCAGCATGCGCTGTTCGTGAGCCTGAAGCAGGCGGAGCCGCTGATCGTGGTTGCGATGTCGCCGACCGCCATTCCGGTGCCCGGGCAGTTTCATCGGCTCACCGTTGATGCGCGCACCGGCGTCGTGCTCGGCGAGGAGGCGCCGCATCAGGACGTCATGGACGTGATCCTGCGCATCCACCGCGACATGTTCACCGGCCTGCCGGGCGAGCTCTTTCTCGGACTGATGGGACTGGTGTTCGCGGCGTCCATCGTCTCGGGCGTCGTCGTCTACTGGCCCTTCATGCGGCGCCTGCAGTTCGGCACGGTGCGGGATCGCTCGGCGCGGCTGAAATGGCTCGACCTGCACAATCTGCTCGGCATCGTCACGGTGAGCTGGGCGCTCGCGGTCGGTCTGACCGGCACCATCAACACGCTGGCGGTGCCGCTGTTCGACCTCTGGCGCGCAAAGACCATGCCGGCGCTGCTCGCGCCCTATCAGGGCAAGCCGCTGGCGGAAGCAAAGTCGATCGAGGCCGCCGTCGGCGCCGTCCGCACCGCATTCCCGGACCGGCTGGTGACGTCCATCACCCTGCCGACGACGACGCGGTTCGGCAGCCCGCAGCACCTGATGATCTGGACCAAGGGCCGCACGCCGTTCACCGCGCGCATGTTCAAGCCGGTCCTGGTCGACGCCCAGGACAGCAGCAAGATGGTCGTGCCCGAGCTCGCCTGGTACCTCACCGCGTTGCAGGTATCGCGGCCGCTGCACTTCGGTGACTACGGCGGCTTGCCGCTGAAGATCATCTGGGCCGCTCTCGACGTGATCACGATCATCGTGCTGTGCAGTGGACTCTATCTGTGGGCCGCCAAGCGCTGGGGCTTCCGCAGGAAGGCGTCAGGTGTCGTGGCATCGGCCGCGCCGGCAGTGGTGTCGACATGAGCTCCTCCGCTGCCTCGGCGACGCCGTCCTCCCGCGTCGCGCAACTCTCGACCTGGCAGGTGTTTCGTGCGCCGCTGCTGATCGGCCTCGTCGCCGCAGCCGGGCTCGCCTTCGGACTGTTCGGCGACGGCCTGTGGGATGGCCTGTGCTGGCTCGGGCTGTCGATTCCGATCCTGTTGTCGCTCGCCTACGGCACGAGACGGAGCCGCGGCGCGAAGGCCGGAACGCAGGGCGCTCAGGCCGGAACGCAGGATGGGCCGCTCTGAGCGCTGACGTCCGCCGCCGGTCGGAGGAAGACGCCCCGCATCATTGACCTCGATCCGGGCCGCGGGACTACGCGCTCGGCCGGCCAACGATCCCACGCATCTCTTCTCTTACGCGTCTTCTCTCGCGCGCCGCGTCATCGCGATGGCCGCACGCTGCGTCGGCGGCGCGTGATCGGTCTCGCGCAGCGAGCGCCGCCGCGAGCGGCGTCTCTCCGCCCCGGAAACAAACAGATACAACGGTCACGATGCTCTCTCCGATCTGCGCGCGGCGCGGCGGAGATGCGGCGCATTTGAACGCAAAGATTGATTCAAAAGTGGCAATGTGATTAGTTATCATCGTACGATTGATCGAAATGATTTCGATGAGTTCGAGACGATTGGTGTCCTGAGTTGTATCAGCCGACACGATCACGTCGGCCTTCCGCGCGACATGCGCTTCTTTGGAAGGCTTCAAAGAAGCGGCGGGAAAAAAATCTCGTAGTAGCGGCAATCTGTTGAGCTGACCGATTCGGCGAGACTGTCGCTCGTTAGACGGGTTCTACGTCGCGCGACGCCATCCTCAAATACCTGTGTGTTAGGACCACCGACGAGCCGAGTTGGAACTTGGAATGATCGGGGTGTCAGGATGGTTTGTCGCATTTTGGATAAAGACGTTGGATTGACGATGTCGTTGGGACTTGTGAGCTCATTGGCGCTCACGCTGAATGTCGGAGGCGTTCAACCGGCCTTCGCGCAGACCAAGCTCCCCGACGTGACCGTCGACGCGCCGAAGCCGAAAGTCCGGCAGACCGCCTCGAGACCGCAGGCGACCGCGACGCGAACCGCTCAGCAGCGCCGCGTCGCGCCGCGCAACCTGCCGCCGACCGCCCCGGTGGCCTACGTGACGCCGTCGACGGGAACAGTCGGCGCGCCGCCGTCGCCCTATGCCGGCGGCCAGGTCGCCAGCGGCGGCGGCCTCGGACTCCTCGGCAACCGCGGCATCATGAATACGCCCTTCAACCAGACGAGCTTCACCTCGCAGCTCATCCAGAACCAGCAGGCCCGCACGATTCGCGACGTGCTGATCAACGATCCCTCGGTGCGGACGATCCAGGCGGCCGGCGGCGGCGCCGACAGCCTGTTCATCCGCGGCTTCTACTATGACAGCGGCGACTACGCCTTGAACGGCCTCGCCGGCATTGCGCCGTATTATTCGACGGGCGCCAATTTCATCGAGCGGGTCGAGCTGCTCAAGGGGCCGGCGGCTCTGCTCAACGGCATGACGGTCGGCGGCACCGGCGCCTCGAGCGGCGGTGCGGTCGGTGGCAGCGTCAATCTCATCACCAAGCACGCGCCCGACACCGACATCACGCAACTCACGGCGACCTTCGCGTCGCGATCGCAGTTCGGCGAGGAGGTCGATGTCAGCCGCCGCTACGGCGAGCACAAGGAGTGGGGCGTCCGTCTCAACAGCAAGTATTCCAACGGCAATACGCCGTGGGACCGCCAGACCGACGAGTTCGGAAATGCTCACCTCGCGGTCGACTATCACGGCGAGAACGTCCGCGTCGATGCCGATATCGGCTATCAGGCGGACAAGCTGAATCCGCCGCTTCGCTTCTTCACGGTCGGCCCGACCACGACCAGCATCGCGTCGCCGCCGCCGTCCGGCACCAACTTCCAGATGCCGTGGGCCTATTATGCGCCGACCGATTTCTTCTCGACGGTCAAGGGCGAGGTCGATCTCAGCGATCACATCACGGCCTACGCAGGGTTCGGCTATCACGACAGCAACATCAACTATCGCTATACGTCGCCGGTTCTCGGCAATAACGGCGTTCTCACCGGAACCCCGCTTACGGGGAGCGAGACCTATGAGACGTTGGCGGGCGAAGCCGGCCTTCGGCTGACCGCCGACACCGGGCCCGTCAACCACGCCATCAATGTCGGCTACTCCGTCACCGATCGCACCTATACCCAGCGTGTGGTCACGGGGACGCTGTCGGCGGCGACGCCTTGGAATCTCTATCGTGATCCCTCGAACATCGCGCTGCCGGGATTCTCGTCGACGCTGGCAGCCAATCAGATCGTCGGCGCGAATCTCTGGAGCGTCGGCGTCTCCGACACGATGTCCATTCTCGACAAGAGGATCCAGCTGACCGTCGGTGCGCGCCGCCAGACCGCGGGGACCGAGATAACGAATTTCGTCGCGCCGGGGTCGAGCAGGCCGTTCGCGGACACCTCGGTTTGGACGCCGGCCTATGCGCTCGTCGTCAAGCCGGTCCAGCAGGTCGCGCTCTACGCCAACTATATCGAGGGTTTGCAGACCCCGGCCGTCGTCACCGGCAATTTCAGCAATGTCGGCACGGTGTTTCCACCCGGGCAGACCAAGCAGGTGGAGACCGGAATCAAGGTCGATTTCGGCCGCATCACGACGACGCTCAGCGCCTTCGACATCTCGCGCCCGAGCATCATCAGCGTCGCAACGGCAGGGGTGGCATTGCCCGCCCAGGTGCTCAACGGCTTGCAGCGAAATACCGGAGCTGAGTTCAACGTGTTCGGCGAGATCACGCCGGAGCTGCGCCTGCTCGGAGGCGCGGCCTACACCCACGGCGTGCAGGAGAAGACGCAAGGCGGCACGACGGACGGCAAGCGCGCCATCGGTGTGCCCGAACTGACGGTCAACCTCGGCGCCGAATGGGACACGCCGTTCGCACGCGACCTGACCCTGACGGGCCGGGTCGTCTACACGGCCGCGCAATATGTCAACGCAACCAATACGCTCTCGTTGCCAGATTGGACGCGGGTGGACCTGGGCGCGCGCTACAAGTTCACCTCGCCGTGGAACGGCAAGCCGATCATCGTGCGCGCCAGCGTCGAGAACGTGTTCGACAAGACCTATTGGGCGTCCGCCTATAGTGGCGTGATCACGCTGGGCGCGCCGCGCACCTACCTCGTTTCCACGACGTTCAACTTCTGAAGCGTCGACGTACATGAGGGCGACCAGGCCGCCGCACGGCAGATGTGCGGCGGCTTGGTTAGTTAGAGCGACGCGTAGAGTTGCATGTCCATTCGACGGAGAGCGTGCGGTCCGTGGCGCGCATGCCAAGGCGGGCAAGCGAATGGAGCGTGATGCAACACCGAACTACACGGCAATTGCTGTAGAGCCGCCGGAATCACCGACTTGAAGCCGATGCATCCAGATGTTGAGTCGTCACCCGCGTGTCACCTTGGAGAGATTAAAAACTTCGATCGGCGGTATCCTTTTGACTGTCATTATCAACTGCATTACTCGTAGTTCATCAACGTCGCTTGTTAGTAGGGAGTAGCCGGTCATGATGGTCTTCGACAGGGACGACGTCACCTTCACCGTCGTCGTGAATCACGAAGAGCAATATTCGATCTGGCCGACATTCAAGGACATTCCGAACGGGTGGACGGCCATAGGCGTCACCGGGAACAAGAAGGAATGTCTGGACCATATCGAACAGGTGTGGACCGACATGCGGCCGCTCTCGCTGCGGAAATTCATGCAGGAGAACACGCAGGCCTCTGCCGAATCCTGAAGCGAGGGAGGATGGCTGCCATGCGGCTGATCTGTTTGCCCCATGCCGGCGGCAGCGCCATGGTCTACGCGCGCTGGAGGAGAGGTCTTCCGTCCTGGATCGAGGTCCTGCCGCTGGAGCTTCCAGGACGCGGGGCGCGGATGGACGAGCCGCTGCAGACGGATGCGGCCGTGCTGGCCGATCAGCTCGCGTCCGAACTGATCGGGGCGCCGTTGGCGCAGCCCTACGCTCTGTTCGGGCACAGTCTTGGCGGCTTGCTCGCCTTCGAGCTCGCGCACCGGCTGCTCGCGCGCGGTACGCCGGGGCCGCAGATGTTGCTCGTGTCCGGAACGGAAGCGCCGGCCGTGCGCGACGGCAGCCGCTGGCGCGAGCCGCTCGGCGACGACGCGTTGCGCGACGAGCTTCTCAGGCTGAACGGCACACCGCCGGAGGCGTTCGAAAGCATGGAGATCATGCGCAGCGCGCTGCCGATCCTGCGGGCCGACTTCCTGATGTGCGGGACCTACGTCTATCAGCGGCGCCAGCCGTTGCCCTGTCCGCTGCACGTGTTCGGCGGCGATCTCGACGAGACGCGCGCCGAGGCGCTGGAGGCGTGGCGGGCCGAGACCTCCGGCGCGTTCGGCCGCGACACGTTGCCGGGCGACCATTTCTTCATCCATAGCCGGCAGGCGGATCTGCTGAATCTCCTTGCCGCATTGCTGGCACGCGCGGCCCGGCCGGAGCTCGCCGTTGCTCGCGCGGGGCCTTGAGCGGCGTGCCGAAAGCGTGGCCCAGCCGGCGAGCCGGCTGGTGATGAGACTTCGATGCTGAAATCGACGGGAGACGGGGAGAGGTCATGTTCGCAACACAATCTAAAGTAGAGCAAGATTCGTTGCCGTTCCTTCTGCGGGCCAGCCGCGAGCAGCAGCCGCTGATAGAGGCCGTCAGCGACGTCCGCGACATGATCGAGCGTCAGCTCTACGCCTGCGGCGGAATTCTCTTCCGTGGCTTCCATCTCGATGGCGCCGAGGCGTTCAGGAGCTTTGCCGCGAGCTTCGGCCATCCGCTGCTGTCCTACGAATTCGGCTCGACGCCGCGATCGAAGGTCAGCGCCGGCGTCTACACATCGACCGAATATCCGCCGCACCAGAGCATCCCGCTGCACAACGAGCAGGCCTATACGCGCGACTGGCCGATGAAGATCTGGTTCTATTGCGAGCAGGCGGCGCAGCAGGGTGGCGAAACGCCGGTCGCCGACGGCCGGCTCATTCACCGCGACATGCCTGCCGCGATCCGCAACCGTTTCGCCGAGCGCGGCGTCATGTATGTCCGCAACTATGGCAGCGGTCTCGACGTCGACTGGCGGCAGGTGTTCGGCACGGAGTCGAAGGCCGAAGTCGAGGCCTATTGCGCCGCGCATGCCATCGCCTGCGAATGGAAGGATGGCGACGAATTGCGGACACGGCAGGTCTGCCAGGGGACCGCGGTGCACCCCGTGACCGGGGACATGGTGTGGTTCAATCAGGCGCATCTGTTCCACGTCTCCAGCCTCGCGCCCGAGGTTCGGGAGAGTCTTCTCGACATCGTCGGCGATCCGCTCGAGCTGCCGCGCAATGCGTTCTACGGCGATGGTGCGCCGATCGAGGATGAGACGCTGGCCACGGTCCGCCGCGTGCTCGACCGGCACAAGATCGTCTTCCCGTGGCAGACCGGCGACGTCGTCATGCTCGACAACATGCTGACGGCGCACGCGCGCGAGCCGTTCAAGGGGCCGCGCAGGGTGATCGTCGCGATGGCGCAGGCCCATCGCGTGAACTGAATCCGCGCAATCGACCACCAGCCGCTATCGGACCTCCGCAAGATGCCGCCACAGACCCTCGTCGAACGACTCCGTGAGCATGCCGCCTCGCGCGCCGACCATCCGGCGTTGCGCTTCATCGAAGGTGACGACGTCGTCGACGAGCTGTCATTCGCGGCGCTGGACCTGCGCATCCGCGCTCTTGCCGCGCATCTGCAGGAGCGCGCGCGAGCCGGCGAGCGGGCCGTGATCCTGCTGCCGAACGGGCCGGACTATGCAGTCGCGTTCTACGCCTGCCTCTATGCCGGGGTCATCGCCGTGCCGGCCTATCCGCCGGAGACCGGCAGGGAGCGCTACGCGAGCCGTCTCGACGGCATCCTGCGCGACGCCGCGCCGCGGCTCATTCTTACCCAGGCGCGGCTTCGCGACGCCGTCACGGCCTGTGTGGGCCAGATCCGGGCCGATGTCGTTGCCGTCGACGAGGTGCCGGTCGGCGCGGCCGTCTCCTGGCGCGAGACGGAGCTGAACGGCGATGCGATCGCGTTCCTCCAATATACGTCGGGTTCGACATCGCAGCCGAAGGGCGTCTGCGTCACCCACCGAAACCTCGTCGCCAATGAGATTGCGATCGAGGCGGTGCTCGGCGGCACCCGGGATGACGTGTTCGTCAGCTGGCTGCCGCTCTATCACGACATGGGATTGATGGGCGGATTGCTCAATCCGCTGTTCACGGGTTTCACCGCGGTGCTGATGACGCCGCGCAATTTCCTCGAGCAGCCGCGGCGATGGCTCGAGGCCATCGATCGCCACGGCGGCACCTGCAGCGGCGGGCCGGACTTCGCATTCGCGCTCTGCGCGGACCGGATCTCGGATGCGGCGATCGCGCACCTGGACCTTAGCCGCTGGCGCTTCGCGTTCTCCGGCTCGGAGTTCGTGCGGCGCGCGACGCTGGATCGCTTTGCCGCGCGCTTCCGGCCCGCGGGCCTCGATCCTCGCGTTCTGACGCCTTGCTACGGCCTTGCCGAGGCGACCTTGCTGGTGACCGCAGGCGACAGCGCGAGCCTGGCGGCTTGTCATATGCTCGATTCCGCAGCACTCGCTGGCGGCCGTGTTGCCGATACCGACGCAGGGACGGACCTGATGGTCTGCGGCACCGTGGCCGACGGTCACGCCGTCCGCATCATGAGAACCGATGCGTCCGCCCAGGCCGAGGCGAACGAAGTCGGAGAGATCTGGGTCGCGGGTCCGAGCGTCGCGCAGGGCTATTGGAACAATCCCGAGGCGACGCAGCAGACGTTCGTCCTTCGCGACGGCGCGCGCTGGTTGCGGACCGGCGACCTCGGATTCGTCCGTGACGGCGAGCTCGTCGTCACCGGGAGGCTCAAGGATCTGCTGATCGTTCGCGGCCAGAACATCTATCCATTCGACCTGGAGCAGGCTGTCGAGTCCGACGTGGCCTCGGTCCGGAAGGGGCGCGTCGCGGCCTTCCCGGTCGAGATCGATGGCGCCGAAGGCATCGGCGTGGCGGCCGAGTTCAGCAGGGCGGTGCTGCGGCGGACGCCGGCCGATGTGCTGATCAAGGCGATCGGCGATGCGGTCATGCGGCAGACGCAAGATTATCCGGCGGTGGTCGTGCTGCTGAACCCGCAGGGCATGCCGTTGACCACCAGCGGCAAGCTGCAGCGCTCCGCCTGCCGCGCCGGGTGGGCGCACGGCACGCTCGACAGTTTTAGGGTGTTCGAGCGGCGGCGTGAGGCGGCGGACCGGTCGCCGTCCTCGGAGCTTGCAACGGAAACCGAACGCCGTCTTGCGCTGATCTGGCGGGATGTGCTCCGGGTCACGGCCGTCGGCTGCGGCGACGACTTCTTCATGCTCGGCGGCAATTCGGTCGCAGCCGCCCAGGTCACGGCGATGGTGCGCGAGCAGTTCGGAATCGAGCTCGCGCTGCGCAGCTTCTTCGATGCGCCGACGCTCGCAGCGCTTGCGGCGCTGGTCGATGCGGCCGGCACCGATGCAAGAGCGCTGGCGCCGCTGCAGCCGGCCCCGGCGGGCGTGCGCGAACTGCTGTCGCCCGCGCAGGAGCGGCTGTGGTTCCTCTGGAGCATGGACCCGGCCAGCACGGCCTACACCATCGCCTGCACGCTCCGCTTCGACGGCGCGCTCGATCAGGCGCTGCTGGTGCAGGCGCTGACCGAGATCATTGCGCGACACGAGACGCTGCGCACCAGCTTTGCCGCGCCGGACGGTCGTGTCGTGCAGGTGATCCATGCGGCAACCGAGATTCCCGTCGCGGTCGAGGATCTACGGCGCAGGCCGGCAGCGGAGCGCGCGTCGCGGGCCGCGGCGCGGACACGCGAGGAGCTGGCGCGGCCGTTCCATCTCGTCGATGGCCCGCTGCTGCGCGCGGTGCTGATGCAGCTCGCGGACGATCGCCACGAACTGCTTTTGTCGGCGCATCACATCGTCGCCGATGGCCTCTCGCTCGACGTGCTGCTGGCTGAGATCGCTACGCTTTATGACGGGCTCCGGCGCGGAGCAGTCGCGCTGCCGCCGCCATCCGCCATCCAATATGCCGACTACGCCGCCTGGCAGCGGGAGTGGCTCGCTGGCCCCGAGGCCGCGCAGCAGCTCGCCTATTGGCGCGGGCGGCTCGGCGATGCGGATGCGCCGCTCGCCTTGCCGTTCGACCGGCCGCGACCGGCGGTGCCGAGCTATCGCGGCGACACCATCCACCTCGTGATCCCGCCCGATCTGGCGCTGAAGCTGCGCGCGCTCGCCAGGGAGCATCGCGTCAGCATGTTCATGCTTTTGCTCGCCGCCTATCAGTTGCTGCTGTTCCGCTACTCCGGCCGCTCCGACCTGCGCGTCGGCGTGCCCGTCGCCGGACGCCGGCAGGCCGAGCTGGCATCGTTGATCGGCTGCTTCGTCAATACGCTGGTGTTGCGGGCCGACGTGGCCGACGGCATGAGCTTCGCCGAACTGCTGGCGCAGGCGAAAGAGGAGGTCATCACCGGGCTCGCGCATCAGGATCTGCCGTTCGACCGTCTCGTCGATGCGCTCAAGCCGGCCCGCTCCGGCGGCCACAATCCGCTGTTCCAGGTCAAGTTCAACTACATGGCCGCGCCGGCCGGACTTGCGCTCGGCGACGGCCTGCGCGCCGAGACGCGGATCGTCGATCTCGCCGGCTCGCATTTTGATCTCGCGCTCGACATTGCCGACGGCGCGACGGGCATGAATGCGAGCCTGAATTTCGCGACGGATCTGTTCGATGCTGCCACGGTCGAGCGGATCGGCGGCCAGCTCGTCGATTTTCTGCGGCAAATCGCGGCCGGTCCCGACCGGCCGCTGCGCGACTTCGCGATCGCGCGGGACGTCAGGCAGACCGTCGCAGCGGAGGCGAAGAGCTTCCCCGCGACGGATATCCTCGATCTGATCGGCACTGCGTTTGCGGGCCGCGACGACCGGGTCGCGCTGCGTCAGGGACAGGACACTGTCAGCGCAGCCGGGCTGGCGCGCTGGTCGGACCACATCGCGGGCGCGCTCGTCGCGGCCGGCGTCACGCGCGAGACGCCGGTGGCGTTGTGGATCGAGCGGTCGCCGGCCTTCGTCGCGGCGCTGCTCGGCGTCCTCAAGGCGGGCGGCGCCGTCGTGCCGCTCGATCCGGCGTGGCCGGTGGCGCGCGTTGCGCGCATCCTTCGGGACGGCGAGATTGGCATCCTGATCGCAACCGGCGAGCATCTGGCTGCGGCGAGGGCGCTGGCCTGTCGTACACTCGACGGCACTGAACGCGGCGATGCGTCCGCGTTCGATGCCCCGCGGCCCCATCCGGCGCAGACGGCCTACATTATTTGCACCTCAGGCTCGACCGGCGCGCCCAAGGGAGTTGCCGTCTCGCACGGCGCGCTCGCCAACTACGTGCAGGCGATGCTGTCCCGGCTGCAGCCGCCTGCCGGCGGCGGCATGGCGATGGTCTCGACCGTCGCCGCCGATCTCGGCCACACCGTGCTGTTCGGCGCGCTCGCGAGCGGCGTGACCCTGAATCTGCTGCCGGCCGATGCCGCGTTCGATGCGGATGCGTTTGCGCAAGCGATGCGCGACGCCGAGGTCGGCGTCCTCAAGATCGTGCCGAGCCATCTGCGCGGCCTGTTGCGGGCGCGGCGCTCGGCCGACATCCTGCCACGCGACGTGCTGATCCTCGGCGGCGAGGCCTGCGATCCCGGCCTGATCGCAGAGGTCCGTCGGCTGCGGCCGCACTGTCGGATCGTCAATCACTACGGCCCGACCGAGACGACGGTCGGCGTGATGACCCATGAGTGGACGGACGCCGACGCCGAAGGTGTGGTGCCGGTCGGATTGCCGCTTGCGAACCTGCGCGCCTACGTTCTCGACGATGCGTTGAATATCGTGCCGGCCGGGGTCGCTGGTGAGCTCTACATCGGTGGCGCCGGGCAGGCGCGCGGCTATCGCGGCGCGCCTGGACAGACGGCCGAGCGCTTCGTCCCCGATCCGTTCGGAGTCTCAGGCGAACGCCTCTACCGCACCGGCGATTTGGTGCGCTGTGATCAGGCGGGTCGGGTCGTGTTCGTGGGCCGGCGCGACGATCAGGTGAAGCTGCGCGGCTACCGCGTCGAGCCCGCCGAGATCGGCCGCGCCGTCTGCTCGTTGAATGGCGTCGCCGATGCCGCCGTCGTGGTCCGCGCCGTCGACGCGGAGCGGGAACGCCAGGAGCTCGTGGCCTATTGTGTTGCCGCGACAAACGTCGTGTTGCAGCCGGAGGCGCTGCGGCACCAGCTCTCGGCGATGCTGCCGGACTACATGGTGCCCTCGCGCTTCGTCGTGCTCGAGCGGCTGCCGCTGACCGCCAACGGCAAGCTCGACCGCGCGGCGCTGCCGCAGCCGGACGAGGACGTCGTGCTGTCCTATGCCGCCCCTGTCGGCGCGGTGGAGCAGGCGATCGCGGAGGTCTGGCAGGACGTGCTCGGCCGCGAGCGGATCGGCCGCAATGACAATTTCTTCGAGCTCGGCGGCGACTCCATTCTGAGCCTCCAGATCATCGCGCGGCTGCGCAAGCGCGGCGTCAGGCTGACGCCGAAGCAGATGTTCGCGCAGCAGACGATAGCGGCGCTGGCCGGTGTGGTTGCGACCACCTCCGCACCGGCCATGACGCCGCCGGCAGCAGCACGCAACGCAATGAACGCCTGCGCTGCGGAGCTGCTGCCGATCCAATTGCGCTTCTTTGCCGACGACATTCCCAACCGCGATCACTTCAACCAGGCGGTGCTGCTGATCCCGCGGGACCGGATCGACTGGAGCGTGCTGCAGCGGGCGCTCGATGCCGTGGTGAGGCATCACGACGCGCTTCGCATGACGTACCGTCAGGTCGCGGGCGAATGGCAGGCGGCGCCGGCCGATCTGCCTGCCGAGGCTGAGCTGCTTTGGATCCGCACGGCGGCCGAGCCGGCCGACATCGGTGCGATCGCGGCGGCACAGGCGAGCCTGTCATTGGCAGCGGGATCGCTGCTGCGCGCGGTCGGGTTAGACATGGCCGACGGCAGCCAGCGGCTGCTGATCGCGGTTCATCACCTCGCCGTCGACGGCGTGTCATGGCGGATCCTGCTCGAAGACATCACGATGGCCTATGAGCAACTGGCAGGGCGGGCGGCCGCCGTCACCCTGCCGTCCACGAGCTCCGCGCCGTCGTCGTGGGCGCAGCGGCTGCGCGCGCATGCGGCGTCCGATCGGCTGGCTGGCGAGATGGCCTTCTGGCTGGCGTCCTCGCGCGGCCGCGCGCTGCCGTGCGACGACGATCATGGCGGCGCCGATGTCGAGGCCGAGGCCGAGGAGGTCGTGCTCAACGTCGAGGCGGAGCTGACCGAACGGCTGCTCGATGCCGCGCCTGCGGCCTATCGCACGCAGGTCAACGACCTGCTGCTGGCGGCGCTGGCGCGTGCGCTCTGGAATTGGAGCGGGATCGATGGCGTCGCGATCGAGCTCGAGGGCCACGGCCGCGAGGATGTCTTTGCGGACGTCGATCTCACGCGGACGGTGGGCTGGTTCACCACCGCATTTCCGGTCTGTCTCGACGGCGGCAGCGAGACCGACCGTGCGCTCATCGCCCGCGTCAAGGAGAGCTTGCGCGCCGTGCCCGACCGTGGGCTCGGCTATGGCGTCCTGCGCTATCTCGGCGCGAAGGAGCAGCGCGAGGCGCTATCGCAGACGCCAAGCCCGCGGATCGTCTTCAACTATCTCGGCCGCTTCGATGGGCAGCTCGGCGCGTCGGCGCCGTACCGGATCGCGCCGGAGAATCCGGGACCGATGCGGGCCGCAGACACGCCGTTGCGGGCCTGGCTCACCATCAATGGCGAGGTGCGCGAAGGACAGCTGCGTCTCGGCTTCCGCTATGGCAGCCGGCGCTATCGGCGCGCCACCGTCGAACGGCTCGCGGAGCTCTATCGCGCGGCGCTGCATGGTCTCGTCGATCACTGCCTCGGCGCTGCCGGCGGTCTGACCCCGTCCGACGTTCCGCTCGCGGGGCTCGATCAGGCGGCGTTGGACAGGCTCTGCGCGACGATCGACAGTCGCTCCGTCGAGGACATCTATCCGCTGTCGCCGATGCAGCAGGGCTTGCTGTTCCATGCGCTGCGCGACGGCGCAGATGATGTCTATGTCAACCAGCTCTCGATCGAGCTCCGCGGGGTGACGCCGGCGCGGGTGCGTGCGGCATGGCAGGCGGCGAGCGCGCGGCATGCGGTGCTGCGGACCGGGTTCGCCTGGCAGCAATTGTCCGGCGCTGCCCAGCAGATCGTCTACCGCCAGCTCGACGTGCCCGTCCTCGAGGAGGATTGGCGTGGCCGTATCGCGGAAGGGGCCGCGACGGCGGAGATCGATGCGGCGCTTGCGGAGGCGGCGCTGCACGAGCGGAAGCTCGGCTTCGACATCACCCGGCCGCCGCTGCAGCGGCTGCGGCTGGTCCGGCTCGGTGATGACAGGCTGCGGCTGATCTGGACGCATCATCACATCGTGCTTGACGGCTGGAGCTCGGCGCGGCTGCTTGCCGACGTCCTTCAGCAGATCGGCGGCCATGCGCCGTCGGCGGCGCAAGGCAGCTATCGTGACTACATCGCCTGGCTGCAGACGCGCGACCAGGCGGCAGCCGCTGATTTCTGGCGCGAGACCTTGCGCGGCTTCGATCAGCCCATGCCGCTGGCCGATGCCTTGCGCGCCAGCCGCGCGATCGACGCTGCGAGCGGCCATGGCCGGCTGACTTTGCGCGTGGACGGCGATCTTGCGGCTCGCCTGCGGCGGTTCGCGACACAGCAGCGCATCACGATGAACACGCTGCTGCAGGGGACCTGGGCGCAATTGCTGCGGCAGTATACCGGGCAAAGCGCGGTCTGCTTTGGCGTCACGGTCTCGGGCCGTCCGGCCGAGCTGGCCGGCGCCGAGCACATGGTCGGCCTCTTCATCAACACGCTGCCGCTGATCGACCGCGCGCATCCGCACACCGCGACTGGCGACTGGCTGCGCGCGCTGCAGGCGCAGAGCGTCGCGGCGCGCGACTATGAGTGGCTGCCGCTGCACGAGATCCAGCGCCTGGCCGACAGGGCCGGGCAGCCACTGTTCGACAGCCTGATGGTGTTCGAGAACTATCCGATCGATCGGACGCTCACCGCGCGCGACCGGGCCAGGCCGCAGATCGGGCGGGTCGACCACGTGACGCCGACCAACTATCCGATCGCGGTCATCGTGTTCGACGGACCGGAGGGCCTGCGCCTCGACTTCAACTACGATCGCGCGCAATTGGACGACCATGCGGTCCGCCAGGTGAGCGCGTCGTTGCGGGACTGGCTGACGCAGATATCGGCGGACGCCACCTGTCCGGTCGGCAGCCTTCGAATGGTCGACGGTGAGGCGCGGGCGTGCGTCCTGCGCTGGAGCGGAGCTGCGATCGGCGAGACCTCATGCCGGCCGCCTTCCAGCGGTGTGGTGCCCGGCCTCGTGGCGCAGATCGAGATGCAGGCGAAGGCAATTCCGGACGCGATTGCGATCGTCAGCGGCGACCGCCGGATCAGCTACGGCGAGCTGAACGCACGCGCCAACGGGCTGGCGCGGCGACTGTACGCGCGCGGGATCGGCGCCGACGTGGTAATTGGACTGGCGCTGGAGCGCGACGCCGAGATGATCGTGGCGCTGCTCGCCGTGCTGAAGGCCGGCGCCGCCTACCTGCCGCTCGATCCGGACTATCCCGTCGAGCGTCTCGCCCACATGCTCCGCGACAGCGGCGCAAAATTGCTGCTGACGCAAACCCCGCTACAGGATCGGTTCACGCGCGCGCTGGCCGACAACGGAGCCGAAGCCTGGCTGCTCGATCATGCCGACAACGGCGGCGAGACCGACAACCTCGACCTTGCCATTCATCCTGAGAGTCTTGCCTACGTCATCTATACCTCGGGCTCGACGGGCGTACCCAAGGGCGTGATGGTACGCCACGGCGCATTGACGAACTTCCTGGCGACCATGGCCGAGCAGCCGGGAATCACGTCCGACGATCGCGTGCTGGCGCTGACCTCGCTGTCGTTCGACATCGCGGTGCTGGAGCTGTGGCTGCCGCTCACGCGCGGCGCACGCATCGTGCTGGCCGACCGCGCGTCGGCGCAGGATCCGGCGGCGCTGAAGGCGATCGTGGCCAGGCACGGCGTGACCTTGATTCAGGCGACGCCCTCGAGCTGGCGCATGCTGCTCGATCATGACGGGGCCGCGAGGCTGCCGCTTGGCTGTCGCGCGCTCAGCGGCGGCGAGGCGCTGGCTCCCGATCTGGCGCGGCGGCTCGTCGCGCTGAGCGGCGAGGTCTGGAACCTGTATGGGCCGACCGAGACCACGGTGTGGTCCGCGCGTCACCGGCTGGACTCCGATGATCCAACGCCGGTGCTCGGCGGTCCGATCGGCAACACCACGCTTTACGTGCTGGACGCCAATCTCAATCTGCTGCCGCCCGGGGTGGCCGGCGAGCTGTTCATCGGCGGCGAGGGATTGGCCCGCGGTTATTGGAGGCGCGCCGGGCTCAGCGCGGAGCGCTTCATTCCGGATCCGTTCGGCCGCCCCGGTGCGCGGCTGTACCGGACCGGCGATCTGGCGCGCTGGCGTGCCGATCGCGCGCTCGACTATGTCGGCCGCGCCGATCACCAGGTGAAGATCCGCGGACATCGCATCGAGCTCGGCGAGATCGAGGCGCGGCTGCGCGCGCTGCCCGGCGTCCGCGACAGCGTCGTGGTCGCGCAGGAGTTCGGCGGCGGCAGGACCCTGGTCGGCTATGTCAGCAGCGAGAGCACGCTCGATGGCGGCGAGCTGCGCGCGGCGCTCGCGGCCGCGCTGCCGGACTACATGGTGCCGTTGCGCGTCATCGTGCTGCCGCGGCTGCCGCTCACGCCGAACGGCAAGATCGACCGCAAGACGCTGCCGACGATGTCGCAAGGCGAGGCGCGGGACGACCATCAGGCTCCGGTCGGCGAAATCGAGAGCACGCTGGCCGGCATCTGGGCGGAGCTGCTCGGTCTCGACCGTGTCGGGCGGGCGGATCACTTCTTCAAGCTCGGCGGCCACTCTCTGCTGGCGGTACGGCTGCTCAGCCGCGTCGCGCAGGAGTTCGGCACGTCGATGCCATTGTCCGAGCTGTTCGCTCATCCCGAATTGGCGGAGCTCGCGCGCGTCCTCTCGATCAGGCTGATCGAGCAGGAGTTCGCCGAAGGTGAGCTCGAGGACCTGATGACGGCGGAGCTATCATGAGCGGACAATCAGGACAGCCTCGACTGCGCGACCTCGATCCGGACGCATTGCGCCAGCTGGCTTCGCGCGCACGGCAGCGCGGCCGCAACGCCGGCAGACGCGACGTCAACACCATCCCGAGCATCGATCGCGGGGGTCGGCTACCGCTCTCCTTCGCGCAGCAGCAGCTCTGGCTGCTGGCACAGCTCGAGGGCGGAGGCACGAACTATCACATCGACGTCGCGCTGCGGCTGCGGGGCCGGCTCGACATCGGCGCATGGCGCCGCAGCCTCGATCGGCTGTTCTCCCGCCACGAGGCGCTGCGGACGGTCTTCGTTGCCGAGCAGGGCGAGCCGCGAGCCATGCTGTTGCCGCCGGATACCGGCCTGCCGCTGGAGATGCACGATCTTCGCAGCCGGCCGGACCGCGAGACGCGGCTGGCCGACCTGCTGAATGCGTGGACGCGCGCGCCGTTCGATCTCGCTCGGGGTCCGTTGATCCGCGGCCACCTGATCAGTCTCGGCGATGATGATCACGTCTTTCTGCTCAGCCAGCACCACATCATCTCCGACGGATGGTCGATGGGCGTCATCGTTCGCGAGCTCTCGGCGCTGTATGGCGCCTTCGCCGCAGGCGGCGACGATCCGTTACCGCCGCTGGCGATTCAGTATCCGGACTATGCAGCATGGCAGCGCCATGCGCTCACGGCAGATCGGTTGCAGCGGCAGCTCGATCATTGGACCGCCGTGCTGCAGGGCGCGCCATCCGTGCTGGCATTGCCGACGGACCGTCCGCGTCCCACGCCGCGATCCGACGCTGGCGCAGCGGTGCCTGTCGAGATCGACGACGGTCTTTCGGCCGATATCAGGCAATTGAGCGTCGCGCTCGGCGCCACCCCGTTCGTCATCGTGCTGGCGGCCTGGGCGATCGTGCTGTCGCGGCTGGCCGGCCAGCAGGATCTCGTCATCGGCACGCCGACGGCCAATCGGATGCGTTCGGAGCTCGAAGGCCTGGCCGGCTTCTTCGTCAATATGCTGGCGTTGCGGCTCGACCTCTCGCGCGGTCCCGCTGTGGCCGAACTGATCGAGCGAGTGAAGACGGCCGTTCTTGCGGCGCAGGATCATCAGGACCTGCCATTCGAGCATCTTGTCGAGGCGCTCCAGCCGCCGCGGCATCCGGAATACACGCCCGTGTTCCAGGTGGTGTTCGCATGGCAGAGCCATGATATCGGCTCATTGGCGCTGCCCGGCCTGGCGGTCGAGCGCCTTGCGACCGAGCAGCACAAGGTCAAGTTCGATCTCGAGCTCGATCTCAGTGAGAGCCGTGGCCGCATCTCCGGCAAGATCAACTACGCGACGGCGCTGTTCGACGCCGAGACCGTGCGGCGCTATCGCGGCTATCTGCTGGCTACGCTGCGCGCCATGGTCGCTGACACCAGCCAGCCGGTCGACCGCATCGAGCTGCTACCGGCCGAGGAACGCGCGCTGCTGCTGGACAGCTGGAATTGCACCCGATCGTTCACGCCGGCCGACTGCTGCATCCAGGATCTCATTGCCGAGCAGGCACGCCGCCGGCCGTCAGCGGTGGCGCTGGTCCATGACGAGGTCAGACTGACCTATCGGGAGCTCGAGCTGCGCACCAATCGCCTCGCGCATCACCTCGTCGCGCTGGGCGCCGGTCCGGACCGGCTGATCGCGATCTGCCAGCAGCGCGGCGTCGATACGATCGTCAGCGTGCTCGCGGTCCTCAAAGCCGGCGCCGCCTATCTGCCGCTGGATCCGACCTATCCGCCGCAACGGCTGCGCGAGATCGTGGCCGATGCCCAGCCGATGCTGCTGCTCCGTGACCGCGAGAGCGCCGGTGCGCTCGGCGACGTGGCATGCCCCGTGGTCGATGTGGAAAGCGATGCACCGGGCTGGAGCGGGCTGCCGGACAGCGCGCCGGATGTTGATGCCCGCGGCGTGACGCCGCGCAATCTCGCTTATGTCATCTACACCTCGGGCTCCACCGGGCGGCCGAAGGGGGTGATGATCGAGCACCATGGCCTGGTCAATCTCGCGCAGGCCCAGATCGGGCTGTTCGACACCGGTCCGGACAGCCGGGTCGCGCAGTTCGCCTCCTTCAGTTTCGACGCAAGCGTGTGGGACATCGTCATGGCGCTCTGCGCCGGCGCCGAGCTGCATCTGCTCGGAAGCCGCGAGCATCGCGACGCAGCCGAGCTGTTGAACTATCTCGCCGACCATCGCATCACCCACGCCACCCTGCCGCCCGCGATGCTGCAGGGCCGCTCGGACCTCGCGCGGCTCTCCGGGCTCGAGGTGCTGGTTCTTGCCGGCGAGTTGCCGAAGTCGGAGCTGTTCGAGGTTTTGCCGTCGGAGATTGCGGTCTTCAACGCCTACGGCCCGACGGAAGCGACCGTCTGTGCCACCGCGTGGCGTCGTCCAGCCGGCTTTGCCGGCGGTATCGTCCCGATCGGGCGCCCGATCGCCAATGCGCGCATCTATCTGCTCGACGCCCAGGGCATGCCGGTGCCGCGCGGTGCCGTGGGTGAGATCTGGATCGGCGGGGCAGGGGTTGCGCGCGGCTATCTCAACCGTCCGGATCTGTCGGCGCAGCGCTTTGCTGCCGATCCCTTCGGGCTGTCGGCCGACGCGCGGATGTATCGAACCGGTGACCTCGGCCGCCATCTGGCCGACGGCAATATCGAATTTCTTGGCCGCAACGACCATCAGGTGAAGATCCGCGGCTTCCGTATCGAGCTCGGTGAGATCGAGCATCGGCTGAATGCGCAAGCCGGCGTGCGGGACTCGGCGGTGCTGGCGCGGCGCGATGCGCAGGGCGATCTCAGGCTCGTCGCCTATGTGGTGCCGGCAGACGACACCGATGACGCCGCCGCATGGGCCGCCCAGCTGCGCGGGCAATTGCAGGCGTGCCTGCCGGATTACATGGTTCCCTCGGCGATCGTCCGCCTCGATGCGTTTCCGCTGACACCCAACGGCAAGGTCGATCGGCAGGCGCTGCCGGCGCCGGACGACGAAGCGTTCGGCCGCGGCGCCTATGATCCACCTCGGGGCGAAATCGAACAGGCCCTCGCGGCCATCTGGCGCGAGCTGCTGGGCATCGAGCGCGTCGGCCGCAACGATCATTTCTTCGAGCTCGGCGGCCATTCGCTGCTCGTCGTCCGCATGCTGGACCGGCTGAAGCGCCATGCACTGACGGTCGATGCGCACATGGTGTTCGCCAGGCCGGTGCTGCGCGATCTCGCGGCCAGCCTGCGGCCCGGCGAGGAGATTGCGATCCCCGCCAACCTGATCACGCCGGAGAGCGCGGCCATCACGCCGGACATGCTGCCGCTGATCGCGCTGAGCCAGCCCGAGATCGACCGCGTGGTCGCCCAGGTGCCGGGCGGCGTCGCCAACGTCCAGGACATCTACGCGCTGTCGCCGTTGCAGGAAGGCATCCTGTTCCATCATCTGCTGGCGACCGAGGGCGATCCTTACGTGCTGGTCGCACAGATGGCATTCGCGGGCCGCGATCTGCTGGATCGTTATCTCGCCGCGGTTCAGGACGTGATCGACCGGCACGACGTGCTGCGGACGTCGTTCCTCTGGGATGGGTTGTCGGTTCCGGCGCAGGTGGTCTGGCGCCACGCACCGCTGAGCGTCACCGAAGTCGCGCTCGAAGGTCACGCGCCGGCTCAGGTCGAGCTGGCCCGCCGCTTCGATCCGAGATCCTGTCGGCTCGATCTGATTCAGGCGCCGTTGCTGCGTCTGATCGTCGCCCGTGACGAGGAAAATGATCGCCTGCTGCTGCTGGTCCTGCTGCATCACATGGTCGGCGACCATACCACGCTGCAGGCGTTGCATGAGGAGGTGCAGCTGATTCTGTCGGGGCGCCGCGCTGATCTGCCTCCGCCGATTCCATTCCGCAATCTTGTCGCCGAAACGCGCAAGCCCGCCGGGCAGGATGCGCAGCAGCGTTTATTCCGCGGCATGCTCGCCGACATCGATGCGCCCACGGCACCGTTCGGATTGATGGAGGTGCGCAGCGACGGCGACGGCGTGCGCGAGGCAAGGCTGCCCCTGCCGGCCGCGCTCGACGCGCGGCTGCGTGCACAGGCGCGGCGCCTTGGCGCGAGCCTCGCCAGCCTCTGTCATGTCGCCTGGGGGCAGGTGCTGGCGCGCAGCAGCGGGCGCGAGCAGGTCGTGTTCGGCACCGTGCTGCTCGGCCGCATGCAGGCCGGTCACGATACCGGCCGCAGCCTGGGCCTGTTCATCAACACGCTGCCGGTGCGGCTCGATCTCGACGGCACGTCGGTGGAGGACAGCGTTCGCGCGGCGCATGCGCGGCTGGCGGAGCTGATGGCGCATGAGCATGCCTCGCTGGCGATGGCCCAGCGCTGCAGCGGTGTCGCGCCGCCGACGCCGCTGTTTTCCGCGATCCTGAACTATCGGCACGGCCGGAGACAGGATGCGCAGGTGGATGCTGAGCTCCCGCAAGGCGTCGAATGGCTCGGCGGCGAGGAGCGCACCAACTATCCGCTGATGCTGGCGGTGGACGATGACGGCCATGGGCTTCACCTGACGGTCCAGGTCGCGGCGCCGGTCGCGCCCGAGCGGGTCGGCGCGATGATGCAGCAATCGCTCGATCAACTCGCGTTGGCACTGGAAGAGGCGCCCCATACGCCGGTGCGCCGGATCGACGTCGTTCCGGACGATGATCGCGCGCGGCTGCTGCAGGCCTGGAATGCGACGGCGACCAACGCTGCGAATGCGCCCTGCGTGTATCGACAGTTCGAGGCGCATGCGGCGCGAACGCCCGATGCGGTCGCGCTGGTGCATGGACCGGAGACGATCAGCTACGGTGCGCTGAATGCGCGGGCGAACCGGCTGGCGCGGCGGCTGCGGGATCGCGGCGTCGGCCCCGATGTGGTGGTCGGGCTCGCGCTGGAGCGCGGCGTCGCGATGATGGTGGCGCTGCTCGCGGTGCTCAAGGCGGGCGCGGCCTATCTGCCGCTCGATCCGGACTATCCCGCCGAGCGTCTCGCGCACATGCTGAACGACAGCGGTGCCAAGCTGCTGCTGACACAGGCCACGCTGCACGACCGGTTCGCGCCGGTGCTGGAGCGGAGCGAGGCCGAGGCTTGGCTGCTCGAGGTCGCGGCCGGCGATGGCCTCGGCCAGACCGACAATCTTTCCGTCGACGTGCACCCCGAGAACCTCGCCTACGTCATCTACACCTCCGGCTCGACCGGGCTGCCGAAGGGCGTGATGGTGCGCCATGCCGCGCTGACGAACTTCCTGGCGACGATGGCCGAACAGCCGGGCATCGCGGCCGGCGACCGCGTGCTCGCGCTGACGTCGTTGTCCTTCGACATCGCCGTTCTGGAGCTGTGGTTGCCACTCACAAATGGCGCCCAGGTCGTGCTCGCCGACCGTGCCGCGGCCCATGATCCCGAGGCCCTCAAGGCGATGGTCGCACGGCACGGCGTGACCATGATCCAGGCGACGCCATCGAGCTGGCGCATGCTGCTCGATCACGACGCGGCCAATCCTGATCCATGGCTGCCGAAGGGCTGCCGCCTGCTGAGCGGCGGGGAGGCGCTGGCCTCGGATCTGGCGCGGCGGCTGAACGCAGAGAGCAGCGAGGTCTGGAATCTGTATGGGCCGACCGAGACCACGGTGTGGTCGGCGCGCCACCGCCTCGATGGCGCGAATCCGGTGCCGCTGCTCGGCAGCCCGATCGGCAACACCGCACTGTACGTGCTCGACGGCGAGCTCAACCTCGCGCCGGTCGGCGTCACCGGCGAGCTCTTCATCGGTGGTGACGGGCTCGCGCGCGGCTATTGGAAACGCGCGGCGCTGAGTGCCGAGCGCTTCATTCCGGATCCGTTCGGCGACGACGGCGCGCGGCTGTACCGGACCGGGGACCTCGCGCGCTGGCGGGCCGATGGCGTGCTCGACTATGTCGGCCGCGCCGATCATCAGGTGAAGATCCGCGGGCATCGGATCGAGCTCGGCGAGATCGAGGCGCGGCTGCGGGAGCAGCCGGGCGTGCGCGACAGCGTCGTCGTCGCGCACGAGCTCGGCGGCAGCCGTCAGTTGGTCGGTTATGTCGGCGGCGAGGCCCCGCTCGATGGCAGTGAGCTGCGCGCCGCGCTCGCAACGGCGCTGCCGGACTACATGGTGCCCTCGCGCGTCATCGTGCTGCCGAAGCTGCCGCTGACCCCGAACGGCAAGATCGACCGCAAGGCGCTGCCGCGGCCGGATGCGACGCCGCCGGGGGCGCGGCGCGTCGATCCGCGCAATCCGACCGAGGCTGCGCTCGCGACGATCTGGGCCGAGCTGCTGCACAGGCCGGCGGTCGGCGTCACCGATGATTTCTTCGAGCTCGGCGGCGACTCGCTGGTGGCCGTCCAGCTCGTCGGCCGCATCAAGCGCGATCTCGCGCGGGAGCTGCCGTTGAAGCGGCTGTTCGAACTGACCACGGTCGAGACCATGGCATCCGCGCTCGCCGCGGACCCGCCGCCGAGGCGCAGCGACGACATCGCCGCCATGTTCGATCTGCTTGAAGAAGTCGAGTTCGCCAATGAATGATCAGTCCGGACTTCAGGCCCAGCAGCTCAGCGAGATCGCGCGCCGGTTGGTGCGTCTCGACGCGCCAAAGCAGCGCGCCTTCCTGACGCAGTTGGCGGCCAAGGGCATCGATCTTTCGATTCTGCCGATCGCCCGGCAGCAGCTGCAGCGCGCGCTGTTGTCGTTCGCGCAGGCCCGCCTCTGGTTCCTGTGGCGGATGGATCCGGACGGCTCCGCCTACAACATGCCGGTCGCGATCCGGCTGCGGGGCCGTCTCGATGCCGCCGCGCTTCAACGGGCGCTCGACGAGCTGGTCATGCGCCATGCCGCGCTCCGCACCACGTTCCGGCAGGACGGCGGCGAGCCGGAGCAGATCGTGGGACCGCCGGCGCCGGTCGCGCTTCGCCGCATCGAGATTGCCGGCGATGATTGCGAGCAGCAGGCGCGCCGGCTGCTGCGTGAGGAAGCGGCGCTGCCGTTCGATCTCGAATCCGGACCGCTGCTGCGCGCGGCGCTGCTGAGGCTCGACGAGCACGACCATGTTCTCTCGGTGACGCTGCACCACATCGTCGCCGATGGCTGGTCGATGCAGGTCCTCACCGACGAGTTCTGGCAGCTCTATCGCGCAGCCGTCCGCGGCGAGACCGCCTCGCTGCCGGCGCTCGAGATCGACTACGCCGATTTCTCCGCCTGGCAGCGGCTGTGGCTCGGCGCGGTGGAGGAGGAGCGGCAGCTCCGCTACTGGACCGGCCGGCTGCA
This sequence comes from Bradyrhizobium sp. HKCCYLRH3073, assembly GCF_051167995.1. NCBI lineage: Bacteria > Pseudomonadati > Pseudomonadota > Alphaproteobacteria > Hyphomicrobiales > Nitrobacteraceae > Bradyrhizobium > Bradyrhizobium sp. HKCCYLRH3073. Next base: position 80,475 of record NZ_JBNPUD010000005.1, read on the forward strand.
CGACACGGCGATGCTGCAACTGCCGTTCGATCGGCCGCGTTCGGCCCAGACCGACCAATCCGGCGGTGCCATACGCCTGTCACTCGGCGCCGAGCTTTCCGATCGTCTGCGCGAGCTTGCGCGGCAACATCACACGACGCTGTTCGTCGTGCTGCTCGCGGCACTGAAGCTCGTGCTCTATCGCTACAGCGGCCAGGACGACATCAGCATCGGCGTTCCCCTCGCCAATCGCGATCGGCCGGAAACGCGGCGCCTGATCGGGCTGTTGGTCAACACCCAGGTGCTGCGGACGCGGATCGACAGCCTGGGGACGATCGCCGACATCGTCGAAACGCTGCGCGCGGCTTCGCTCGAGGCCAGGGATCACCAGGACCTTCCGTTCGAACGGCTGCTCGACGTGTTGCAGCCACAGCGCAGCCTGAGCCAGACGCCGCTGTTCCAGGTGCTCTACAACCATCAGCATCGGCGCGGGCCGGCGCATGCGCCGGCTAGCTCTGAATTGCAGATCGAGACGATCGCGGCCGAGATTGAGACGGTGAAATTCGACCTCGCGCTCGACAGCGAGGAATTGCCGTCGGGGGACGTCTCGGCGCTGTTTTCCTTTGCCACCGCGTTGTTCGAGCGGTCGACCATCACGCGGCTCGCCGGCCATTGGCTGACGATCCTGCAGGAAATGGTCGCAGATCCCACGCGCCGGATCGCGGCGCTGGAGCTGTTGTCGGACCGGCAGCGCGACGACGTCAGGCAGTGGAATGCCTGCGCGCCCGCGCGCGCGGCCTTCCAGTCGGTGCACCGGATGTTCGCGCGGCACGCCAAGGACACGCCGGGCGCGACAGCCCTGGTGTTCGGAGCCGAGACGATCAGCTATCAGGCGCTCGATCGCCGCGCCAATGCCATCGCGCAGCATCTGCTGGCGCTCGGCGTTCGACCCGGCGAGCTCGTCGCGCTCTCGATGCAGCGTTCGCCCGATCTCGTCGCCGGTTTCGTTGCCGTCCTCAAGGCCGGCGCCGCCTATCTGCCGCTCGATCCCGATCATCCACCAGCGCGGCTTGCTGCAACCGTTCGCGATGCCGGCGCGCGCGTCGTGCTGGTCGATGCGGCGGGACGATCGCAATGGCCGCCGATGCCGGGCATCGCAGTCGTCGATCTCGGCGTGATCCCGGCCGAGACGACGGAGATCGATCCCGCGGTCGATGTCCATCCCGCGAGCTTCGCCTACGTGATCTATACGTCCGGCTCCACCGGTGTACCGAAGGGCGTCGCGGTCGCGCATGGACCGTTCGCGATGCATTGCGACGCCACGGCCGGTCTCTACGAGATGGACCAGCAGTCGCGCGAACTGCACTTCCTTTCCTTCACCTTCGACGGCGCGCATGAGCGGTTGTGGACCGCGCTGAGCTGCGGCGCGGCCTTGGTGATGCGCGACGCCGATCTCTGGTCGGCGGAGAAGACGCTCGAGGTGATGCGCGCGGAGCGCGTGACCAATGCCGGCTTTCCGCCGGCCTACCTGCAGCAGCTCGCCGAATTCGCGGCGTGGCGCGGCGATCCGCCGCCCGTGTCGCTGTATTCGTTCGGCGGCGAGGCGATGCCCAAATCGGGCTTCGACAAGGTCAGGCAGGCGCTGCGGCCGCGCAAGCTGATCAACGGCTACGGTCCGACGGAGACGGTGGTCACGCCGCTGGTCTGGAAGGTCGACGCCGATGCCGAGATCGACTGCGCCTATGCGCCGATCGGCCATCCGGTCGGCCGGCGCTCGGCCTATGTTCTCGACGGCGATCTGAACATCGTTCCGGTCGGCGTCATCGGCGAGCTTCATATCGGCGGCGAGGGGCTCGCGGCCGGCTATTGGAATCGGCCGGCGCTGACGGCGGAGCGCTTCATCCCCGATCCGTTCGGCGCACCCGGCGCGCGGCTGTATCGCACGGGCGATCTGGCGTGCTGGCGTGCCGACGGCGTCATCGACTATGTCGGCCGGTCCGATCATCAACTCAAGATCCGTGGCTTCCGCATCGAGCCGGGCGAGGTCGAGGCGCGGCTGACGCGGCAGACGGGCGTGCAGTCGGCGGTGGTGGTGGCACGCGAGATCGGCGGACGCCAGCAGCTGATCGGCTATGTCTGCGGCGAGGATGGCTTCGACGAGGCAACGCTGCGCGCGGCGCTGACGAAGGAGCTGCCGGACTACATGGTTCCGGCCCGCATCGTGCCGATGTCGCAGATGCCGCTCACGGCGCATGGCAAGGTCGATCGCGACGCTCTGCCGGTGCCCGAGTCATTGTGTGCCGAGACAGACTATGTCGCGCCGCAATCGGCCGTGGAATTGGAGCTGGCGGCGATCTGGGCCGAACTGCTCGGCCATTCGCGGATCGGGCTCACCGACAATTTCTTCGAGCTCGGCGGCGATTCCATCATCTCACTGCAGGTGGTCGGACGGGCGCGGCAGCGTGGCCTGTCAATCGAGCCGCGCGATCTGTTCCGGCATCAGACGCTGCAGGAGCTGGCGCGGGTCGCGCGCCGCGATCGGGCGGTCATTGTCTCCGCTGAGCCCGGCGCGCGCGACGGCGATCCGGTGCCGCTGTTGCCGATCCAGCGCCGCTTCTTTGCCGAGGACGCGGGCGAACGGCATCACTGGAACCAGGCCTTGATGCTCGTACCCTCGGCGCGGTTCGACTGGCGCGTGATGGCGCGGGCGGTCGATGCCGTGGTGGCGCATCACGATGCCCTGCGGCTGCAATTCGAGCAAAGCGACGGCACGTGGCACGCGAGATACGGCAAGATGCCGGCGAGCGCCGATCTGCTCTGGATCCGCACTGTTCAGGACGCGGCGGAGATCACCTCGGTTGCGGCGGCCGCGCAGGCGAGCCTGTCCTTGCAGGGGCCGTTGCTGCGCCTCGTCGGCATGGACGTCGCGGACGGCAGCCAGAGGCTTCTCATCGTTGTGCATCATCTCATCGTCGACGGCGTGTCCTGGCGCGTCCTGCTCGAGGACATCGCCTCGGCGTCTCGACAGGCGGCGCAGGGCGCCGTGATTGTCTTGCCGACCAGGAGCCAGTCCGTGGCGTCATGGGGCAGGAGGCTCGAAGACTACGCGGCGAGCGAGGAGCTGGCCGATCAGCTCGATTATTGGAGACAGCGCAGCGCCGCCGACGACCTGCCGTGCGACGACGATCACGGTGGGACTGATCGCGTCGCCGATGGTGAAGACGTCGTCGTGTCCTTCGATGTCGAGATGACCGGGCAACTGCTCAAGCAGGCACCCGTCGCCTACAGGACGCAGGTCAATGATCTGCTGCTGGCGGCGCTGGCCCGCGCGGTCAGCCGCTGGTGCGGGCGCGATGAATGCATGGTCGAGCTCGAGGGCCATGGCCGCGAGGATCTGTTCGAAGGCATCGACCTGTCGCGCACGGTCGGCTGGTTCACGACAGCATTTCCGATTCGGCTCTCTGCCGGCGCGAGCGACGACGCCACCCTCATCAAGTCGATCAAGGAGGAATTGCGGGCCATCCCGGCGCGCGGGCTCGGCTACGGCGTGCTGCGCCATTGCGGCAGCCCCGAGCAGCGCGCCGCCCTGGCGGATGGAGCCGAGCCGCGAATCGTCTTCAACTATCTCGGCCAGTTCGGCGCCGGCTCCGACCTTGCCTTCGCGCTCGCGCCGGAAAGCACGGGCCCGTCACGCAGCGCCAGCGCGCCGCTCGGCCGCTGGCTCAGCATCAACGGTCAGGTGCTCGATGGCCGGCTGAAGCTGACGTTCAGTTTCGGTTGCCGCCGCTATCGCCGCACGACGATCGAGCGGCTGGCCGCGTGTTACTCCAAGGCGTTGCGCGAGCTGGTCGCGCATTGCACCAGCGGTGTACACGGCATCACGCCGTCCGACGTTCCACTGTCGCGCCTCGGCCAGCCGGAGCTCGATTTGCTCGGCGCGACGCGCGATTGGCGCGATGTCGAGGATATCTATCCGCTGTCGCCGATGCAGCAGGGCATGCTGTTCCACGCGCTGCGCGACGGCGACAGCGGCAACTACGTCAGCCAGATCGCCGTCGACATCGAAGGCGCGGATGCGGCGCGCCTGCGCGCGACGTGGCAGGCGGTGACGGCGCGACACGCGGTGCTGCGGACCGCGTTCGTGTGGAGAGACTTATCAGGCGCACCGCAGCAGGTCGTCCATCGGCAGGTTCCTGTTCCCTTCGTCGAGGAGGATTGGCGCGACCGCGCGGACTCGATGGATCGAGCCACGCGTGACGCGGCGCTGGCCGAGGTGGCGGCGGCCGAATGGCGTGCCGGCTTCGACCTGTCACGGCCGCCGCTGCAGCGGGTCCGTCTCATCGATCTCGGCGGCGGCGTTTGCCGCCTGATCTGGACCCATCATCACATCCTGCTCGACGGCTGGAGCGCGGCGAGGCTGATCGGGGAGATCATGCAGCATGTCGGCGGCGCGTCGCTGGGTGCACCGCGCGGCCGCTATCGCGATTACATTGCCTGGCTGCAACGACAGGATCGCGAGGCATCGATCGCGTTCTGGTCGCGCTCGCTCTCAACGCTCGGCGAGCCGAGCCTGCTGGCCGATGCGCTGGGCGGGCCGGCCATACCTGCCCACGGCCATGCCTCGATTGATCTCGTCATCGATGCAGCGAAAACCGAGCGGCTGCAGCTCGTGGCACGGCGCGAGCGGGTGACCTTGAACACATTGCTGCAGGGGGCCTGGGGCCAGCTGCTGCGACGCTTGACCGGGCAGGATGTCGTCTGCTTCGGCGCCACGATCTCCGGCCGTCCGCCCGAGGTCGCGGGCGTGGAAGAGACGGTCGGCCTGTTCATCAACACCGTGCCCGTGCTCGAGGACGCGAGACCGCAGACGCCGGTGGGCGATTGGCTGCGCGGCCTGCAGGATCGCAACGTCGACCTGCGCGAGCATGGCTGGATGCCGCTGCACGAGATCCAGCGTCTTGCCGGCCACGCCGGCCGGCCGCTGTTCGACACCATTTTCGTGTTCGAGAACTATCCGGTCGACGCGGCGCTGCGCGATCAGGCCGGCGAGGGGCCGCGCGCCAGCCGCGCCGAGCAGATCTCGATCACCAACTATGCGCTGACGGTCGCGGTGTTCGTCACCGACGCCGGCATCCGGCTCGGCTTCCGTTACGATCGCAGCCGGTTCGACCGGCCGCAGATCGAGCGGATGCAGGCGGCGTTCGCCTGCCTGCTCGGGCGCATCGCCGACGACAGCAGCCGCCCGGTCGCGGAGCTGCATGGCCTCGACGCCGCCGCTTTGCAACGGGTGCTCGGCTGGAGCTCGGGACCCGCCGCGCCGACGGTGAAAGACCGCTTCGTCGACGTGGTGACGCAGATCGAGCAGCAGGTCGCACGGTCGTCCGCGGCCGTGGCCCTGATCTCCGATCAGGAGAGGATCAGATACGCGGAACTGAACGCGCGGGCCAACCGATTGGCACGACAGATCAGGCAATCCGGCGTCGCTCTGGATGCTCCGGTCGGCCTGGCATTCGAGCGCAGTGCCGATCTGGTCGTGGCGGTGCTGGCGGTGCTGAAGGCAGGGGCCGGCTATCTGCCGCTCGATCCGGATTATCCCGGCCAGCGGCTCGCCGCGATGCTGGGCGACAGCGGCGCGCGACTGGTGCTGACGCAGCCGCAATTGCGCGATCGGCTGATGGAGATCACGGCCGGGGCGGGCGCCGAGCTGATCGCCGTCGACGACAGCCGCGCTTCGCACGGGATCGATGCCGACAGCTCGGATCTCCGCAGTCCGATCCACGCCGAGAGCCTCGCTTATGTGATCTACACGTCCGGCTCGACCGGCATGCCGAAGGGCGTGGCCTGCACGCGGGGCGCGCTGGCGGCGCGGCTGGCCTGGATGCAGCGGGAGTACGGGCTCGATCCCGGCGAAACGCTGCTGCAGAAGACGCCGTTCAGCTTCGACGTCGCTGTGTGGGAAATCCTGTGGCCGCTGACGGTCGGTGCACGGCTTGCGATCGCAGCGCCGGGTGCCCATCGCGAGCCGAAGCGGCTGATCGATGCAGTCACCACGCATCGCGTCACCACGCTGCATTTCGTGCCCCAGATGCTCGCGCAATTCGTGGCCGAGCCCGAAGCTCGCCGATGCGTGAGCCTGAAGCGCCTGTTCTCCGGTGGCGAGGCCTTGTCGGTCCAACTGAAGGAGCAAGTCTACACGGTATTCCCCGCGATCCGGTTCGACAACCGCTATGGACCGACCGAAGCGCTCATCAATGCCAGCTTCTGGAGCTGCCGCGAGGCGAGCGGGCCGCGCGTGCCGATCGGCGTCCCGGTCCCGGGCACGACCCTGCGCATTCTCGATGCCGACCTCAATCCGGTGGCCGAGGGTACGACGGGCGGGCTCCATATCGGCGGCGACGGGCTGGCGCGCGGCTATCTCGGTCGCGCGGCGCTGACGGCCGAGCGCTTCATTCCAGATCCGTTCGGACCTCCCGGTGCGCGGCTGTACCGGAGCGGCGACTTGGCGCGCTGGCGCAGCGATGGCGCCATCGACTATGTCGGCCGCACTGATCATCAAGTGAAGGTTCGCGGCTTCCGCATCGAGCTCGGCGAGATCGAGGCGCGGCTGTTGCAGCAGCCATCGGTCACTGCCGCCGTCGTCATCGCCAGGGAGTTCGGAGCAGGCCGGCAACTGATCGGCTATGTCTGCGGTGACGACACGCTCGACGGCGTCGTGCTGCGCGATGTCTTGTCCGCGGCCCTGCCGGACTACATGGTGCCGGCGCGGATCGTGGTGCTCGATCGTCTGCCGCTGATGGTGAATGGCAAGGTCGATCGCCATGCGCTGCCGGCGCCGGAGGCGCCCGCATCGGCCAAGCGGATTGCGCCGCGGACGGCGGCCGAGGCTGCGCTGGCGGCCATCTGGGCCGAGCTGCTGCATCAGCCCGATGTCGGCATGACCGACAATTTCTTCGAGCTCGGCGGCGATTCCATCATCTCGCTGCAGATGGTCAGTCGCGCGCGGCGAGCCGGACTTTTGATCGAGCCGCGCGACGTCTTCAAGCATCAGACACTGGAAGCCCTGGCGCGCGACGCGCGGCAGATCGCGCGGCTGGAGACGACGGTGGAGCACGGCCTCGTCTCAGGGCCACTGCCGTTGCTGCCGATTCAGCTCCGCTTCTTCGAGCAGGAGCTGGAGGCGCCGGACCACTGGAACCAGGCCTTGCTGCTGCGGCCGCAGCGGCGGCTCGACTGGGACGTGCTGCGGCGCGCGGCGGCGGCGGTCGTCACCCATCATGATGCGCTGAGGCTGCGCTTCCAACGCATCGACGGCACCTGGCGCGCCGAGCACGGGCCGGCGCCGGCCGCCCCCAGCCTGTTTCGAGCGTGCGAGCTGGCTGACGGCGAGGCGGTCACCGCGCTGGCCGCGGAGGTCCAGGCGAGCCTCTCGCTCGCGCAGGGGCGTCTGGTGCAGATGGTCGGCATCGATCTGCCCGACGGCGGGCAGCGCCTCCTGATCGTGATCCATCACCTCGTGATCGACGGCGTGTCGTGGCGTGTGCTGCTGGAGGATCTCGCGGCGGCCTATGATCAGCTCATGCGTGGGCAGGAGGCGACGCTGCCGCCCAAGACGCACGCCTATGCCCAATGGGGCGCAGCACTGCACGCGCACGCGTGCTCGGATGTGCTGGCTGCCGAGCTCGATCATTGGTCCGGTCTCCGGCAGACGGATGACCTGCCGTGCGATGTCGATCATGCGGATCGGGATACGAGCGCCGACGCTGACGACGTGCTGCTCGCGATCGACGCGGAGCTGACCGCGCGCCTGCTGGGCGCGGCGCACGGCGCGTACCGAACCCAGGTCAATGATCTGCTGCTGTCGGCGCTGGCGCGTGCGTTGTGGCAGTGGTCGGGCCGTGAGATCATGGCGATCGAGCTCGAAGGCCACGGCCGCGAGGATCTCGGCGACGGGCTCGATCTGTCGCGAACCATCGGCTGGTTCACAACCGCCTTTCCGGTGCAATTGACGGCTGGATCGCAGCCGCCCGCCGAGCTGATCAAGGCGACCAAGGAGATGCTGCGGTCCGTCCCCAACCGGGGACTTGGCTACGGCGTGCTGTGCTACCTGGGGTCTGATGCCCAGCGTGCGGCGCTGAGGACGGGCGTGCAGCCGCGCATCGGGTTCAACTATCTCGGTCAGGTCGATGGCGGCACGGGCGAGACGGCGCTGTTCTCGATCGCGCCCGAGAGCGCAGGACCTTCGCGTGCAGCATCGAGCCCGCTGCGCCACCATATCGCGATCAATGCGAGGGTGCTCGACGGCCGTCTGCAGTTGTCGTTCGGCTTCAGCAGGAAGCGCTATCGACGCGAGACCGTGACCTGCGTCGCCGGTTGTTTCGAGGAAGCGCTTCGTGAACTGGTCGATCATTGCACGAGCGGCGTCCATGGCGTGACGCCGTCCGATGTGCCGCTGTCGAAGCTGAGCCAGGCCGAGCTCGATGCGCTGGCGCTGGATTGGCGCGAGGTCGAGGACATCTATCCGCTGTCGCCGATGCAGCAGGGCATGTTGTTTCACGCGCTGCACGACGACGTCACTGGGGTCTACGTCAACCAGGTCGCTGCCGAGATCCGCGGCCTCGACGCCGGTAAGCTGCATGCTGCTTGGCAGGCCGTCAGCGACCGTCATGCCGTGCTTCGCACCGGTTTCCTGTGGCGTGAATTGTCCGGACCGCCGCAGCAAATCGTTTATCGCAATGCCGACGTTGCCTTCGTCGCGGAGGATTGGCGGGAACGTGCGGCGGGGCTTACTCCGGCGGCGCTGGAGGCTGAGCTCATGGCAGTTGCAGATCGCGAGCGCGCCGACGGCTTCGATCTCTCGCGGCCGCCGCTGCAGCGCGTGCGGCTGGTCCGGATCGCCGATGACCGGCACTGGCTGATCTGGACCCATCATCACATTCTGATGGACGGCTGGAGCTCGGCCCGCTTCATTGCCGAGGTGATCCAGCAAGAGGGGCAGGGGGCGCTGCAGGGACCGCCGCCGCGCTACCGTGACTACATCGGATGGCTGCAGGCGCAGGACCACGGTGCGGCGGTCGAGTTCTGGCGAGCGGCGTTGGCTGGACTCGACGAGCCGAGCCTGCTGTCGCAGCCTGCGGCCGGCGCTCGCGTCGGCCATGGCTCGCTCGCCATGGCGGTGGACGCCGATCTCAGCGAGCGGCTGCAACGCTTCGCGACCCGCGAACGGGTCACGCTGAACACGGTGGTGCAGGCGGCATGGGCGCACTTGCTCCGTCGGTTCACCGGCCAGCCTACGGTCTGCTTCGGCGTGACGGTATCGGACCGGCCCGCCGGGCTCGCCGGCGCCGAAGAGATGGTCGGCCTGTTCATCAACACCTTGCCGGTGGTCGACACCGAGAATCCGGAGCAGCGCGTCGGCGCGTGGTTGCGGGACCTGCAGGATCGCAATCTCGGCCTGCGGGACCACGGCTGGATGCCGCTGGCCGACATCCAGCGGATCGCGGGCCGGGCGGGGCGTCCGCTGTTCGACAGCATCCTCGTGTTCGAGAACTATCCGGTGGACGCGGCCTTGAAGACCCGAGATGGCCGTCTGAGCGTCAGCCGGACGAGGATCCTCGAAACCAGCAACTACCCGCTGTTCGTGAGTGTCGGTCTCGAAAGCGAGCTACGGCTGGTGTTCAATTTCCAGCAGCAACATTTCGACGACGTCCAGATCCGTCGGCTGCAGATGGCGTTCGTGCAACTGCTCGCGGCCATCGCTCGCGATGCGGAGCAGGCGGTCGGCTGCATTGCGGCCGATGATCCCGCGGATATCGCGCTGCTGGCACGGGTGAACGCGACAGCGGCCGCCGTGATATCGCCCGGTGTCGTCGCTCAATTCGAGGCGCAGGCGGGGCGCGCGCCCGATGCGATCGCGCTCGTGCACAATGAGGAGACGCTCAGCTACGCCGCGCTGAACGCGCGCTCGAACCGGCTGGGCCAAAGGCTCAGGGAGGGCGGCGTCGGTCCCGATGTGGTGGTAGGGCTGGCGCTGGAGCGCGGTGTCACGATGATGGTGGCGCTGCTCGCGGTGCTCAAGGCGGGCGGGGCCTATCTGCCGCTCGATCCCGACTATCCGGCCGAGCGTCTCGCGCACATGCTGGCCGACAGCGGCGCCAAGCTGCTGCTGACGCAGGCGGCGCTCCACGACCGGCTCGCGCCGGTGCTGGCGGACGGCCATGCCGAGGCCTGGCTGCTGGACGAGGCGGCTGGAGAAGAAGCTGTCGACGTCGGGAATCTCGACGTCGCCATCCATCCTGAGAACCTCGCTTACGTCATCTACACCTCCGGCTCGACCGGACTGCCCAAGGGCGTGATGGTGCGCCATGGCGCGGTGACGAATTTCCTGACGACCATGGCTGAGCAGCCGGGCATTGCGCGCGATGACCGCGTGCTCGGTTTGACCTCGCTGTCGTTCGACATCGCGGTGCTCGAACTCTGGCTGCCGCTGACTCGTGGCGCGCAGATCGTGCTGGCGGACCGCGCCTCGGCCCATGATCCGGCGGCGTTGAAAGCGATCGTGGGCCGTCATGGCGCGACCATGATCCAGGCCACGCCGTCGAGCTGGCGCATGCTGCTCGACCATGACGACGGCGCGCGTGGATGGCTGCCTCAAGGCTGCCGCCTGCTGAGCGGCGGCGAGGCGCTGGCGCCCGATCTGGCGCTCCGGCTGCTCGCGCTCGGCGGCGAGGTCTGGAACCTGTTCGGGCCGACTGAAACCACAGTGTGGTCGGCGCGTCATCGGCTCGATGTGCGCGATCCGGCACCCGTCCTCGGCGGGCCGATCGGCAGCACCACGCTGCACGTGCTCGACGGCGATCTCAACCGCGCCCCTGTCGGCGTGACAGGCGAGCTCTTCATCGGCGGCGAAGGCCTGGCCCGCGGCTATTGGCGCCGGGCGGCGCTCAGCGCCGAGCGCTTCGTTCCCGATCCATTCGGCGATCGCGGTGCGCGGCTGTACCGGACCGGCGATCTGGCGCGGTGGCGCGCCGATGGACTGCTCGACTATGTCGGCCGTGCCGACCATCAGGTGAAGATTCGCGGCCACCGCATCGAGCTCGGCGAGATCGAGGCGCGGTTGCGCACGCAGCCCGGCGTCCGCGACAGCGTCGTGGTGGCGCAAGAGCTCGGCGGCGGGCGGCAGCTCGTCGGCTATGTCAGCGGCGACGATGGGCTCGACGGAGCTGAGCTGCGCGCGACGCTCGCGTCGGCGCTGCCGGACTACATGGTGCCGTCGCGCGTCATGGTGCTGCCGCTTCTGCCGCTGACGCCGAACGGCAAGATCGATCGCAAGGCCTTGCCATTGCCCGACACCCGGCCCGCACAGGGACAGCGCATCTCGCCACGTAGTCCCGCCGAGGCCACGCTCGCCGCGATCTGGGCCGAACTGCTCCACCAGCCGGACGTCGGCGTCGCCGACAATTTCTTCGAGCTCGGCGGCGACTCGATCATCTCGCTGCAGATGGTCGGTCGCGCCCGCCGGGCTGGTCTCGTGCTGGAGCCGAGAGACGTGTTCCGGCTGCAGACGGTCGAGCTGCTCGCGCCGGCCTGCCGAGCGGCACGGAAAGATCAGCCCGTGATTGCCCTCGCGCGCGGCGCATTGTCCGGGCTGACCAGCGACGAGCTCGCCCGGCTCGGGGTCGACTGGGACCGCATCGAGGACGTCTACCCGCTCTCGCCGATGCAGCAGGGCATGCTGTTCCACAGCCTGCGCGATGCCGGCAGCGGTGTCTACGTCAACCAGATCAGCGTCGAGATCCGCGGGCTGGACGTCGAGCGGCTGCGCAGCGCGTGGCAAGAGGTCTCTGACTCTCATCCGATGCCGCGCACGGGTTTTCTCTGGCGCGAGCTGTCCGGTGCACCGCTGCAGGCCGTCCATCGTGCCGCGAACGCGCCGTTCGTGATGGAGGACTGGCGCGGGCAGGTCGTCGATGAAGCGCGGCTGTCGTCGGCCCTGGCCGCGGAGCGTAACGTCGAGTTCGATCTCGCGGTGCCGCCGCTGCAGCGTGTCCGGCTGCTGCAGCTCGACCACGAGCGCCATCGCCTGATCTGGACCTACCATCACATCCTGATGGATGGCTGGAGCTCGGCCCGCTTCATCGGCGAAATCCTGCAGCGCTATTCCGGGCGGGCGCTCACGGCTCGTTCAGCGCATTATCGCGACTATGTTGCCTGGCTGCTGGCCCAGGACGCGCAGGCCGCCGAGCGCTTCTGGCGCGGACAGCTCACGGCCTTCGACCAGCCGACGCAACTGGCCGATGCCTTCGGAGCACGGCGCCACGATGGGCACGGGCACCAGCGCTGCTACACGCGGCTCGACGAAGATGCGACCGCGGCCTTGAAGGCGTTTGCGCGGCGCGAGCGCATCACCCTGAACACGCTCATCCAGGGCGTCTGGGCGCTGCTGCTGCAACGCTACACCGGCCAGCAGACCGTCACCTTCGGCGTCACCGTCGCCGGCCGTCCGGCTGGTCTCGACGGGGCCGAGCAGATGATCGGCCTGTTCATCAATACGCTGCCGGTGATCGAGACGCCGTCGCCGGCCACCACGATCGGCGACTGGCTGCGTGCCATGCAGGACCGTAACGCGGCGATGCGCAATTTCGAGCAGACGCCGCTCTACGACATCCAGAGCTGGGCCGGCCGTGCTGGCGAGAGCATGTTCGACAGTATCATCGTGTTCGAGAACTATCCCGTCGACCGGGGCCTGCTGCAGGGCGACGGCTCGCTTCAATTCGGCGAGCTGCGCAATGTCGACGTCACCAACTATCCGATGGACCTGTCCATCATGGTCGAGGATACGCTGCAGGTCGAGTTCACCTATATGCCGAGCCACTTCACGCCGGATCAGGCGGAGCAGGTGAGGGCGCAATTCGAACATCTGCTCGCGGCTATCATGCGAAGTCCGGAAGCCGCGCTCGGCGCAATCGATGCGGCTACCGCTCTGGATGTGCAGCGCGCTGACGCCTGCAATGGCCGGGCGGCGTCTTCCGCGACGCGTCCGCTCGTGCACGAGATGATCAGCGGTCATGCCCAGCGTGACCCGGAACGTGTCGCCCTCACGATCGGCGGCAGGAACGTGTCCTATGGCGAGCTCGATCGTCGCGCCAATCGGCTCGCGCTCCGCCTCGTCGGCGCCGGGCTCCAGCCAGACCAGCGCGTCGGCGTCGTCGTCGAGCGCAACGAAGTGACGATGGCCGCGCTGCTCGCCGTGCTGAAGGCCGGCGGAGCCTATGTGCCGCTCGATCCCGAGCTGCCGCCGGACCGCATCGCCCATCTGATGCGCGATTCCGGGATGAGCATGCTGCTGTCCGGCGCGCATGAGATCGCCGCCACCGAAGGCGTCCAGGCCGTCGATCTGGCCTCGTTCGATTTCGACAGCGGTCCGCACCATGCGCCGGATCCGGGCCTGCATCCGGAGAATCTGGCTTATGTGATCTACACGTCCGGCTCGACCGGGCGGCCGAAAGGCGTCGCGGTCGCGCATGGACCGCTGGCGATGCATTGCCGGGCGACCGCTGCGCTCTACGAGCTCGACGAGCACGCAACCGAGCTGCATTTCCTGTCGCTGGCCTTCGACGGCGCGCATGAACGGTGGCTTACGGTGCTGTCGCAGGGCGCACGGCTGGTCATGCGCGATGCGGAGCTGTGGACGCCGGAGCAGACGGTCGCCGAGCTTCATGCGCAGCGCGTGACGCATATCGGCCTGCCGCCGGCCTACCTGCAGCAGGTCGCCGAATGGGTGGAGCAGACCGGCAATCCGCCGCCGGTGCGGTTGTATTCGTTCGGTGGCGAGGCCATGCCGAAGGCCGGCTTCGACAAGGTGAGGCGGGCGCTGAAGCCGCGGATCCTGATCAACGGCTATGGTCCGACCGAGACCGTCGTGACACCGCTGGTGTGGAAGGTCGATGGCAACACGGCATGCGACAAGGCCTATGCGCCGATCGGCATTCCCGTCGGCCGCCGCACCGCCTACATCCTCGATGGCGCGCTGAATCTCGTTCCGGCAGGCGCAGCCGGCGAGCTCTATGTCGGCGGCTTCGGGCTCGCGCGCGGCTACCTCGCCGAGCCAGGCATGACGGCGGAACGCTTCGTGCCGGATCCATTTTCGACGGAGGAGGGCGCACGTCTCTATCGCACCGGCGACCTGGCCCGATGGGATGCGAGCGGCACGATCGAGTATCTCGGGCGCAGCGACGATCAGGTCAAGGTCAGCGGCTTCCGGATCGAGCTTGGCGAGATTCAATCGGCTCTGCTGAGCGACGCTGCCGTCGCCCAGGCTGCCGTGCTCGCGGTGGCGGGGCCGGGAGGAAATCAGCTCGTGGCCTATGTGGCGCCACGGGCGCCGGGCGACGCCGCCGCTGCTCCGGCCGAGCGCCTGTCGGCGGCGCTGACGGCCACGCTGCGCCGGACATTGCCGGCCTACATGGTTCCGGCCCGCATCATCGTGCTCGAGCGCCTGCCCACGCTGTCGAGCGGCAAGGTCGATCGCAAGGCGTTGCCCGCGCCTGGTATCGCAGCCGGGCGCGCGTTCATCGCCCCGGAAAGTCCGCCAGAGGTCGCGATGGCGAAGCTGTGGGCGGAGGTTCTCGGCGTCGCGCAAGTGGGCGTCACCGACAACTTCTTCGAGCTCGGCGGCAACTCGATTCTCAGCCTCAAGGTGATCGCGCGGCTTCGCCGCGAACCGGTCCTCGACGGCGAGATCAAGCTGCGGGATCTCTTGCAGAAGCCGACCATTCGCGCCTTGCTCGGCTCGCCCGCAGCATCATCCACGCGGCCGTCGGCGCTGCTGCCCCTGAGTTCGCCGGTCGATGGCGTGGCGCCCGTGTTCTGCCTTCACGGCGGCTTCGGCACGGTGTTCGACTATGCGCCGCTGGCGCGTCGTCTGGAGGGAGAACGGCAACTGATCGGTCTGCAGTGCCGGACGCTGATCGAGCCGTCCTTCACCGATCGCTCGCTGGCGGCGATGGCCGTGGACTATGCCGATGAGATCGTACAGACGCAGAGCGAGGGGCCCTATCATCTGATCGGCTGGTCGCTCGGCGGGCTGCTCGCGGGCCTGGTTGCCGCCGAACTGCAAAGGCGCGGCGCGCGGGTCGAGCGTCTGGCGCTGATCGACAGCTTCGTTCCGCATGGTGGCCAGCAGCCGTCGCGACATTGGACTGACGACTTGCTCGCGCTGCTCTCGGTCACGGCGCCGGGCGTGCAGTTGTCAGCGATCATGCCGCAGGTGGCGGTGATCCGTTCCGCCGATGCGCCGGCGACGGACGAGGTGATCCGGGGCCTCGTCACCAATGCGATCGGCATGGCGCCGCTGCAGCCGCGCGACGGCCTTCTCGGCGTCGACGACATCGTCGCGGCCTTCAGAGTCGGACGCCATCTCGCGCAACTGGCGCAAACGGCCGAATGGCCGGCTGATCTCGCTGTTGCGCCCGGCTGCTGGTGGACCTCGGGCCGGCTTCGACAGCGAGATCGGCTCGTGGCGCGGCTGCCGCAGGCGGCAGACCTCGGCGTGGTCGGCGACGATCACTTCGGGATCCTGAGCAACGAATCCTTCCTGACGGCGCTCGGCGCGTGGCTGGAGCCGGACGAGGCGGCGCAGACATCGCCGGCGCTGCAGTCCGAACCGGCTGAATGAGGTGGTCATGAGCCTTCACCCTGATATCGCCGCGTTGCTCGAGATGATCCAGCTCGGAACCGAAACCGGCGCGCGCATCCCGTTTCCGCAACTCACGCCGGCGCAGGCGCGCGCCGATTTCGACGCCTCCTCGCCGCTGCTGGATGTCGATCCGCCGCCGCTGGCGTTCGAGAGGCAGCTTGCGCTGCCGATGCGCGACGGGATGGAGATTGCAGGGCGGCTCTATGCAGCGCGGCCGTTGGATGTCGCCGATCCGATGCCCGTGCTGCTCTACATGCATGGCGGCGGCTTCGTCGTCGGCAGCCTCGACTCGCACCAGCCGCTGTGCCGCGGCCTCGCGGATGACAGCGGCGCGGCGGTGCTGTCGATCGACTATCGGCTGGCGCCGGAGCATCGGTTTCCGACGGCGTTCGAGGATTGCGTCGATGCGCTCACCTGGATCGGGGGCGAGGGGCCGGCGCTTGGCTTCGACCCGCGGCGAGTCGCGATCGGCGGCGACAGCGCGGGCGGAACGCTGGCCGCGGCGCTGGCAATCGCCGCGCGCGACGACCGGGCCTTGCCGCAGCCGATCCTTCAGGTCCTCGCTTATCCCGGGCTCAGCCCGCAGCAGATTTCGGACTCCTACGAGAACTACGGCTCGGGCTATCTGCTCGAGCGCGAGACCGTCGACTGGTTCTTCGACCACTATCTGCCCGAAGGCACTGATCGCCACGACTGGCGATTTGCGCCGCTGGCGGCCTCCGACCTCACGCGCGTCGCACCCGCGCTGATCATGCTGCCCGAGTTCGATCCGCTGGTCGACGAGGGGCAGGCCTATGCCGCACGCTTGCGCGAGGCCGGCGTCGCTGTGGACTTGAAGGTCTATCCCGGCATGGTCCACGAGTTCCTGCGCATGGGCAACGTCGTGCCCGACGCCCTCCAGGCCCGCGCCGACATCGGCGACAAGCTCGCTGCTGTCTTCGCCACACGAATGGGAGCCGGCGGCCGATGATGACGCCATCCAATCCGGCAATCGCCAACGTCGGAAGCCTGCTGCGGCCGTATTGGCTGCTGCTGGCGGCAGCCATCCTGCTTGGCCTGCTCGGCGGCGCCAGCGTTGCGGGTCTGCTCGCCGTGGTGAACCGCGGCCTTTACGCAGGCGCAGGCGACGTCGGCGGCCTGATTGCCTCGTTCGCGGGTCTCTGCATCCTGATCGTGATCGGGTCGGTTGGCTCTGACATCAGCGCCAATATCGTCGGGCAGCGGATCGTGGCCTCGTTGCGCAAGTCGCTGGCCGCCAAGATCCTGATGGCGCCGATCGACCAGCTCGAAGCCTATCGGTCGCACCGCCTCATCCCGGTCCTGACCAAGGACGTCGATGCCATCAGCGATTTCGCCTTCTTCTTTCCCGCCTTCCTGGTGTCCGGCGTCATCGTCGCCGGCTGCCTGATCTACCTCGCGGTGCTGTCGTGGCCGTTGTTCCTGGTCACGGCAGCTTTGATCGCGCTCGGGTCGTTCATCCATTACCTCGCCCGCAAGCGCGGAATGACGGGCTTCAATCTGGCGCGCCAATACGAAGACGATCTGCAGAAGCACTACCGCGCGATCTCCGACGGTGCCAAGGAGCTTCGCCTTCATCGCCAGCGCCGGCGCCATGTCCATGTCGATCTGATCGGACGGACGGTCGACCGGATCGGCGACGTGCAGATCAAGGCGATCAATCTGCTGGTGACGGCGCGTGCGCTCGGGACGGTTCTGCTGTTTCTGGTGATCGGGACCGCGCTGGTGCTGCGTCCACTGCTGTGGCCCGGCAGCCCGGCCTCGGTGTCCAGCGGCTTCGTGCTGGTGCTGCTGTTCATGCGCGGACCGATCGACCAGTTGATCGGCATGCTGCCGTCGCTCGGCCGCGCCCAGGTTGCGATGCGCCGGATCGCCGAGTTGTCGGAGCGTTTCACCGCCGCAGAGGCTGAACTGCTCGATGATCCCCAGGATCGGACCGCTGAGCAGATCGAATCCATCGAGCTGCGCGGCGTCTCCTACGCATTCCCTGCGTCGTCATCCGAACGCCCTTTTGTCATCGGACCGATCGACCTTCGCATTCGCCGCGGCGAGATCGTCTTCATCGTCGGTGAGAACGGCAGCGGCAAGACGACGCTGATCAAGCTGCTGCTTGGACTCTATGTGCCGGACCGCGGCGTGCTGCTGCGCGACGGCAATCCCGTCGTCAGCGAGACCCGCGATGACTATCGGCAGCTCTTCACCACGATATTCTCGGACTATTTCCTGTTCGACACCCTGGCGCATCAGAGCAACCAGCCGCCTGACCTCGCACATCGCTATCTCGACCGACTCGAGCTCGCTCACAAGGTCTCGATCCATGGCGGCGCGTTCTCCACCACCGACCTGTCGACGGGCCAGCGCAAGCGGCTCGCCTTGATCAATGCCTGGATCGAGGGACGGCCGGTGCTGGTGTTCGACGAATGGGCGGCCGATCAGGATCCGGCGTTCCGCCAAATCTTCTACACCGAGCTGCTCGCCGACCTCAAACGTCTCGGCAAGACGATCATTGTGATCTCGCACGACGATCGCTACTTCCACTGCGCCGATCGGATCGTGCGTCTGCGCGACGGTCGGATTGACGCCAGCGACGCCGCGGAACGCCGCGAGCCGGCACAAAGGCAGCGCACGCTTACGACTGTTCTGCATGAACCCGCTGCATCGCTTGGAGCATCGAAGCCGTGAGCCGCATCTTTGTAGTTAATCTAAAAACAGCGCTACGGACTTTGTTGTCTTCGTCGTGCCGGCCGATCTACATCCTGAGCGGGAGTGGACAGAGATGACGCCCGTGCAGATCAATGAGAGGGAGGGAGTTCGCATGAGCGCGACCGCGAGCGTTACGGGCAGTATCCGGACATTCCCTGTCGCAACCGACGCGACAATGTCGGTCGTTCGCGACGATGACGGGCTTCGGGTGATCGCGGACGGCGCGCCACTGCTGGCGCTTCGGCCGGATGGTGAACTGACGCGTCTGATCGTGCACGACGGGGTCGATGATTGGCGCCGGCTGTCGCGCGGAGCCGCGGCAATGGCCGAAGCGGTCTTTGCCTGGACGCCGTCGCTGCAGAGGCTCGACCTTGCACTCGACGACAACACGGCAGCAGCATCGGCCCTTGCGAACGATGGCCTCGCGGTGGTGACCGACGGCAGGCTGGCGCTGTATCCGGACATGGTGATGCAGTTTCGCGAAAACTGGCTGACGGACGCCGCGCGCCCGGCGTTTCCACAGTCCTACGCGATGACCGACGGCAGGCGCCATCCGCGGCGGCCGCCCAAGCCGGTCGGCACCGTCTACGCCCGTTTCATTCCCTGGCTGTCCGACGTCGTCAGCTTTCGCGTCATCGACATCGCTCACGATCTCCCGTTGGTCCACCGCTGGCTCAACGATCCGCGGGTGGACTCGTTCTGGAACGAAGCGGGGGACATCGACAAGCACCGGCAATATCTGTCACGGATCATGTCGGACCCGCACATGGTGCCGCTGATCGGCTGCTTCGGAGATCAGCCGTTCGGCTATTTCGAGCTCTACTGGGCGAAGGAAAATCGTATCGCACCGTTCTACGACGCGGCGGACTATGATCGCGGCTGGCACGTGATCGTCGGCGAGGACGGTTTCCGGGGCCGCCGCTTCATCACGGCCTGGCTTCCCTCACTCATGCACTACATGTTCCTCGACGACTGTCGCACCGAACGTGTCGTCGGCGAGCCGGCGGCGGCACATTCCCAGCAGCTTCGCAACCTGGATCTGGCGGGGTTTGCCCGGCTCAAGAACTTCGAATTCCCCCACAAGCGGGCAACCCTGGTCATGTTGCTGCGCGAGCGCTTCTTCGGCGACCGGCTGTGGCAGCCGGCGGCCAAGGAAGCACCCACAGAAGCCTAGCGCGGACGGAGCATCACCATGTCGTATCATCCTGCCCCTGACTATGATATCGTCGGCGTCGGCTTCGGGCCATCGAACCTCGCACTGGCGATCGCGCTCGACGATTGCTTCAGACAGCAGCGTCTGAAATGCCGGTCCGTGTTCCTGGAAAAGCAGCAGGACTTCAAATGGCATGGCGGAATGCTGCTGCCCGGCAGCAACATGCAGATCTCCTTCCTCAAGGACCTGGTATCGCTGCGCGATCCGACCAGTCCGTTCACCTTCGTCAACTACCTGCATAAATCCGGCCGGCTGCTCGACTTCACCAACTGCAAGACGTTCTATCCGAGCCGGATCGAGTTCAACGACTATCTCCGATGGGTCGCAGGCCAGTTCAGCACCACGGTTGCCTACGGAGAAACGGTCGAGTCTGTCGAGCCCGTGCATAGCGGTCAATCCGTCACCGCGCTTCGTGTGCTCACGCGCATGGCTGACGGAAAGGAGCGATCACGCGTGACGCGTCACCTCGTGGCGGCCGTCGGCGGTGTGCCGCACATCCCTTCCATATTTCAACCGATCGCGAGGGATCCGCGGGTCGTGCACACCAGCGGCTATCTGAGTTCCTCGCTTGCGGCAGGATCGGATGGCCGGTCGCCGCGGGTGGCAGTCATCGGCGGTGGGCAAAGTGCGGCTGAGGTCACGCTCGATCTGAGCGAGCGGCTTCCGGACGCCCAGATTGATCTGGTCTTCCGTGGGCACGCGCTCAAGCCGGCGGACAGCAGCCCGTTCGTGAACGAGATCTTCAATCCGGACTACACCGATTATTTTCATTCGCGGTCCGATCGGCAGCGCGAGACGATCGTCCGCAGCTTCCGCAATACCAATTATGCGGTGGTCGACCCCGATCTGCTCGATCAGCTCTACCGGATGACGTACCAGCAGCGGGTTGCCGGCGCTCGGAAACTGGCTCTCCATCCGCGCAGCGAGATCGTCGCAGCCTATGCCTCCCCTGAGGGGATGGTGCTCGAGATCGTCAACAAGGACGAAGAGGTTCGCCGCCGGGCCGCGTACGATGCTGTCGTGCTCGCCACCGGCTACGAGCGATCTCCGATCCCGGCGTGTCTCGGTCCGATCAGCCGCTACATCGAATCGGCGTCGCTCGACCGCGACTATCGTCTGCAGACGAGCCCGGCGTTTCGTCCGCAGGTCTACGTGCAGGGCTGCGCCGAAACCTCGCACGGCCTCAGCGACACACTCTTGTCGGTGCTGCCGATGCGGGCACAGGAGATCACACAGTCGCTGGTGTCGGCAACAGAACAGGACGCGGCGCAGTCTCACGATCAGGAGCGCGTGTATTCGTGATGGACGGCCGAATGCAAGGCCGCGATGAGCGCGCTGCGTGCGGCGTCATGAAATGAGACGGAAGGATATTGCCGCAACGATCGGGGCGTCCCTGTCGTGTCGCGGTCGAATTGTCATCGGGGGGCGCCGTGCCTGCAATTGCTGGATTGCCGACATCTCGGGTCGGCCGGCGGGTGCGGTGGAGTGCAGGAATGGAAATGGGTGAGCCGCATCTGCCTGAGCGGGCCGTAACCTTGCTGGTGTCGAGTGAATACGCGCGGCTCGTCGGGCGGACCATGTCGGAACGGCTCGACTACATCGTCGACATCGCCTCGCTGCATACGCGCGACGAGTTGGTGCGGCGGCTGGACCTCGGCCGCGTGGTCGTGCGGCAGGTCGAGAAATGGCTCGCGTTCCATGGGCGCCGTTTGCGGCGTCCGAATGAAAGCATCGATATCGTCATGTGCGGATTGGAGTTTCGGAAGCGGCGTGTCCGGCGCTCCCGGGTGGCGGTACGAACGCGACGATTGAACGGCAGGACGCTCCCGAGGGAGCCAGGCCGAGGCGGCTGAACGGCTCGGGCTCTGCCTGAGCGGCGAGCCCACCGGAGACTCCCATCGAGGCACTGACGGGACCGCGATGCACACGGAATGCACCGCGGGCGTTATCGCGTCGCATCATGGAAAATGAGACTCGTCGTCAAGGTCGAGGCGGGGCGGGTTGCGCGGGGGCTCGGCTCATCCGCTAGCCTCCGCGGTCGATGGGGGCTCACCGTCGCTCGTCAGAGATGACGCGAGGCGACGGGAAGGTCCACTGCCAACATGGCCAAGAAAACAGTGGCCGGCACACGCTCGTGTGCCCCAGCAATGGGCGACAAGGGAGGAGTTCGATGCACATGCGAAGTGTAGGTATCGCCGTGTTCACGGCGCTTTTGCTGTCCAGCACAGCGTTCGCGCAGGAGAAGATCAAGGTCGGCGTCACCGCGACGCTGGAGGGCACCTATACCGTGCTCGGCGAGGACGGAATGCGCGGACATGTCACCGCGCTGAACGTGTTGGGTAAGAAGGTCGGCGACAAGGAGCTGGAATTCGTCGTCGCGTCGACCGACGCCACGCCGGACTCGGCCGTCCGTGCCGTACGCAAGCTGATCGAGCAGGACAAGGTGCAGATCCTGCTGTCGCCGCTGTCGGGTGACGAGGGCATCGCGGTCAAGAACTTCGCCAAGACGCACCCCGAGCTGACCTTCGTCAACGCCGCGTCGGGTGCGCAGGAGACCACCTATGTCGATCCCGCGCCGAACTTCTTCCGCTTCAACATGGATGGCGCCCAATGGCAGGTCGGCCTCGGCAAATACGCCTATGAGACCAAGGGCTACCGCAAGATCGCGACCGTCGGCGAGGACTATTCCTTCATCTACACCCAGGTGTTCGGCCTGGCGCTGGAGTTCTGCGGCCTGGGCGGCAAGATCACCAGCCGGCAATGGGTCCCGCTCGGCACCAAGGATTTCGCGTCGGTGATCGCGGCGCTGCCCGATGATGTCGATGCGATCTATCTCGGCCTCGGCGGCGCCGATGCCGTCAACTTCCTCAACCAGTATCAACAGGCCGGCGGCAAGGCGCACCTGATGGGCGGCTCGATCATGATCGACCAGACCATCCTGTCGTCCAAGGGAAATGCCAAAAACGCCCTGATCGGTACGATTGCTGCATCGGGTCAGGCCGATACCTGGGAGGATCCGCGCTGGCAGAAGTTCGTGAAGGCCTATCAGGACTCGTTCCCGCCGGAGAAGCGCTTCCCGAGTCCGTCGCTGCTGGCGACCAACTATTATGGCTCGACCATGGCGTTGATCCTGGCGCTGCGCGAGGTCAATGGCGATCTGTCGAACAACCAGGCCAAGCTCAAGGCGGCGCTGGCGAAGATCGAGATCGATGCCCCCAACGGCAAGATCAGGCTCGACGCCAACCGCCAGGCCATCGGCACCAACTTCGTCACCGAGGTGGTCGACGACGGCAAGGGCGCGCTGTTCAGCAAGGTCGTGAAGGTGATCCCCGACGTCAACCAGACGCTGGGATACGACGCCGCGACCTTCGCCAAGATCGGCCTGCCGAGCCGCACCGTGCCTGAATGTAAGAAGTACTGACCTTTCGACAGGGAGCGGCGCGGCTCGAGCGGGCTCGGGCCGCGTCGTCGCGTCCCTTGCTTTCTGACATGCAATGATCGACGCTGACGAATAATAAAAGCCATTTCGGTGAGGAAGTGATGAGTAGGGCGCTCGCCGTCTTTCATGCTCGCTTCGGCCGTGCGACGGTTTATCAGCTCAATCGGCCATTCAATTTGCATGCCCATCGCGAGGGACATCTGATCTTTCACGTTGGTGGGACGCCGGCCGACATCGACGTCTGCGACCAGCACTATCAGATCGGTGAGGACTGGATCGTCGCGGTCAATCCGTGGGAACCGCACAATTTCCTGCCGAACGACATCGACAACGGCGCCATCTTTTTTGTGCTCTACGTCAATGCGGAGTGGTTCACGCCCTCGGCTGCGCGCGAGCAGGGCCTGCGGTTTGGCCGTACCTGCTTCCGGCGGACTGCCGCGCTCGATCGCTGTATTCGCCGCACCGCAGCGTTGGTATGTGGCGCGCCATCGCTCGGCTGTCTCGATGGCGAGCTGAGGCAGCTCATCGACAGTTGCTACGAGGAAAGCTGGCGCGTCTCGGAGCAGATGCCCGAACGGCCATGCGCGGAAGTGACGGATTTTCGTGTTCGCAAGTGCATCAAGCTGATGTCGGACAGTCCGTGCGCCGAGATCGAGCTCGATCACATCGCCCGCGAATCGGGACTGTCACGGCCTCATTTCTATCGGCTGTTCCGCAGCCAGACCGGTGTGACGCCCAATCTCTATCTGAATACGCTGCTGATGGAGCGAGCGCTCGATGCCGTCGTGGCAACGGAAGCGCCGATCGCCGATATCGGCTTCGATCTCGGATTCACCTCGCAGAGCGGCTTCACGCGCTTCTTCGCCGGCAATGTCGGCATGGCGCCGACCGACTATCGCCGCGCTGCAAAAGTGCTGCGCGCCTGACCTGCTGCTGCGCGTCGCGCGAAAAGAGACTGTCGATCAAGTGCGCACTCTCGTCTGCCGCTACACTCTGGGCAACGTGATCCGCAGAAGGATCCGACGAGGGAGGACGAGCGATGGCCGGCAGACCCGGCGATCTTCGGCTGAATGCGCCTTTCCGCTGTGACGACGGATCCGTCCCTCGTATCCTGAGGGAGGGGTGATGAGCCGCTTCATCGAGCGTCACCCGATCTGGTCCCTCATCATTCTCCTCGCCTTGGCGCTGCTGGCGTGGCTGATCTTCGCCGTGTGGCCGCCGGGGCTCGAGGAGGCGATCGGCCGCAAGAAGGTGTTCCTGAGTGCGGTTTTCAACGGCATCACGCTGGGCGGACTGTATTTCCTTGTCGCGAGCGGATTCACGTTGATCTTCGGCCTGATGCGCAACGTCAATCTTGCGCACGGCTCGCTCTATCTGCTTGGCGGCTATGTGGGCTACGGCGTGTCCGCCGCGACGGGGTCGTGGATCCTCGCCTTCGTCGCCGCCTTCATCGTCGTCGCGGCCATCGGTGTTCTCCTGCAACTGCTCGTCTTCCGCCGCATGGAGGGGCAGGACCTGCGCCAGACCATGGTGACGATCGGCCTCTCGATTGTGTTCGCCGATCTGATGCTGTGGGCGTTCGGCGGCGACTTCTATCAGATCCAGACGCCGGCCTGGCTGATCGGGCCGGTGCAGCTGCCGCTGATGACGGCGATGAAATCGTCGGGCGAGGCGGTGTTCCTGCAATATCCGCTGGTGCGGCTGGTGATCTTCTGCGGCTCGGTCGTGATCGGCATTGCGATGTGGCTCGCGCTCAACCGCACCCGCGTCGGCATGATCGTGCGGGCCGGCGTGGATGATCGCGAGATCCTGGCGGCAACCGGCGTGCAGATCCAGCTCGTCTTCGTGCTGGTGTTCGCACTGGGCGCGGGGCTGGCCGGCATTGCCGGCGTGGTCGGCGGAACCTTCCAGTCCATCTCACCCGGCGAGGACACGCGCTTTCTGCTGGCCTCGCTGGTCGTCGTCATCGTCGGCGGCATGGGATCGATCCCGGGAGCCGCGCTCGGCGCGCTGATCATTGGGCTCGCCGAGCAGCTCGGCTCGGTCTACATCCCAACCTATGCGATCGTCGTGACCTTCCTGATCATGGTGCTGGTGCTCGCGCTGCGGCCCCAGGGCCTGCTGGCGAGGCGATGAGATGTCGCTGATCCAGGAGGCACGCGCGCGGGAGAGCATGCTGGCAGGCGGCGCCGCACGGCAGCCGGTCGCATGGTCGGCCACCGAGCAGCCCTGGGCCTGGGCGGTCGCCACGCTGCTGCTGATCATGCCGCTGATCGCCAACGGCTTCTTCCTGATCGAGATCTTCGGCACGACCCTGATCCTCGGCACCATCGCGCTGAGCCTGATGTTCCTCGCCGGCTATGGCGGCATGGTCAGTCTGATGCAGCTGACGATCGCGGGCTTTGCCGGCTACATGGTTGCCGTGTTCGGCGTCAGCGGCAACGCCAATATCAGCCTCGGCTGGCCGTGGTGGTTGGCGACGCCGGTGGCGCTGGTGCTCGCGGTGCTGTTCGGCACGCTGGGTGGTGCGCTGGCGGTGCGCACCGAGGGCATCTACACCATTATGATCACGCTCGCGATCGGCGCGGCGTTCTATTATTTCACCAACCAGAACTGGGCGATCTTCAACGGCCACACCGGCATCAACACGATCGCCACGCCGCATGTTCTCGGCGTCGATTGGCGTACGGATATCGCGTTCTATTACCTGACGCTTGCGGTGGCCGCGCTGTGCTATTTCGCTGTGCTCTATCTGTCGCGCGCGCCGTTCGGCCTGGCGCTGCAGGGCGTGCGCGACAATCCCAGGCGCATGGCCGCGCTCGGCTTCAACGTCAATGCGCATCGCATCGCCGCCTATGCGTTCGCGGCCCTGATCGCCGGCATGGGGGGCGTGCTGCAGGTCTGGAACTATCGGCAGATATCGCCCGGATCGGTCGCGGTCGAGCGCTGCATCGACATTCTCATCGTCGCCGTCGTCGGCGGAATCACCCGGCCGGTCGGGCCGTATATCGGCGCGTTCATCTTCGTCATCCTGCGCACCTTCGCGCTCGACTTCCTGGTCAAGGTCGGGCTCGACGGCAACCGGTTCCGGCTGCTGATCGGGCTCGGCTTCCTCGCCATCGTGTTCTGGTCCTCCGACGGCGTCATCGGCCTCTATGAGCGGTGGCGCAAACGCGGCCAGCGCACGGAGGAGCGGCCCCGTCCGGGAGGTCACGGCCATGGATAGGGTCGCGGACCGGCTCTCAGCGCTCGGCTCGACCGCAGCCCTCGAATTGCGTGGCGTGACGCGGATGTTCGGCGCGCTCGCCGCGCTGACCGACATCACGATCACGGTGCGGCCCGGAGAGCGGCGCGCGGTGCTCGGCTCGAACGGCGCCGGCAAGACCACCTTGTTCAACTGCGTGACCGGCGACTTCCTGCCGACGTCAGGCACGATCCGCTTCTTCGGCGAGGACATCACCGCCTTTCCGCCCTACGAGCGGATCCGCCGCGGGCTGCGCCGCACCTACCAGATCTCGGCACTGTTCCCCGGTCTGTCGGTTCGCGACAATGTCTATCTGGCATGCCGTGGCGTCTCGCGCGCGCGCTTCTCGATGCTGCGTCCCAGCGCCAATGACGCCCTGATGCAGGCGGCCGAGCGCCTGATCGAGGCCGTGCATCTGACGTCGGTGCGTGATCAACTGGTTTCGGAGCTCGCCCATGGCCAGCAGCGGCAGCTCGAGATCGCGCTGGCGCTGGCCGGCGCGCCCCGATTCATCCTGTTCGACGAGCCGGCGGCGGGTCTGTCGCCGACCGAGCGGCGCGAGCTGGTCGAGATCCTGACGTCGCTGCCGCCGCACATCGGTTACATCATCATCGAGCACGACATGGACGTGGCGCTGCGCGTCGTCGAGAGCGTGACGATGATGCACAACGGCCGCATCTTCAAGGAGGGCGCACCGCAGGAGATCGAATCCGATCCGGAGGTGCAGGAGCTCTATCTCGGAGGCGGCCATGAATGATATCCGCCGCTCCGCGCCTGCGCTCGAGGTCCGCGGCCTCGACGTCTACTACGGCCATTCGCATGCGCTGCAGGGCGTCGACCTCCGGCTCGACAGCGGCGTGTTCTCGCTGGTCGGCCGCAACGGCATGGGCAAGACGACGCTGTGCAAGGCCATCATGGGCCTGCTGCGGCCGTCCGGAGGGACGGTGCGGCTGCGGGGAGAGGATATCACGGGCCTCAATCCCGCGCGCATCGCGCGGCTCGGCGTAGGCTACGTGCCGCAGGGGCGGCGTCTGTGGCGCTCGCTCAGCGTCGACGAGCATCTGCGGCTCGCGGCCGGCCAGCGCCGCGGCGCCTGGACTGTCGAGCGCGTCTACGAGACGTTTCCGCGGCTCGCCGAGCGCCGCAACAATGGCGGCGGGCAGTTGTCCGGCGGCGAGCAGCAGATGCTGGCGATTTCGCGCGCGCTGCTGACCAATCCGCAGCTGCTGATCATGGATGAGCCGACGGAGGGCTTGGCGCCGGTGATCGTCGCCCAGGTCGAGGAGATGCTGATCCGGCTCGGCCAGGACGGCGACATGGCGGTGCTCGTGATCGAGCAGAACATCGGCGTTGCAACCGCAATCTCGGCCCGCGTCGCGATCATGGTCAATGGCCGCATCAACCGCATCATCGACTCGGCCCGGCTCGCCGCCGACCGCGAGCTGCAGCAGCGCCTGCTCGGCGTCGGCCAGCATGCCGGCGACGAGACGGATCTCGGCACGGGGCAGGACGGCGACGCGCCCGCCGCACGTGCGGCGGCGCCAACGACGCCGAAAGCTGCGCCCGTCAAGGTTTACGTCTCCAATCCCGTGCTGCCGACGCGCTGGTCGCAGCCGGTGCCGATCGCGCAGATCGAGGCCAAGGCGCGCACGCTCTCCACCAGCGTCAGCCGGCTTGACGAGGCCGCGCGCCAGGGCCGTGAGCGCGCCGTGCCGATCGCGTCAGGTCCGCCCGCGGTGATCGTCGCCGGCACGCTCGACACCAAGGGTGACGAACTGCGCTTCATTCGCGATCTCGTCGCGAGCCACGGGCTGCGCACCCGGCTGGTCGACGTCTCCACCAGCGGACGCCATACGAGCTGCGACGTCTCGGCCCAGGAGGTCGCGCTCAATCATCCGCGCGGCGGCTCCGCCGTGTTCGGCACCGATCGCGGTGCATCCGTCACGGCCATGGCCGACGCGTTCGCGCGCTGGCTGCGCCGGCAGGACAATGTCGCAGGCATCATCTCGGCGGGCGGCTCCGGTGGTACGTCGCTGGTCGCACCTGGCATGCGCGAGCTCCCCGTCGGCGTGCCCAAGCTGATCATCTCCTCGGTCGCCTCGGGAGACGTCGGCGCCTATGTCGGGCCGGCCGACATCGCGATGATGTACTCGGTCACCGACGTCCAAGGACTCAATTCGATTTCGCTGATGGTGCTGAGCAATGGCGCGCATGCGCTTGCCGGCATGGTGATGGCGCGCGAGCAACGGTCCGCTGTCGCTGATCGCACCCGACCGCAACGTCCCGCGATCGGCATCACCATGTTCGGCGTGACCACGCCGGCGGTGCAGAAGCTCACCGCCGAGCTGCGCGACGACTACGAGTGCCTCGTCTTCCACGCCACCGGCGTCGGCGGCCGCTCGATGGAGAAGCTGGTCGATTCCGGCATGCTCGCCGGCGTCATCGATCTCACCACGACCGAGGTCTGCGACCTGCTGATGGGCGGCGTGTTTCCGGCGACCGAGGATCGCTTCGGCGCGATCATCCGCACCCGCGTTCCCTATGTCGGCTCGGTCGGCGCGCTCGACATGGTCAATTTCGGTGCGCCCGAGACCATTCCGGAGCGCTATCGCGACCGCAAGTTTCATGTCCACAACCCGCAGGTCACGCTGATGCGGACGACGGCGGCGGAGAACGCGCAGATGGGGCGCTGGATCGGCGAGCGGCTCAACCGCATGGACGGGCCGGTCAGGTTCTTCCTGCCCGAGAAGGGCGTGTCGGCCCTCGATGCACAGGGACAGCCGTTCTTCGATCGCGAGGCGGACGAGGCGCTGTTTCGCAGCCTCGAACAGACGGTGCGGCAGACCTCGAACCGGCGCCTGATCCGCGTGCCGCATCACATCAACGACAATGAGTTCGCAGCAGCGATCGTCGGTGCCGTCAGGCCGATGCTCGGGCGGCTGCCGGCGCGGCGCAGACAGGCGAGGTGATGGTGATGCCGAGATATGAGCGCGCACCGCTGC
The DNA here is from genome assembly GCF_051167995.1 of Bradyrhizobium sp. HKCCYLRH3073. Taxonomy (NCBI): domain Bacteria; kingdom Pseudomonadati; phylum Pseudomonadota; class Alphaproteobacteria; order Hyphomicrobiales; family Nitrobacteraceae; genus Bradyrhizobium; species Bradyrhizobium sp. HKCCYLRH3073. The sequence goes on from NZ_JBNPUD010000005.1 coordinate 109,767, forward strand.
TGAAGAAGTTTCGCGACATGGTGCGCCGTGGCGTGCCGATCATCGGCGGCGGCGCCGGCACCGGCCTGTCGGCCAAATGCGAGGAGGCCGGCGGCATCGACCTGATCGTGATCTACAATTCCGGCCGCTATCGCATGGCCGGCCGCGGTTCGCTCGCCGGCCTGATGGCCTATGGCGACGCCAATGCCATCGTGGTCGAGATGGCCAGCGAGGTGCTGCCGGTGGTGAAGTCGACCCCGGTGCTCGCGGGCGTCAACGGCACCGACCCGTTCCGCGACATGGATGTGTTCCTCGACGAGCTGAAGTCGCTCGGCTTCTCCGGTGTGCAGAACTTCCCAACCGTCGGCCTGATCGACGGCACTTTCCGCGCCAACCTCGAGGAGACGGGCATTTCCTACGCGCTGGAGATCGACATGATCGGGCGCGCGCACGACAAGGACCTGCTGACGACGCCTTACGTCTTCAATGAAGCCCAGGCCGCGGGCATGGCGATCGCGGGCGCGGACATCATCGTCTGCCATCTCGGTCTGACAACCGGCGGCTCGATCGGCGCGCAGACCGCGCCCAAGCTCGAAGACTGCCCCGGCCTGATCGACAGCTGGGCCTCGGCCGCGCTCAGCGTCAACCCGGAGATTCTGGTTCTGGCCCATGGCGGCCCGATCGCGGAGCCGTCCGACGCCGACTTCATCATGAAGCACACCAAGAACTGCCACGGCTTCTACGGCGCCTCCTCAATGGAGCGGCTGCCGGTGGAGCGCGCGCTGACGGAGCAGGTACGACATTTCAAGGCAATCAGCGCGCGGCCACGCCGCGTCTGAGGTGACAACACGAGATCCGGCAGCCCTGGCGCCTGGCGCCACGCTCGCCGGACGGAGACTGAGGGAGGAATGAGATGTCCGGGGTTCTGATCGGTGAGCTGATCCTTTGGCTGATCATCGCGATCATCGTCATCGTGGTCGCAGTCTACATCGTCAACTGGCTGTATCATCGTTCGTCGAAGGAGGTCTCCTTCGTCCGAACCGGTTTCATGGGTGAGCGCGTCGTCATCAATGGCGGCGCCTTCGTGATGCCGTTCATTCACGACTATACGCCGGTCAACATGAACGTGCTGCCGATGGGAATCACGCGAGCGAAGCAGGACGCCGTGATCACGCGTGACCGCATGCGGGTCGACGTCGAAGCCGACTTCTACGTGCGTGTGCAGCCGACCAGGGAAGCGGTGTCGATTGCGGCCGCGACGCTCGGCCGGCGCACGCTCGAACCGGAAAAACTGCACGCGTTGCTCTCCGGCAAGTTCATCTCCGCCCTGCGCGCGGTCGCGGCCGAGATGACGATGGAGCAGATGCACGAGGAGCGCGGCGACTACGTGTCCCGCGTGAAGGCGGCTGCCTCCGAGGCGCTGGCGCAGAATGGCCTGGAGCTGGAATCGGTCGCGATCACCGATCTCGACCAGACCGACCTCGAATTCTTCAACCCCTCGAACCGGTTCGATGCCGAGGGCCTGACGCGGCTGATGGAGGACATCGAGAGCAAGCGCAAGCTGCGCAACGACATCGAGCAGGACTCGATGATCAAGATTCGCACCCGCAACCTCGAAGCCGAGCGCGAGGCGCTCGATATCGAGCGCGAGAGCGAGACGGCGCGGCTGGAGCAGGAGCGCGACATCGAGATGCGCCGCGCCCTGCAGCGGACGGAAGTGGCGCGCGAGCGGGCGCTGCGCGAGACCGAGGCCGAGCAGGCACAGATCATGGCGCGCGAGGCGATCGAGAAGGCGCGGATCGCGAACGAGCTGACGATTGCCGAGGCCCGAATCGCGGCCGAGCGCGACACGCGGCAGCGCGAGATCGAGCGGACGCGTGCCGTCGAAGAGAGGGAGCTGCTGGCGCGCGAGGATATCGAGAAGGCTCGTATCGCCAATCAGCGGGCCATCGATGCCGCGCGGATCGAATCCGAGCGCGAGGTGCGCCAACGCGATATCGAGCGGACCCGCACCATCGAGGAAGCAGAGATCGCGGCGCGCGAGGCGGTCGAGAAGGCGCGGATCCAGCAGGATCGCGTCGTCTCCGATGCGCGCATCGCCAATGACGAGGAGACACGCCGCCGCGAGATCGAACGCACCCGCGCGGTCGAGCAGGCGGAGATCGCCGCGCGCGAGGCGACCGAGAAGGCGCGCATCGCGCAGACCATGACCGTCAATCTGGAGCGCATCAGCTCCGACGAGCGCACCCGCGCCACGGAGATTGCCCAGGTGCGCAACATCCAGGAGGCCGAGATCGAGGCGCAGAAGGCGGTCGAGGCCGCCCGGATCGCGCGCGAGCAGGCATTGTCGGCGGAACGGATCGCTGCCGAGCACGCCACGCGCAAGCTGGAGATCGAGCGCAACCAGGGCGTCGAGATCGCCGGCATCGCTGCGCGCGAGGCGACGGAAGCCAGCCGCATCGCGCAGGAGGAGCGGGTGCGTGCGCTGGAGATCGCGCGCATCCGGACCATCGAGGAGGCGGACATCGCCTCGCGCGAGGCGATCGAAGCGGCCCGCATCGCCCAGGAGCTAGCTGTAACAGCCAAGCGGATCCAGTCGGAGAAGGAGACGCGCAGCCTGGAGATCGAGCGCACGGAGGCCGTCGAGGCCGCCGATCTGAAGCGTCGGGAGGCGGTCGAGCGGCGTCGCATCGAGGTCGAGCTGGCGCTGGAGGCCGAGCGCATCGCCTCGTCGCGGACGCGCGAGGTGCTCAACATCGACCAGAAGAAGGCGATCGAGCTCGCCGACGAAACCCGCGTGATCGAGCTCGCTACCAAGCGCGCCGAGCGCATCGATGCGGATCGCCAGGTCAAGGAAGCCGAGATCGTTGCGCGCAAGCAGGTCGAGACCGCCGATGTCTCGCGCGAGCAGGCGCTGGAGGCTGTCCGGCTGGAGCGTCGCCGGGCGATCGAGCAGCTCGAGGTCGCGCGCGTCCAGTCGCTGCAGGAGGCCGAGATCGCGGCCCGTGAGGAGGTCGAACGCGCCCGCATCGCCTCCGATCGCGGTCTCGACGAGGCCCGCATCGGCCGCGAGCGCGAGCTGCGCAAGCTCGAAGTCAATCGCGAGAAGGACGTCGAGACTGCGCTGATGGAGAAGGCGATCGCGCTGTATCAGAAGTCGCTGGAGGAATCCGCGGCCAAGGTCGCGGCCGAGGAGGCGCGCACGCGCGCAACGGAAGCGGCAGAGAAAGTGGTCACCGCGCGCGAGAGCGAGATCGCCCGCCGCCGTAAGACCGTCGAGGTGCTGCTCGCCGAGAAGCAGGCCGAAGAGACGCGGATCGCGGCCGAGGCCGAGCGGGTTCGTGCCGCGGTCGAAGCCGAAGCGCAGAAGCTGCTCAACGAGGCCGAGAACGTCCTGACCGATCAGGCGCGCTACTCGCTGTTCCGGCGCAAGCTGCTCGACCGCATCGAGGGCATCGTGCGCGAGAGCGTCAAGCCGATGGAGAAGATCGAGGGCATCCGCATCCTGCAGGTCGACGGCTTGAACGGCAATGGCGGCAACGGCAATGGCGGCCGCAGCGCGACCGACGAGGTGATCGACTCCGCGCTGCGCTACCGCGTGCAGGCGCCGCTGATCGACTCCATCCTCTCCGACATCGGAGTCGAGGGCGGCAGCCTCGCCAAGATGCCCGGCCTGATCCGCGAAGCCAGGGACATGCAGGGCATCCGGAAAGAGACGTCCGCGCGCAAGGATGCAGGCGGCGGAGGAGGAGCAAATGATGCCAGCCCATCCGAGCTGCCAGCCGACCGCGGTCCGCGCAAGAAGGGGTGAGGCACCATGGCGAGAGTCTACGTCTCCACCGTCGTCAATGCCCGCAACGACCGGGTGTGGGCGCGGGTGCGCGATTTCAACGGCCTGCCGAACTGGCATCCGGCGATTGCCGAGAGCCGCATCGAGGGCGGCGAGCCCGCCGACAAGATCGGCTGTGTCAGGGATTTCAGGCTGCGCAATGGCGACCGCATCCGCGAGAAGCTGCTCGGCCTGTCCGACTACGACATGTTCTGCACCTATTCGATTTTGGAATCGCCGATGGGCGTGTCGAACTACGTCGCGACCTTGCGCCTGACGCCGGTTACCGACGGCGACAAGACCTTCCTGGAATGGACCGCCGAGTTCGACTGCGCCCCGGAGCGCGAGGCCGACCTGGCCGGCTCGATCGGCGGCGGCGTGTTCCAGGGCGGCTTCGATGCGCTCAAGCGGGCGTTCGGAGGCTGACGCCGTGCCGCACGTCGTCAAGAGCACCATCATCGACGCGCCGACTGACCGGGTGTGGGAGGTGCTGCGCGACTTCAACGGTCATGATCGCTGGCACCCGGCGGTGGCGACCTCGGCGATCGAGCGCTCGCAGACGTCCGACAAGATCGGCTGCGTCAGGCGCTTCCGGCTCAAGGACGGGTCGGAGTTGCGCGAGCAACTGCTGGCGCTGTCCGATCTCGAACAGAGCTTCAGCTACTGCCTGCTCGACACGCCGATCCAGCTGTTCAACTACGTCGCCCATGTCCGGCTGCTGCCGGTCACCGATGGTGATCGCACCTTCTGGCACTGGGAGAGCCGCTTCACGACGCGGCCCGAGCAGGCCGAGGCTCTGACGCGCATGGTGGCGGAAGACATCTACCAGGCCGGCTTCGAGGCGATCCGATCGCATCTGAAGCAGGCGGCATGAGCAAGAGGTGAACCGATGCCGGTCACGGTGAAGACGTTTCAGGCCGCGAGCGACGCGGCGTCGGCGCTGTCGTCCGATCGCGCAGCCCGCTATCTCGGCGGCGGCACGCTGGTGATGCGCGATCTGAATGAGGGCGACGTCTCGATTGCGACCCTGGTCCGCGCCACCGACCGCGCGCTGCAGAGCATCGATACGGCCGGCGCGCGCATCCGCATCGGTGCCGCGGTCACTTTTGCCCGCGTGCTGGCCGAGCGCGAGCTTGCGTTCCTGCATCCGGCGGCGCGCTCGATCGGCGGGCCGGCGGTCCGCAATATGGGCACCGTCGGCGGCAATTTGTTCGCGCCGGCGCCGTTCGGCGATTTCACCGTCGCGCTGCTGGCGCTGGACGGCATGGTCTCGGTGCAGGGCGGCTTCGGCGTCAGGGACATGCCGCTGGAAGAGTTTCTGCAGTCGCGCGATCGCCAGGCTGGTGCGCTGGTCGTTGCGGTCTCCTGCATTCGGCCGGCATCGGTGGATGCGTTCCGGTATCGCAAGATCGCCCGCATCAAGCCGAAGGGCGGATCTGTGATCACGATCGCGGCGCATGTTCCCCTCGGCGGCGGTCGCGTGACGGGGGCCCGGATCGCGCTGGGATCGATGGCCCCGACCGCCATCCGCGCCAAGGCGGCCGAGCGCGCGCTCGAAGGCCGTCCGCTCGATGCCACCGCGATCAGCGCGGCGGCTGCGGCGGCGGGCGAGGGGACGGCTCCCACGGACAATTCGCTGGCCAGCGCGTGGTACCGCCGCGAGGTCGCGGGCGTGCATCTGCGGCGGCTGTTGTCGGGGCAGGAAAGCTAGGCCATGACAAAGACTCCCCTTCAATTCCGGCACAACGGCCGCGACGTCGCGCTGTTCGTCGAAGGTGGCACCAACCTCCTGGTCGTGCTGCGCGAGATGATCGGCGACGTCACGCCGAAATTCGGCTGCGGCCAGGGCGGCTGCGGCGCCTGCACGGTGCTGATCGATGGCGATGCTCATCTCTCGTGCCTGACCCTGGCGGAGTCCGTCGAGGGCCGTGTGGTCGAAACGCTCGACGGCATCAAGGCCGGGCCGAACCTGCATCCACTGCAGCGGGCGTTCGCCGACGGCTTCGCCGCGCAATGCGGCTATTGCACACCGGGCATGATCATGGCGGCCAAGGCCCTGCTCGACAAGACCCCGCAGCCGAGCCGCGAGCAGGTCGTCGAGGCCATCTCCGGCAATATCTGCCGCTGCACCGGATACGAGCCGATCATCAATGCGGTGTTGGCGGCGGCTGCGTCGCTGCGCGCGAGCGCGTGAGGAGAGATTGCCATGCTGGAATTGCGCAAGGACATCTTCGCCGACGAGCGCGACGACAATCTCAACGAGGTCGGCAAGGGCACCCAGCGCCAGGACATGCTGGGCCACGTCACGGGAACCTCGACCTATTTCAACGATCACAAGCTGCAGGGCATGCTGCATCTGAAGGTCGTCAGATCCACGCAGCCGCATGCGCGGCTGCGCCGCATCGACACCAGCGAGGCCGAGCGGAGCGAGGGCGTGCGGCGGATCATCCGCGGCGCCGACGTGCCGCGCAATCTCAACACGCTGCTCAGCCTGATCAATTTCGGCAAGGACGACGAACCGACGCTCGCCGTCGACAAGGTGCGGTACCGCGGCGAGCCGATCGTCGCCGTGGTCGCCGAGACGCCGCGCGCGGCGGCCGAGGCGGCGGCCAGGGTACGCGTCGACTATGAGACCTTGCCGGCGGTGTTCGACGTCGAGGAGGCGCTGAAGCCGGGGGCGCCCGTCGTCAACGAGACCTATCCGAAGAACACATTCACCTATCACGAGCGCTACGATCATCAGAAGCTGCGCTTCGGCGACGTCGAGCGTGGCTTCCCCGGCGCCGATCATGTCTTGGAACAGCGCTACCAGATGTCTCCGATCGAGCATGCGCCGGTCGAGACCAACGGCTCGATCGCCGCGCCCGACACCAACGGCCGCTACGTGGTCTATACCTCGACCCAGGCGCTGTTCTTCTCGCTCGACACCTGCGCCAAGATCCTCGATCTGCCGTCGAACACATTCCACTTCATCGGCGGCACGGTCGGTGGCGGCTTCGGTGGCAAGGTCGACACGCTGACCGAGCCGCTCGCCATTCTCGCTGCGATGTTGACGGGGCGCCCGGTGCGCTACGTGCTCGGGCGAGAGGAGGAGATGCAGTTCGGGCCGCCCCGCGGCGCCGAGCGCATCTACATCAAGGACGGGGTCATGCGCGACGGCCGCATCGTGGCGCGCCAGATCCGCGGCTATTTCGACTCTGGCGCCTATACGCGGCTGTCGAGCTACGCGGTCGTCAAATGTGCCGCGCACCTGCCGGGGCCCTACACGATCCCGAACGTCCATGGCGACATCTACTGTATCTTCACCAACCGCACGCCGGCCACCGCGATGCGGGGCTTCGGCATCACCGGTATGGACTTCGCGCTCGAATGCCAGATGGACAAGCTCGCGCATCTGATCGGCATGAACCCGATGGAGTTTCGTATCCTCAACGCCTATCGCGACGGCGATATGAAGGCGCATCGCCGCGAGGCCAAGAACACCGCCCTGATCGAATGCGTCCAGGTTGCGGCCGAGAAGGCCAAATGGCCGATCCGCGAGGAATTCCGCCGCATGTCGTCGCGCAAGGACGGCGGCGGCGCGCGGGCCGCCGTTCCCTCCACGCCGCGTGAGCCGGTGAGCGCGCGGCCTGCGCCGGCGCAGCAGCGCACGAGCTACGACCGAGGGCTCCCGGTTTCTCCACCTCCTGAGCCACCGTCACCACCCCCACAGGGCCCGGCACCGGCTCCCGCACACGGCGCGACGCGGTTCTCGTCGGTATTCGGCACGAGGAGGCGCTGACATGACGAGGCACCGCGGTCGCGGCATGGCGGCGATCAACTATCCCATCGGCATGAATCTCGGCGGCGATCCGAGCCAGGCGCTGGTGCACTCCAATCCCAGCGGCAAGTTCACCGTGGCGCTGTCTTCGATCGATCTCGGACAGGGCATGAAGTCGGTGACGCGGCAGATCTGCGCCGAGACGCTCGGCGTGCCGGTCGAGGACGTCTATGTCGACACCGCCGATTCCGACACCGGCCCGCATTGCATGGGCTCGTTCGCCTCGCGCGGCACGCATCGCGTCGGCAATGCCGTGATGGCTGCCGCCAAGGAGGCGCGCGGCGTCATGATGGAGGCGGCGGCCGAGGAGCTCGAGGTCAACGCCAGCGATCTCGAGACCGATGGCCGCGGCAACATTCACGTCAAGGGCGCGCCGCATCGCTCGATCTCGGTGAAGGACGTCGCCATCGCCGCGCAGTTCCGTCAGGGCAAGACGATCTCCGGCCGTGGCATCTTCCTGGTGCCGCTGTCGGAGGTGGATCCTGAGACCGGCGAAATGTCCCCGGCGACCTGCTACGCGCATGCGTGTCTCGTTGCCGAGGTCGAGGTCGATGACGAGACCGGCGAGGTCGGTGTGGTCAGGATGGACAGTGCCTATGAGCTGGGACGCGCGCTCAATCCCCGCCTCGTCGAGCAGCAGCTGGTCGGCGGCGCCTGGATGGGCATGAGCCACGCGCTCTACGAGACGACGGAGCCGTATTACCCGGACCCGAAGCAAGGACCGCGCGACTTCGTCGAATACCTGATGCCGGGACCTGGCGACATCTGTCCGCACGACATCGCCGTGCTGGAGCGGCCGGCGCCCGACGGGCCGTTCGGCGGCAAGGGCCCTGGCGAAATGTGCGCCAATCCGGTGCTCCCTGCCATCGCGAATGCGATCTTCAACGCCGTCGGCGTGCGCATCGACGAGCTGCCGATCACGCCGGAGAAGGTGCTGCGCGCGATCAGGGCCCAGGGTGGCGCCCGGCCACAGACGCGGCGGTGACGCAGCATGGTGGTCCGCAGCAACATCGTCGGCATCGACTCGCCGCAGGCGCTGGAAAAGGCACTGCGGGCGGCCTACTATCTCGCCGATGACGGGCTCTCGACCGCGGCCTATCTCGCCCTCGCGCTGGGCAAGCCGCTGCTCTTGGAAGGCGCACCCGGCGTCGGAAAAACCGAGGCGGCGAAGGCGATCGCTGCAGTGCTCGGCCGCAAGCTGATCCGGCTGCAATGCTACGAAGGCATCGACGCCGCGGCGGCGCTCTACGAGTGGAACTATCCGCGCCAGATGCTCGCGATCCGCCAGGCCGGCGAGGAGAGCATCGACATCTATGGTGAGACGTTCCTGATCGAGCGGCCGATGCTGGCCTGCCTGCGTGCGCCCGACTCGACGGTGCTGCTGATCGATGAGATCGATCGCGCCGACCAGGAGTTCGAGGCGTTCCTGCTCGAATTCCTCTCCGACTTCCAGATCTCGATTCCAGAGCGCGGCACGATCCGTGCCGCCGAGCGGCCGATCGTGGTGCTGACCTCGAATCGGACTCGTGACCTGCACGAAGCGCTGCGCCGCCGCTGTGTCTATCATTGGATCGACTATCCCGATGCGGAGCGCGAGGCGCGGATCGTGATGATGCGGGCCTCCAGTGTTGCCGAAGCGACCGCGCGGGCCGTGGTGGCTGCAGTGGCGAAGCTGCGGCGCGAGCCGCTGAGCAAGGCGCCCGGGATTGCCGAGGCGGTTGATTGGGCGGAGGCGGCGACGCTGCTCAACCAGACCGGCGCACGCTGGCCCGATGCGTTCAAGCGCGCGATTGGCGTCGCGCTGAAGGATGAGGAGGATCTGTCCTTCATCGCGCCGCGGCTCGACGCGATGCTCGCGGAGGCGATGACATGAGCGAGCCCCGCCTGCCGCAGGCGACTGAGATCTTCGTGACGTTCGCTGCGCTGCTGCGGCGGAACGGCTTCGCGATCGCACCCGAGCAGACCACCGCCTTTCTCGCTGCGATCGAACTGGTGGGGCCAACCAGCATCGACGATATCCGGCGGGCCGGGACGGCGACCCTGGCGCCGCCGCCCGAGCGGCTTGCGACCTACAATCTGCTGTTCGACATCCATTTCGGCGTTGCCGAGGCGACGGCCTTCGGCGAGAGCGACAGGCAGGATGATGTCGTGCGTCTCCAGGAGGAAGGGAGCGGCGCTGTCGATCCCGATATCGCCGAGGAGCAGAACGAGTCCGGTCTGGCGGCCACGCGTGCCGAGGCGCTGGTCGCGCGCCGCTTGGCTGCGACCACAGGCGGCAACGTCCTGCAGCGTCTCGCGCGCCAGGCGCGTGCCAAGCTGCCGAAGCGGCGCGGCCATCGGCGCATGCGCGCGCGGCGCGGCAGTTTCGTCGACCTGCGACGGACCCTGCGTGAGAGCGTAAGGCGCGACGGTGAGGTGCTGTCGCTGCGGCGGCTGAAGCGACGGCCTCGATTGCGACGATTGCTGCTGCTGATCGATGTCTCCGGCTCGATGAAGGCGCGGACCGAGGACAACATGCGGCTCGCCCACGTGCTGGTGCAGGCCGTACCCCAGGCCGAGGTGTTCACGCTTGGGACACGGCTGACACGTGTGACGCGGCCCTTGCGGCTCAAGCGGCGCGAGCAGGCGCTGCTCGCTGCCTCTCATCTCGTCAGCGACTGGGACGGCGGCACGCGTATCGGCGAGGCGCTGCAGGCCTTCCTCGCGGTGCCGCGGTTCTCGACCTACGCGCGGGGCGCCGCCGTGCTGGTCATCTCGGATGGGCTCGAGCGTGGTGACCATCACGTGCTCCGTGACGCCGTGTGGAAGCTGTCGCTGCGCGCCTGGCGCCTGAGCTGGCTGACGCCGCTCGCGACGGGGCCCGGATTCAAGCCTCAAACCGAGGCGCTGCAGGCGATCGCGCCATTCGTCGACGACATCGCAGCCGGCGGGTCGGACGAGGCCATCGTCGCGCATGTGCTGTCGCTGGCACAGAGGAGGGCGGCATGACCGGATACGTCGATGCACATCATCACATCTGGCGGCAGGCCGATCTGCCCTGGCTGGTCGGGCCGATGCAGCCGCGGATTTTTGGCCCCTACGAGCCGATCCGGCGCGACTACGCGATCGGGGAATATCTCGACGACATCGCCGGCAGCGGCGTCAGGAAGTCGGTCTATGTGCAGACCAACTGGGCGAAGGACGGCTTCGAGGACGAGGCCGCCTGGGTGCAGCGAACTTCTGAGCAGCATGGCTTTCCGCATGCGATCGTCGCCTATGCCGATCTGAGCGTCGACGATGCGCGGCCGCAGTTCGACCGGTTGGCGCGCTACCCGCTGCTCCGCGGGGTCCGGATGCAGCTCCACTGGCATGAGAACCCGCTCTATCGTTACGCTTCGTCCCCGGACCTTTGCAGCGATACCCATATCCGCGCCAACATCGCGCGGCTCGCCGACTACGGCTGGTCCTTCGACCTGCAGGTTTTCGCGCCGCAGATGGCTGGCGCCGCGGCGCTTGCCGAGAGCTGTCCGTCCGTGACTTTCATCCTTCAGCACGCCGGCATGCCGGAGGACCTGTCCGCACATGGTCGCGATCAATGGCGAGCCGGAATGCAGCGGCTGGCGAACTGCAGCAACGTCGTCAGCAAGCTCTCGGGCCTCGGCACCTTCATTCGCCGCAACGATCCGGCGCATGTTGTCGAGGTGGTGCGGGAGACGATCGGAATGTTCGGGCCCGAGCGCTGCCTGTTCGGTTCGAATTTTCCGATCGAGAAGCTCTGGACCGACTATCGCGCACTGGTCGCGGCCTACGAGGCTGCCATCCAGGACCTCGACGAGCATGCGCGCGCGCAGGTCATGGGAGGGACGGCGCAGCGCGTCTATCGGCTGGGATGATACCGCCTGCAACGACAACAAAAGCAACAGGGAACGCTCATGGCGCTGGAAATCAAGATTCTCGACTATGGTGATATCGAGCTCGAATCGAGCTTCCTCGTGCTCGGTCGTGATTGCGGCCGCACCCGCCGGGTGTTGACGCTCGGCTTCCTGATCCTGGGCGGCCCGTATCCGGTCGTGGTCGATACCGGCTACCGCTCCAACCAGATCATGGAGACGCTGGGCATGCGCGGGCTGCAGTACCATGAGAACATGATCGAGAACCAATTGGCGCGCCACGGCGTCCGCATGGGCGACGTCCGCTATGTCTGCCACACCCATCTGCACATCGATCATGCCGGCAAGGACGACCTGTTCCCGATGAACACGACGGTCGTGCTCAACCGCCGCGAGCTCGAATACTCCGTCTCCGGCCTGATGCATCCGCAATATCCGGCGCCGGACATCAAGCATCTCATCGACCGGCTGCACACCAAGAGCGCGCTGCGCTTCCTCGACCTCGAGCTCACCGGCCCGGTCGAGCTGATGCCGGGCGTCTACTGCGATGCTGCGAACGCCCATACCGAGGGCTCGATGAACATCCACGTCCACACCGCCGACGGCATCGCCACCATCTGCGGCGACGTCATCTACGATTTCAACGACCAGATCGTGACGCCGTTCAACGAGATCCAGGATGGCGAGCCGCGCACCACCGGCAATCACGGTACCACCAAGCGTGCCGAGAAGGCGGCGGTCAAGAAGCTGTTGTCGAGCTCGCGCTATCTGCTGCCGGTGCATGACCGTCCCGCCAAGATCGAAGGCGGCGTCGTAACGGGGCGGCTGCATGACCAGGTGCCGGGTCCGATCGTGCAGTCGCTGCCGCAGCGGCACTGGTTCCCGGCGTGATCCGCACGAGGCACAACGATGACACACGTGACCTTGCGCCCTGAGTTCGAGACCCTGGTCGACCCCTACGCGCCGGTGGCGCAGGTGGCGACCGGCTTCGAGTTCACGGAGGGGCCGATCTGGCATCCCGTCGAGCAGTTCCTGCTGTTCTCCGACATGCCGGCTGATGTCCGCCGCCGCTGGGATGCGAAGCGCGGCGTGGTCGAGATGCGGCGGCCCTCGAACAAGTGCAACGGCATGACCTATGATGCCGAGCTCAACCTGATCGTCTGCGAACACGCGACGTCGTCGCTGGTGCGCGAGCGTCCCGACGGCCGCCGCGAGATCCTGGCGTCGCATTTCGAGAACCAGGAACTCAACAGCCCCAACGACGTGTGCGTCCACTCGAGCGGGGCGATCTACTTCTCCGATCCGTGGTATGGCCGCATGCCGGTCTATGGCGTGGAACGGCCGCGCCAGCTCGGCTTCCAGGGCGTGTACCGGGTGGCGCCGGGCGGCGGGCCGCCGCGGCTGCTCGTTGACCGCCATCTGTTCGACCAGCCCAACGGACTGTGCTTTTCGCCGGACGAGAAACTGCTTTACGTCAACGACACGGTGCAGGCGGTGATCCGCGTGTTCGACGTCGGCGGCGATGGTGCGCTGTCGAACGGACGCATCTTTGCAAGCGGCATCCGTTCCGAGCTCGAGCCCGGCGTGCCCGACGGTATGAAATGCGATCAGCGCGGCAATGTCTGGGTCACCGCTCCCGGCGGCGTCTGGGTCTACGCGCCCGGCGGCGAGCTGCTCGGCAAGGTCCGCGTGCCGGAGCTCGTCGCCAACCTCGCCTGGGGCGGGGCTGATTTCCGCACGCTCTATCTGACCGCGACGCATTCGGTCTACGCGATCGCAACCAAGATCGGTCCGCGCCACGAGACGTATATGAGCGGGCGGACTGGCAGCAACGCCGCGCCGGCCACCGCGTCTTCGGCCCCGCAGCTCGCTGCTGGCGACATGCAGCTCGACCCGCGCCGCTGCGCCATGATCATCCAGGACCTGCAGAACGATGTCATCATGGATGGCGGCGCCTTCGCCGAGTCCGGAGCGCCGGGGCACGCCAGGCAGCAGCGTGTTATCGACAATGTCCGGCGGCTCGCTGAGGCCGCCCGCGCGCGCGGCGTCGTCATCATTCACGTCTGGTTCGTGGTCGAGCCCGGCGCCCCCGGCGTGACCCTGAACGCGCCGTTGTTCGAGGGTTTGGTCGACAGCAAGGCGATGGTGCGCGGCAGCTGGGGGGCCGCGCCGGTCGCGGGGCTGGAGCCGCGGAGCGGGGACTTCGTCGTCGAGAAGATGCGGATGAGCGCCTGGGAGGGCACGCGGCTCGAGACCATTCTCAAGGCCACCGGGCGCGACGTCATCATCAACACCGGCGCCTGGACCAACATGTCGGTCGAGCACACCGCGCGGACCGGGGCGGACAAGGGCTACTTCATGGTGGTGCCGGAGGATTGCTGCTCGACCATGAACGCGGACTGGCACAATGCGTCGATCAACTTCGCCATGCAGAATGTTGCTGTCGTGACCACGGCCGACGCGGTGATCAGGGCACTTGGGTGAGGCATGCCAAAGCTGCTGCATCTCGTCGCCTCGCCGCGGGCGGATTCGGAATCCAGCGCCGGCGCGCGCGCCTTCCTGGACCGCTTCAGGCAGGCCCGGCCGGGATGGGACGTCGACGAGATGAATCTGTGGCGCGAGAATCTGCCGGAGTTCGACGGTGAGATTTTGCAGGCGAAGTATGCCCGCATGGGCGGCCGCACCTTCACCGACGGCCAGCGCGAGGCGTTCGCGGCGGCCGAACGCATGGCGGTGCGGCTCGATCTGGCCGAGCGCGTCGTGATCTCGACGCCGATGTGGAATTTCGGCATTCCCTACAAACTCAAGCACTGGCTCGACATCATCAATCAGCCGGGCCTCACCTTTCGCTTCGATCCGTCGCGTGGCTACCTGCCGCTCCTGAAGGATCGTCCGACGCTGGTGATCCTCGCCAGCGGCGGCGACTTCACCACCGGCATCAGCCGGGGGCGGACCGACCTCGCGACGCCCTATTTGTGCGAGGCGCTGCGCTTCATGGGTCTTCGCGACCTCCACTTCGTGGCGATCGGGCCGACCAGCGGACCGGCGACGCACACCGCCGCCGCACGTGAGCGGGCGCACAGGCGGCTCGTCGAGATGGCCGCACGATTCTAGCTGATGTGACGTTCCCGATTGCGGTCCGACGGCAGACGAGACGGACTCAGCCGACGAGGTCGACTGCGGCTCCGGCCTCGTCGATCAGGTGAACACGTTCGATCTCGGTGCGGGGCAGCAGCGCACGGATCTCGGGCTCCGACATCAGGCTGAACGCGGTCGAGAGCGCGTCCGCCGCCGTTGCATTGCCGGCGACCGTGGTCACGCTGCGATAGCGCTGCGCGCAGCCGCCGCTGTGCGGATCGAACAGATGATTGAAGCGGCCTTGTGGATCGAAGCGGAGGCCATAGGCGCCTGACGTCGATACGGCCCGATCGATGATCGGTAGCATCGCGGCGATCCGATCGGGATTGTCAGGGTCGGCGATCCCGACCTCCCAGGGCCGTGCGTCCGGCCGTGCGCCGATGGCGCGGGCTTCGCCCATGTCGACCAGGCTGTGCTGTACGCCCTCGCCGCGCAGCAGCTCGACGATCCTGTCCGTGACATAGCCCTGCGCGATGCCGTTGAGGGTGAGCGCCATGCCGCGCGGCATGACGATGCGATCGCGACTGACGCTCAGCCGCTGATGGCCGACCCGCGTCAGCGCCTCTTGCACGGCCGCCTGCGGCGGGCCGTCGGGATTGGCATCCGGGCGCGAAAAATGATCGGCGTAGAGCGTCCACAGCGGCTGCACGGTCGGGTCGAAGCGGCCGTCGGTCATCGCGGCGTAGCGCTGCGAGCGTGTGAGGATGTCGACCAGCTCGGGCGCGGGGTCCACCAGCACGCCGGTGCGGTTCAGCGTCACCAGCGCCGATTGCTCCAGATACAGGCTGAACAGGCGCTCGAGCCGCCGGGCTTCGCCGATCGAGACCGTGATCAGCCGTTCGGCTTCTTGCCGGTCGCGGTGATGAAGCTTGATCGTGGCGACGGCGCCGAGCAGCGTGCCGCGCCATTCGACCAGTCCGCTTGTGCTGTCGGCCGCATGCGCCCTGGAAGGAGCGACCGCGAGGCCCGCCAATGCGGCGCTGATGCGGATGAAGCGCCGACGCGAGAGCTGATTTGTCATCGTTGCACCCCAGGCGTGTCCTTGTGGCCCGGCTCGATCGCGCCGGCGTTGTCGTCGGGCGAGCTCAGCACATAGTCGCGCGGCACCCCGGTGAAGCCGACGATGCGGCCGCCGTGCTCGGCAGCGAATCGCTCGGCCGCGCTCCGATCCGAGAACGGCACCGCCTCGTCGCTGCCCATGCCGCTCCTGACCCGGCTGCCGATCACGAACACCGCCTTGCGCGCCTCGACCCAATTGTCGGCGCCCGGATTGTCCCAGCTCGCGGCTTTGCCCATGTCGGAGACGTAGATCGCCTGGATGTCCTTGGGCTCGTCTGGCAGCATCGTGAAGGCGATGGCGTCGCGCGCGGAGGAGAACCACACCGGCTCGATCAGGCTGGCGGCGAAGATCTGTCCCTTGGGACCGGAATGCTCGAGCAGGTTCATTCCGCAATAATGCCCGATCGCCTCCGCCGTCAGCTTGACCGGCGGCGGCGGCGCGGCGGCCTGCTTGTCGTTGCAGGCGGCGAGCGCAAAGGCGGCGATGAGCGCGCCGGCGTAAGCGAGGCGTTTCATAGCTCTCTCCGGGAGAAGGCCAGCGCGGCGCCTGCGAGCGGCACCAACGTCCACAGCACCAACGCGGTGAGCAGCACCTCAACCGACAGCGTACTGCTGCCGGCGAGCCCGGCCATGCCGGAGAACAGGCTGACATTGGCGAAGCCGGTCAGGTTGAACAGCCGGTAGGCGTCGGTCGGGTTGAGCAGCAGCAGCGCGCTGAGCAGGCCGCCGGAGACGTTGCGGCCCTGGTCGATGACCAGAAGGCCGAGCAGCGCCATGTCGTAGATCAGGACGAGCGCGAGCCACAGGCCAATGCAGACACCCGCTGCGGTGCCGCGGTCGCGCACGACTGCGCTGACCAGATAGCCGATCGCGACGAACACCGCGCCAAGCAGAACGGAGGAGCCGATCATCGCGGCGAAGGCGGTGAGCCCGTCGCTGTCGAAGTGGCTGCCGGCGATCAGCAGCGCCACCGCAGCGGCGCCATAGCCGAGGCAGGTCGCGAAGGCGAGCACCGCGAGATGACCGAGGAACTTGCCGAGCAGCACCTGCCAGCGCGCCACCGGATAGCTCAGCAGCAGCAGCATGGTGCCGCGCTCCATGTCGCCGACGATGGCGTCGTGCGAGATCAAAAGCGCGATCAGCGGGATCAGGAAGATGGTCAGGCTCGACAGGCTGACGATGACGACGTCGAGTGCGCGCGCGCCCACGGTGCCAGTCGGTGCGCTGCCGAGAAAGGTCAGCGACAGCGCGAGCCCTGCCAGCAGCAGGGTCGACGCCAGCACCCAGCGGTTGCGGATCGCCTGCTGGATTTCCTTCGCGGCGATGGTGATCACGGCATTCATTGCGAACGCTCCGCGTGGCGCAGGAAATGCGCGTAGAGCTCGTCGAGATTGGGCGGGATGAGCTCGAGATCCTGCACGGCGGTGCCCTCGGCCGTCGCACGGCGCAGCAGAGCGATCTTCTCGTCCGGCGCCGCGTCGATCTCGACAATGTGGCCGTTGATCCGACGATAGGAGGTCGCCTCCGGCAGCCACGAGGGCCGGCCGGATAGCGGCAGGTCAGCGACCTTGACCCGGATCCGAGTCGGCAGTCGCGCGAGGCGGCGCAGTTCGTCGAGCGTGCCGTCGGCGACCTTGAGGCCCTTGTTCATGATGATGACACGGCCGGCCCTCTCCTCCAGCTCGGTCAGCGCATGCGATGACAGCAGCAGCGTCGTGCCCTCGGCGGCGAGCTTCTGGATCACCTCGTAGAACGTCTGGCGCAGCTCGGGATCGAGACCGGTGGTCGGCTCGTCCAGCAGCAGCACGCGTGGCCGGCCGATCAGCGCCTGGGCCAGGCCAAGCCGCTGGCGCATGCCCTTCGAGTAGGTATTGACGCGGCGCCCGGCAGCGTCGCCCAGCCCGACGACATCGAGCAGCGCCAGTGCGCCGCTCACCGGCTCGCGTTTGAGGCGGGCGTAGAAGGTTTGCGTCTCGCGGCCGGTGAGCGCGGCATCGAAGGCGACGTTCTCCGGCAGATAGCCGAGCCGACGCCGCGAGGAGAACTCGCCCGCGGCCGGGTTTTCACCGAGCAGCGCGATCGTGCCCTTGGTCGGCCGGATCAGGCCGAGCATCATCTTCATCAGCGTGGTCTTGCCGGCGCCGTTGTGGCCGATCAGGGCCACCATCTCTCCGGCCGCGAGATCGAACGACACGCCCTTGACGGCTTCGACCTTGCCGTAGTGCTTGACCACGTCGGCGATATGGACGGTCGCGCTCATCGGGCGCTGCTCCCGGCGGCAGTGCGGCGCGCCGGCGGTGGCGACATCAGCGGATGGCTATCGACCACCCCGCCGGGCAGGATCGCCGGGAACTGCGCCTGTGCCCAGCGGATCACCTGCACGGCCGGACTGTTGATCAGGACCTTGGCGGCCGGCGCGGTCCACAGCACGCGGTCGATCAGATCGTTCGGCCGGTAGGCGGTGTCGGCAACGCCGTCGCCGTTGAGGTCGAAGCCGGGATTGTCGCTCCAGTAATTGCCGCTGCCGTTCTTCGACCAGTCGAGATGGCGCGTGCCGACATATTTGATCTGGCTGGCGTTGTTGACGAAGGCATTGCCCCGGATGTCGTTGCCTTCGGAGCCGGCGGTGAAGTGCACGCCGATCTCGCAGCCCTCGAACCAGTTATTGGTGATACGATTATTGTTCGTGTTGTAGATGAACACGCATTTCTCGGGGCCGGGACGGACGCCGCCGCTCGGTGTGAACACGCTCTTGTCGGTCAGCGGCACGCCTTCGTCGGTGCCGCGGTTCTCGGCGGTCGCCCAGCGCTCCGCCGGCTGCAAGCCGCCGATCACGCTGTTGCCGGAGATTTGCGAGCCGTTGGTCGCGTTGAACAGCATGCCGCGATCGCGGTCGTGGTCTGAGACGTTGTCCTTCACGACCAGGTTCTTCGAGAACATCATCGCATAGCCGATGATGTTGCCGACCGAGACGTTGCCGGTGATCTCGCCGTCATTGGCGTACATGTAGTGGACGGCAAAGCGCAGCTCGCTGAAGCGGTTGTGGCTGAACGTGTTGTTGCGGCTGGTAATGGCGAACACGCCATCGCGGCCATAGCGGATGTCGTTGTCGATCACCTTGGCGCCCGGCGCGTTCCAGACCGAAACGCCATTGCCGGTGCCGCCGGGCAGCGTCGCGCGCAGGCCGATGATGCTGTTGTGGCGGACTATGGCATTGGCTGATCCGTGCAGATAGACGCCGAACAGATTGCCTTCGATCCGGTTGTTCTCGATCAGCGTGTCGTGCGCGCCCTGGTCGACGAAGATGCCGGAATCCATCTTCTCGAGCGAGCGACCGGATCCTTTGAGGACGAAGCCTCGAATGACGGTACCCGGTGCCGTGACGGTAATGACGCTCCCATGCCCATCGCCGGTGATCACCGCGCCATGCGCGCCTGTCAGTGTCAGGCGATGGGAGATCCGCAGCGGCCCGCGATAGGTGCCTGCGGCCAGCGCGATCTCATCGCCGTCGGCGGCGCGATCGAGGACGTCCTGCAAGTCGGCAATATCGGCCGCGATCTGTCGTGTCGCCGCTGTTGCGCGGAAGGGCAGGCCGGCGACGACGAGCGCCGCAAGCCCCAGAGTCTTGATATGGCGCATGCGCCGCATCGCTCACGCGTTCTGCGGCGAGACCAGCATGCGTCCGCGCATTTCCATGTGCATGGCGTGACAGAACCATGTGCAGAAATACCAGTACACGCCGGGCTTGTCGGCGATGAACGTCACCGACGAGGTCTGCTGCGGATCGATCTCCATGTTGACGCCGTAGTTCACGATGCAGAAGCCGTGCACCAGATCCTCGACGTCGTCGATGTTGGTGACATAGACGGTCACCTCGTCACCCTGCTTGACCTCGAACTTCTCGAGCGCATAGGCGGGCGCGCTGGACCACATATAGACGCGCACCTTGTTGCCGTCGCGGATCACCTTGGCGTCGCTCTCCAGTGTGACGCCGTCGGCTGCGGCCTGCTTGCGGGCGTCGGCGAAGAACGGGTCGTCGCGCTTCCAGATCGAGGTCACGCGGCCCTCGAGCTTGGAGCGGTGCACGATGACGGCGTCGTGCGGCTCGGCGAAGCTCGGGCCGTCGTGCACCAGCTCCATCTTGTCGCCGGTGATGTCGATCAGCTGGTCGTTTTCCGGCTTCAGCGGCCCGACATTCAGGAAGCGGTCCTTGGAGAACTTGTTCAAGGACAGCAGCCATTTGCCGTCGGCTTCCTTGGTCTCGCCCATCGAGGCGTGGTTGTGGCCCGGCTGATAGTGGACGTCGAGCTTCTGGATGATGGGGTTGACCTTCTCGCCCTTGAAGGCTCGCTTGGCGAGATCGATGCTCCATTTGCAGACCTGGCTGTCGAGGAACAGCGTAGTGTAGGCATTGCCCCGGCCGTCGAAGGCGGTGTGCAGCGGCCCGAGGCCGAGCTCCGGCTCGGCCACGACGACGTCGCGCGGCTTGATCTTGTCGTCGAACAGGTTGTCGATCAGGCGGACGTCGATCACCGTGACCGTCGGCGCCAGCTTGCCATTGGCGACGACATGGATGCCGTCGGGGGCGGTGTTGAGGCCGTGCGGGCTGTTCGAGACCGGAACGTAGCGCGTGTAGGGCGAGCCCTTGCGGCCGTCGATGACGGGAACGCCGTTCATCTCCTTGAAGTCGCCCTTCTTGACGGCTTCCTCGATGCGCTTGATGTTGAAGATCGTCACCCAGTCCTGCTCGCTTGCCGTCATCTCGGCCAAGGTAACGCCCTTTTCCGAGTTGTAGCAGGTGGAGAAGGCATATTTGCCCTGGTAGTCGCAATCGGTGTTGTCGAGATTGCCGTCGACGATCACCTGCCAGGCAACCTTCATGGTATCGCCGTCGACGGCCGAGAACATCGACCAGTATTTCGACTTGTCGTCGAGCACCTTGCCGTCATTCGGTAGCGGCACCTCATATTCGCCGTTGCAGAACACGTAGCCGGTGCGCGGGAACTTCTGCGGCCGCATGCCGTGGATGGTGTACTGGTTCGGCAGCTCGATGATCTTGTCGCATTTCATCACGTCGGTGCGAATGCGGGCGAGGCGGGTGTTGGCCTTGTCGTTGATAAAGATGTAGCGGCCGTCATATGTGCCATTGGTGAACGACATGTGCGGATGGTGGCAGTCGCCGTTCATCCAGATGCCGAGCCTGTCCTTGAGCCGCTCGCGCGTCTCCGGCAGCAGCCCCTCGGTCATGATCTTGCGGCTCTCGTTGGTCTGGCCCCAGCCGGTGGCGCTGCACCGGTTGAAGACGGGGATGCGCATCAGCTCGCGCATCGACGGCATGCCGATGATCCGCAGCTCGCCGGTCTGGCCGCTGGAGAAGAACACGTAGTATTCGTCGAGCTCGCCGGGGGCGACCTCCGCCTTGCCGGCGCCCTGGGCCGAACGTGGTTGCGCGGCGGCCGGCGCGGTCTCGACGCTCTTGCCAAGTCCAATGCTGCCGGCTACGCCGGCCGCGCCCAGTGCGGCGGTGCCGACGATCTGCCGGCGGCTGATTTTTGTCTGGTCGTCGTCTTGCGCCATCGTCGTCTCCTTATGATGGATGGGTGAGATCGTTGGAGGGGGCCGTCGCCGCCATCGGCTGGCCGGCATGGGTGATCACGGTCTTCGGACCGGATTTCGCGGCGCGCATCGACGGCGATGACATCGCCTCGAATTTCTCGCGCTTGAGCCGGACCTGGATCATGTGCGGGCAGCGCTGATCGTCGTAGTAGAGCTCCTGGCAATGCATGCAGTAGATGCATTCATTGACGTTGATGTGTCCCTCGGGATGGATCGACTGCACCGGGCATTCCTTGGCGCAGCGCTGGCAGGGCGAGCCGCACTCCTTCCAGCGACGCAGCCATTCGAAGGTGCGGATGCGTCCGGGAATCGCCAGTGCCGCGCCCAGCGGGCAGAGATAGCGGCAGAAGAAGCGTTCGATGAACAGGCCGATGCCGAGCAGCGCCGCGGCATACAGCACGAACGGCCAGCTGCGCGAGAATTTCAGGATGATCGCGGTCTTGAACGGCTCGACCTCCGCGACCTGTTCGGCGAGCGCGACCGAATAAAGCGACAGGCCGAACAGGCCGAGGAAGATGATGTATTTGATCGGCCAGAGACGCTCATGCAGACCCCAGGGTACCGTGATCTGCGGCACCTTGAGCCATTTTGCCACTGTGTTGGTGAGCTCCTGCAGCGCGCCGAACGGACAGAGCCAGCCACAGAACGGCCCGCGGCCCCAGAACAGCAGTCCAGCCGCCGTTGCCGCCCACAGGATGAAGATCAAGGGCGCCGCGAGGAAGAACTCCCAATGGAAGCCGGTCAGCAGCGCGTTGACGAAGGTGACGACGTTGACGACCGAGAGCTGGGCGTTGGCGTACCAGCCGAGCCAGACCAGCACGAACAGGAGATAGGCGCGGCGGACCCAGGTGTAGAGCCGGGGACGGCGCACCAGAACGTTCTGGAAGAAGAAGATCCCCGTGAGCACGGCCAGCGCCAGCGCGGTGATGCCGATGGCGACCATCTGCGAGCGCCAGATGCGCATCCATAACGGCTCTTCGGTGTCGTCGGCGACCGGTTGCGCCGTGGCCGGGGCGGGACGTGCGGTCGTCGCCTTCGCTGCCGGCACAGCGGGGCGCGTCTGCTGCTTCAAGTAGGCGTCGGGCACCGTGTAGTCGATATCGAAAGTCAGGAACGCCTTGTCGTGGCTGCCTGTGCTTCGTTGCACCAGGAGCTGGAGCTGCCATGGCTCGGTCGGGTCGAGCGTGAATTCGGGCGGCGTGACGAACAGTCCGATCTCGCGCAGGGCAGGGGCGCCGGCGGCGGCCAGCGCACCGAGTCGCATGTGGTTCTTGTCGCGGAACCGTGTGCTTCCGCCCTCCTGCAGCACCTCGATGCGGTCGAAGATGCCGCCTCGGACATAAGCGGAGCCCTTGAACGAGTAGATGCCGTCGCCGGCGACGACGATCGCCTGCTGTCCGGGCTGCAATCGCTGCTTGAGTCGCTGATAGCCCTCGTCGCCGAGCAGGCTGCGGCCGATGGTGGGCACGCTGACCATGGCCACATACAGATCAACGAAGGTGTCGCCGGCATCGCCGGGCTCCGGATTTTGCGCGGCCGCCGCATTGCCCGACTTGGCGAACGCATCGTTGACGTCGCCGATGCTGAGGTGCAGGCGCCGCACCGAGCCGTCGCCGAGCAGGCTGCTCCAGTCGCGGATCTCGCTCTTGTCGGGATCGACCGTCTTGGTCACGCCCGGCTGTGCCGCGGCGGCGCTCGCCGCAGCGCCGGCACCGATGCGGCCGCTGCGGATCAGGCGCGTGGCCGCGCGCACGATGCTGTCGTGCATCACCAGCACGGTGACCGTTGCACCTGAGACGATGTCGGCCTGCGGCGCGTGTTCTGCGCCTTGCGCAATCGGCATCATGTCCTTGCCGAGCAGGCCGTTGAGTGCGGCAACGATGCGTGGCTCGGGAATGCCGATCAGCACGATCGGCTCCTTGTGATCGACCAGCTTCAGCCCGGTGATGACGCCCTTGGGATCGATGCCGACGAGGATGTGGATCGGCTTGCCCGAATAGCCGACGGAATTGGCGAAATCGGAGTTGAGATAGACGTAACCCTTGAGCTGATCGCCGCGATACACCGGCATGATCGGCGGCTCGCCTTGCGGCACGCCGAAACGGTCCGCATTGGGGAAGAGATCGCCCGGCGTGATCTTCGAGAGGTAGGTTGCGAGATCGCCGGCCGCATGTGCTGCGCGCGGGGCCGCGATGGCGCAGAGCCCGATGAGGATTGCTAC
This sequence comes from Bradyrhizobium sp. HKCCYLRH3073, assembly GCF_051167995.1. Lineage (NCBI taxonomy): Bacteria > Pseudomonadati > Pseudomonadota > Alphaproteobacteria > Hyphomicrobiales > Nitrobacteraceae > Bradyrhizobium > Bradyrhizobium sp. HKCCYLRH3073. The sequence goes on from NZ_JBNPUD010000005.1 coordinate 133,298, forward strand.
CAAGATAGCAGGCATGCGCCACCGATTGGTGGCGACATCACTCGCAACCATGATCACCTCAAGCGGAACGGCCGGCCCACGAAGGAGCCGTATTCCAGTCAGGACTGTTTCGGGAAGGAAGGATCGTCGCCATTGACAATCCCTGAGATAGAGTCAGGCTAAATTGACTCCTTATCGTGCCGGTTGTCTAGTGGGTCGCAATCCGACGGACGTTGCGCTGGATCAAACAGGCCCGGACAATCAGGCGGACTATTATATGTTGTTGTCACGCACGCTCTCGCTCAAGTCGGAACCGGCCGGGAACCTGCATTCGATCGACGAGCTGTTCGCGCTCGCGAATGCGATGGAGCAGGAGGCGGCCGATCGCTACGACGAGCTGTCCGGAGAGATGCAGCGTCAAGGCCGGCTCGATCTGGCCGACGTCTTCGCGAGGCTGGCCGCGGCCGAGCGCGAGCATGTCGACAGTGTCGAGCAATGGTCGCAAGCGCGTACGGGGCGCGCCCCCGATGCGTCGCTGGTGCGCTGGCAGCCGCCGGAGACCTTTGAGCCCGGCGCCGCGCGCGAAATTCAGGATTCGCGGTTGATGACGCCTTACCGCGCGCTGTCGATGGCGGTGCGCAACGAGGAACGGGCCTTTGCGTTCTGGTCCTATCTCGCCGCATTTAACGATGTTCCCGAGGTCAAGAGGGCGTCCGAGGCCATGGCGCGGGAGGAGCTCGGTCATGTCGCGACGCTGCGCAAGGAGCGGCGCCGTGCCTATCATCTTGAGACCGACGCCAGGCGCGCGGCGTCGGTGGCGTCGGACGCCGGCACGATCGACGCCGGCCGGCTGGAGCGACGACTCGCCGAGCTGCTCGACGCGATGGCGGCGCGCGCCGCAGGCCGCCCGGCAGATCGCGTGGGCGAGCTTGCGCGCGAAGCCGCGGCAATGGCATCGGACGTTGCGGGCCTGTTGCGCCTGCCGGCTGGGCTCGCGCAAGCCGATGCAGCCGTGCTGGCGGAAGCGCTGGCGGACGCGTATCTGGAGCATGGGGAGCGAGCGACCGAATCGGACCGGCTCGGTCTCATGCAGCGGCTGGCGTCGCAGGCGATCGCGCGGCTGGCCTGGCTGCGGTCGCTCGGTTGAGTCCGACTGCAGCGCTGCTCGGCGAAAGACGAGGGTCGCCCAGCCAGGCTGGACGACCCGGTCATCATGAGGCTCAGTTGCGGGTCGGCGCCGGCACGGCGGTGCGGTTCGCCGGCACCGTGACGGGCTGGAAGGAGAACACGTCGCGACTGCGCGGATCGACGGTCACCTTGAGCCAGCGCACGTCGTTGTTGCCATTGCCCTGATTGTCGCCGAACGTTTCGACGCGAACGAAGTTCTCAAGCCGCTGGCCGGCAGCGTTGAGGAACGGCTGGTCGATCCGGAAGTAGTGGGAATCGCCGTGGACGTAGGCGACCGGCTTGCGGAACGCCTCGACCTCGGTGCGCAGCGCAGTCAGGAAGCTGACGAAGCCATCGGGCTGCCCGTCGGTTTCGGCGAGCGTCTTGGGATCGCGCAGCGGCGCACGCGTCGGGTCGGCCTGGTCCCAGCCCGGGTTGCCCTGGGTGATGAACATCACCGCAGCGGAATTGCGCCTCTTGGCTTCAGCGAAGGTCTGCTGCATCCACAGAATCACGGCCGTATTGCGCGCATTGTATTCGTCCGGATCGGGGTTGGTGTCGCAGAGATTGTTGCAGGATCCCTGGATGTTGAGCGTCGCATAGGTCACGCGGCCGACGGTCCAGCGGCGATTCTCGACGCAACCGACCTTGGTGCCATTGGCGCTGAGGCACAGCGGATCGGTCTGCACCTCCTGGCGCAGCTTGCGCTGGCCGAGCGAGAACGGTGTCGAGAAGAATATCTTGCGCTCGTAGTCGAGCCGGTCGCGCGAGTTGAAGCCGCCATTCGAGGGGCGATCGCAATCGACCCAGTCGTTGTCGCCCGGCGTGAACATCGCCGGCGCCTCGAGACTGTTGAAGAACGCCAGCGCCTGGGCATAGAGGCCGGCGTCGCAGGCGGAATTGGAGCCCTGCTTCAGGTCGCCGTCATGCGCCGTGAACTTCAGCCGGTGGGCGTTCATGTCCGCGATCAGGTTCGGGACGCCGACGGTGGCCTGCAGCGTGGAGTAGGGTAGGTCGCCCCAAAGGCCGATGGCGTAGCTGTCGTCATCGTCGTCGAAGCCGTGGTCGTGCGCGAGGCTTGGCGCGGCAGCGGCGAACGCGAGCAACGACACCGTGACCGACAATGTGAGCAGTTCGTGAAAGGCAGATTTGAATGATGATCGAAGTGACATTCTGCAAGATCCCCCAAGACCTCGGTTGTATCGCGCCGCTTCACTCAAGCGGCGGCGGGACGATGCGGAGGGTCGATAACGGGGGCGTGACGATCAGCTGACAATCCGCTGATGGATTGGCGATGTTGCGGATCGGTGCGTCACTGAGAGATTGTTGCAGCTGGCGACCCAAAAAGGCCCGCCGCATCGTCTGCGGCGGGCCGCTTTTCACGGCAATGATGTCAGCCGTTGACGCTCGGTCGATCAGCGATCGTCGCCGGAGTGTTCGTCGTGGTTGTGGTGGTGCCATCCGCCGTCATGATCGTGATCGCCATCGTCGTCGAAGGCGAACAGGTTCATCAGGTCACCGATCGCCGGACGGTTCTTCGGCACATAGCGGTGGTCATCCCGGTCATGGATCGGGTTGGGCAGCCGGTCGCGGCTGACGGCGGAGATCGTGGGCAGCCGCCAGTTGCGCTCGATGAATTTCAGCAGCGACACATGATCGTAATAGGTGTGGTCGACATGGCCCTTCTTGGCCAGCGGCGAGACCAGGATGAAGGGGATCCGGGTGCCGTCGCCGAGGAAGTCGACCGGCTGGACATAGCCGGAGTCGTAGTAGCCGCCGCCTTCGTCGGTCGTGATGAAGATCGCAGTCTTGGCCCAGAGCTGAGGATTGGCCTTGACCCGATTGATCAGCGCCTCGAGGAATTTCTCGTAGAGATCCGTGGTCGAATCGGCGGGATGACCGGCGAGCGCCTCGAACGGACGCACGAACGACACCGCCGGCAGCGTGTTGTTCTGCACGTCCTTCACGAAGGCGCCGTAGTTCTGCAGCTTGGCTTCCTCCGCCGGGGTCTTCATGATCTTGTTGAAGCCCGTGAGCGGGTCGCAGATGCCGCAATAGGAGTGGAACAGCAGCGGCACGCCGTCGACGCTGCTGGCGAAGGTGGTGGTGTCGTCACCGCGGTCGGCGCTGTAGTACTTCCAAGAAACGCCTTTCGCCGTCATCACGTCGGCGATGGTCGGCGCGCTCTGCGGCGGCAGCACGAACTTGTCCGAGCCGAGCGCGTTCGGCTTGGCGCTGGTCTGGTTCCAGAACATGCTATAGTTGTTGACGAGGTAATAGTGGTTCGGCGCGCAGTTGTTGCTGGTGACGCCGTTCTTGAACAGCTGCTCGTTGACGGCGGCAACGCCGGGCGCGCTTGGGTCGGAGCAGTTGACGTAGGATCCGCCGCTGTATCCGTCCTGCTTGTAGTAGTTGTTGGTGCCGGGGACGGGATCGGGATTCTCGATCTGGTTGGCGTAGGGCACGGCGGGGGTGCCGTTCAGCGTCTCGGGATTGGTGAAGAACGCAGCGTGGCCGGTGACGAGGGCCTGGAAGTTGGCTCCGGTGCCGCCCATGATCGCTTGGTGATAGTTGTCGCTGATCGCGTACTCGTCGGCGAGCTGCTTGAAGAACGGCGCGTCACCCGGCTGGGCCTTGCCGGAGGCGTCGGTGAACGGGTTCATGTTGTAGAACCCCATCGAGATGGCGCCTTCCATCGGGTTGAACCCGCCGGACGGATAAGGCTGCCCGTTCGACCCGGTGCCGATGGTCTGTTCGACCCATACAAACTTGTCGTGCTTGCCGCCGTCGATGTCCTGCCACATCTGGAAGAAGCGGTGTACCGGATCTCCAGTATAAGCGGCGTATGAGACGTATTTCGATATCTGATACGGCCCATTGGGAAGATTGGCCGGGAAGCGGGTGTCGAGGACGTTCTGCGGCAGGCCGATTCCATAGGTGGTGTAGGGTTGCGGCAGCGTCGCATAGGCGCCCGTGGACGCGGTCTCGGCAGTATAGCGAACCTCGTCGCGGCCGATCCGCTGCTCTGCCTTCTTGAAGTGCCGGCCCGGCGTGCCGTCTTCGTTGACGATTCCCTTGCTGAGCAGATTGTCGATCGTCTGCCCCGGCTTCGGCTTGTACGTGCCGAATAGATTGTCGAACGTGTGGTTTTCGCCGACGATGATGATGACGTGCTCGATCGGTGTGCTCGTCGCCGCTCCGGCGAAGGCTGGCGCGACGCTGGTCGCGGTAAAGACGGCGCTGGTCGCAAGGGCGAGCGCCTTGGACCGGGTGACTGTTCTGGTCATGACATCTCCAGACGGAGTGGGGTAGCGGCGCGCACGTGCTGATGTAGGCTCGCCTGCGGCAATTTATCGCGGCAACAAATTGCAACGTGGTGTCGGTCTTGCTTCGGTTTTGTGAAATGCGCCGAGCAGCGCGAATGCAGGAGACAAATGCGCCCCACCGCGCCAGCCATCGCGTGCCGCGCCGTCTTCACTCCATTGCTGCAGGGAGCCCGCCTTCGCCGAGCCATGAACCGGCAATGCCGGTCAGAGCTGGCCCGGGACCCAGTCCAGCGCGAGGGCTTGGCCCTGGGCGATCTGGCTGGCCGACATCTTCGAGGCCACGGCGTTGCGAAGCCGCAGGAAGTAGCTGCGCTGTGTCGACTTGGCGTGCCCGGCGGCGAGGTTGAGCCACTTGTAGGCGAGCACGACGTCCTGTGGAACGCCATGTCCCTTGTCATACATCAGGCCAAGCATCGCTTGGCCGAATGGATTGCCGGCGGCGGCGGCCTGGCAATAGAGATCGCTGGCGACCTCATAGGCCTGCGGGGTCCCGAAGCCGTTCTCATACATGAAGCCGAGCATGGCCTGCGCGCGCGGATCACCGCGCAGCGCCGGCGGCGTCAGCACGCGTATGGCGTGGACGAAGTCGCCGCGCGCATAGGCACTGCGTGCGGCACTAACCGAATCGGCGTGCGCGGGCGATGTGATTGCGCCGAGCAGCAGGCCGGCTGCGGTGCAGACGACGGCGAGGCACCGCATCGTCGGCCGGGTCATTTGGCGGGGATCAGCGGGTGGTGCGGACACGCAAATCATCCGTGATGCTGGCTCCAACCGATCCGCGGAGCTTGGAGCGGAGTTCTTCGGCCACCTGATGGGCATCGCTGCCGTCGCGAATGATCTGCGGCCGGATGAAGATGATCAGCTCTGTGCGCGTGCCCTTCTTGTCCTGATGCGAGAACGCGTCGCCAAGCACCGGGATCTCGTCGAAACCCGGAATGCCGTTGCGATTGCCGTTCTGCTGTTCGCTGATCAGGCCGGCCAGCAGCACGGTCTGGCCGTTGGCGACGGAGATCGCGCTCTTAACCTTGCGCTGCGACACCGTCGGCGTCAGGCTCGCTGCCGTCTGCGCGGCGACGTTGCTGATCTCCTGCTCAATCTCGAGCCGGACGTTGCCGTTGGCGGCGATCCGCGGCACGACGCGCAGGATGATGCCGGTGTTGCGATAGTCGATGGTGTTGACCACCGTGTTGCTCGACGACAGCACGGTGGCGCTGCCAGTCGAGACCGGCACGACGTCGCCGACCTGCAAGGTGGCGCTTTGGTTGTTGATCACGACCAGCGAGGGATTCGAGAGCACCTTCACGCTCGTCACGGTGTGAAGCGCATCGAGGATCATGTTGGGCGACGCTTCATTGCCGATCAGGAAGTTGAATCCGGGCAAAGCGCGGTTGATCAGCGCCGTCGTCGCGGCTGAGGCCGTGGCCGTCGCGACCGAAGTCGCTTGCGTGTTGCTGATGGAGCCCCGATCGGTGCCGAGCCCGAGGAATTTGCTCGAAAGATATGATTGCACGCCGTAGGAGAGTTCGTTGGTGAGCGTCACCTCGGCGATGGTCGCGTCGATGCCGACCTGCAACACCGGCTGATCGAGCTGCTGCAGCGTGCCGGAGATGATGCGGTAGCTCTCGCGGTCGGCGTAGATCAGCAGCGAGTTGTTCACCGTGTCCGGCGTGATGCGCACGTTCGGCATCAGGGACTGCCCGCCATTGCCGCCAGCGCGAGGTTCCAGTCCGGTCGAAGTCGGCGTGCTGCTGGATGATGACGTGCTCGACGCCTGCATGCCGGACAGGCCGCCTGCGCCCTGGGTCCGGCTCGACGGATTGGCACTGGCGCTCGAGGATCCCGTCGCATTGGTGTTGAAGGACAGCCGGTCGGCAACGGAGGTCGTGGTGCCGTCGGAGCCCGGCGCGGCCTGGCCGTCGGCGCTGTCGGTGGAGGACGAGCCGGCGCCGCCGAACATGTCGGTGAGCACCTTGGCGAGCTGGCGCGCGTCGCCGTAGCGGACCCGGTAGACGTGGACGCTGGTGCGCCCGGAGTCGGCCTGATCGAGCCGGCGGATCCAGGTCGCCGCGCTCTGCAGCAGCGCCGGCTTGCGCGTCACGACCATGATCGCGTTCAGGCGATTGACGACCTGCAGCTTGACGAGATTCTGGCTCAATCCGTTCTCACCAGAGTCCATGATCTTTTCCAGCTCCGCCATCAACGGCTCTGGCGCCGAATTGCTGACCGGGAAGATGCCGACGGACTGGCCGCGCATCCAGTCGACGTCGAAGCTCATCACGGTTTCGATCGCGGAGCGTCGCTCGGCTCCTGTACCCTGGATCAGAAGCAGGTTCCGGGTGGTGTCAGCGCGCACGCTGCCGGCGCGGGTCGCGAAGCTGTCCATCAGCTTGAGGATCGTCTGCGCACCGACATATTGCAGCGGCACGACGGAGACGCCGTAGCCGGGCTCGGCGCGGTCGGCTTCGCCGTCGACGCGTCCGGCTCCGATGGCGTCGCCGAGCGGGGTCAGCTTGTAGCCACCGCCTTCGCGGACCAGCACGACGCCGGACAGGCGCAGCGCGCTCTCCAGCACGAACAGGATGTCTGATTTCGGCACCGGCCGCGCCGACACCAGGCTGACGCTGCCCTGCACGCGGGGATCGATCGCGTAGCCCGCGCCGAGGATGTCGCCGATCACGACCTTCGCGACCACTGCGATCGGCGTGTTCTCGAAATTGAGATCATAGCCCTTGCCGTCCGCCGCCGGCAGCGGTCTGACCTCGGCGACCTCCTGAACCGTGGTCCCTTGATAGGTCCGCGCGCTCGCGCGCTCGACCTCGGGGCGTCCCTGGATCGATGCGACCGGTGCATTGTCGCGCGGCAGGATGTCGAGCGAGCGCACCTTGTCGATGACATCGACATCGGCAGGCGCGCTGGCCTGGGAATTGAGCGTTGCCATGTTGCAGGAGGCGAGCAGCACCGCGATCGCCAGCAACGAGGCATGTCTGACAACCGCAGCGGACTGGCTTCGATTGCCGATACCAAACATGGACTTACCGATCTACTCGTGTTGACCGGCCGAAACGGGGCAGCGCCTCGGTTTGACCGCGCAGCCTGCATAACGGTCCAATATGACACTTATGTATAATTGGCGGCTGCCGTCCGACCTTTGCGCCGCGTGTGTGTCGGAAATGTCGGCGCCTCCGGCATTCGTACGGCCGTCATGTTCGCGATCAATAACGTGGGTCACCAGTAGCGGCGTGCCGAGACGATGGGCCGGCACGGGCGCCACCCGGATCACGCCATGAGCGGTACACTGTCGACCCAATTCCATGCCTATCTTCGCGAGCGCCATCCCCAGGCGGCGGGCGAAGGCGGAGCTGCGGCCGAAACGCAGATCGCGCTCTGGGACAGGTTCGGCCTGACCGCCGACGTTTTCGCGGAGGAGGTCGCCGGCTTCACCGGATTGGAGCGCGTCGCACTGCGCGAACTGCTGGCGGCACTGCCCGCGGTGAGCGAGTTCTCCGACCGCTTCCTCCGCGAGGTGCTCGGCTATCCCTACAAGGATTCTGACGGCGCCGCCGTGTTCGCGATGGCCGATCCGACCGATCAGGCCGTGCGCCGGGCCGCGGAGCTGGTGCTCGGCCCGCAGACTCTCTTCAAGGTCGCCTCGCATGAGGATATCGCCGTTGTCCTGGACCAGCGGTTAGAGGATTCCGGCGAGCCCGACATCTCGCCGGCGCAGGAGCTGCGCGACGACGACATCGAGAGTCTCCGCGATCTCGCCAGCGGCGCGCCGGTCGTCCGCGCGGTGAACGATCTGATCGAGAAGGCCGTGGAGATGCGCGCCAGCGACATCCACATCGAGCCGTTCTCGACCGGGCTCGTGGTCAGGCTGCGCGTCGACGGCCTGTTGCGTCCGATCGCGGCGCCCGCGGGCGTGTTGCCGCAGGCGGTGATCTCGCGCATCAAGATCGTCGCCGGCCTGAACATCGCCGAGCGGCGGCTGCCGCAGGACGGCGCCGCGCGCATCCGCGCCGGCCGCGCCGAGATCGACGTTCGCGTTGCGATCATGCCGACCCAGCACGGCGAATCGGCGGTGCTGCGCATCCTGCCGAAGGATCGCTCGCAGCTCGTCGCGAGCCGTCTCGGTCTCGCCACTCGCGACGACGCCGCACTCCGGCGCCTGATCACGCTGCCCCACGGCATGATCGTGATCACGGGGCCGACCGGCAGCGGCAAGACCACGACTCTGGCGACGATCCTGTCGCTGCTCAACACGCCGGAGCGCAAGATCCTCACCGTCGAGGATCCGGTGGAGTACGAGATTCCCGGCATCAACCAGTCGCAGATCAAGCCGGCGATCGGGCTGACTTTCGCGAGCGCGCTGCGTTCCTTCGTGCGTCAGGACCCCGACGTCATCATGGTCGGCGAGATCAGAGACAGCGAGACGGCGCATGTCGCGGTCCATGCCGCGCTGACCGGCCATCTCGTGTTGACCACGCTGCATACCGAAACCGCGGCCGCGGCGGTGCCGCGCCTGCTCGATCTTGGTGTCGAAGGCTTCTTGTTGCGCTCGACCTTGCGCGCGGTGATCGCGCAGCGGCTGGTGCGTCAGCTCTGCGATCATTGCAAGGCGCCGGAGGCGCTCGATGAAGAGACATGCCGCCAGGATCCTCGTCTTGGTCATCTCGGCCTCGTCCCCGGCGACATCACCTGGCACCCGAGGGGATGCGAGCGATGCGGCCAGAGCGGCTATCGCGGCCGGGTCGGCGTGTTCGAGCTGCTCGAGCTGACCACCGGCCTGCGCGAGCTGATCGCGGACAGTGCCGACGGCCTCGCGATCGATCGGCTGGCGATCCGGGAAGGCATGACGACGATGCTCGACGACGGCGTCTCCAAGTGCCGCGCCGGCGTCACCTCGGCCTCCGAGCTGCTTCGTGTCCTCGTGGCGCGGTGAGGTGGATCGTGCCGAGCTACCGCTATCGCGCTCTGACGCAGTCCGGTGAAATCGTCGTCGGATCTCTCGTCGCGCCGTCGCGCAGCGAGGTCGAACGGCGCATCTCGTATCTGCAACTTCTGCCGATCGAAACCGTGGAGGAGAAAAAGGAGCGGACCGGCGCTGCGTCCGGGCTCTCGTTCGGCGCTCCGTCCGCGACTGAAGTGACCACGTTCACGCGCGACCTGGCCCTGCTTCTCAAGGCCGGCGCGCGGCTCGACGACGCGCTCGATCTGTTGTCCGGCGATTCCGATATCGGCCGCCTCCGTCCCGTGGTGGCGCGGCTGCGTGCGGCGATCATGGCCGGTGAAAGCTTCGCCGATGCCGCGGCCGCCCAGCCGCAGTTGTTCTCGCCGATGTATGTCGCGCTGATGCGCGTCGGCGAATCGTCGGGAACACTCGATCACGTGCTGACCGCGCTGGCCGGCGAACGCGAGCGGTCGGAGGCGACGCGCCGCAAATTGACCGACGCGATGCAATATCCTGCCTTCGTGTTCCTCGCGGCGATCGGCGTGATGCTGTTCTTTCTCGTGGCCGTGCTGCCGAATTTCTCGGCCGTGTTGCGTGACTTCGGTGGCCGTACCGATACGGCGCTCGGCTTCTTCATGACGCTGTCGGATCTGCTGCGCGCCAATGCAGCCGCGATCTCACTCGGCTGTGCGGCGCTGCTCGCGGCAGGCTGGTGGCTGTTGCGTCAGCCCGCGGTTCGCGCCGGCCTGGCCAGCGTCGTGGCCGTCATGCCCGGCATCGGCAGCCTGCTGCTGTTCTATCGGACCAGCCTGTTCTGCCGCAATCTCGGCCTGCTGCTCGGCTGCGGCGTCAATCTGAGCGCGGCCCTTCGCATTCTCGTCGATGTGATGGCCGTGACGTCGTCGCGTGCGCCTTGGTCGGCAGCCGCGGATCGCGTCCGTCACGGCGGCAAGCTGTCCCAGGCATTGTCGGCCGACAACATGCTGCCGCCGATGGCGCTGCGCATGCTGCGGCTCGGCGAGGAGACCGGCCAGTTGCCGACGCTGTCGACACGGATCGCTGAGTTCTACGAAGCCAAGCTGCAGCGCGGCCTGGATCGCGTCGTCGGCATCGTCGGCCCCGCCGCCATTCTGCTCATCAGCGTGGTTGTCGGCGGCCTGATCGTCTCGATCATGACGGCTTTGCTTTCTGTGACGCAACTGGTCGGCTGATGGCTACCAAGGAGAATGACATGAGATCGGACACGCAGAGCAAGCCGGCCAAGAGTGCCGACCGTGAACACGAGCGCGGCTTCACGCTGGTCGAGATGCTGGTCGTGATCACGATCATCGGGCTGATCATGGGTCTCATCGGCCCGCGCGTGTTGAACTATCTAAGCGAGTCCAAGACCAAGGCGGCGCGGATCCAGTTGCAGAGCTTCTCGGCGGCGCTCGACCTGTTCTATCTCGATGCCGGCCGCTACCCCTCGACCTCGGAAGGCCTCGCGGCGCTGGCGCAACGGCCGGCCGGGTTGAGCGCCTGGAACGGTCCCTATCTCAAGGGCGGGGCAGTGCCGAAGGATCCGTGGAATACGGCCTATGTCTACCGCGCACCGGGCGATCACGGCCCGTACGACATCCTGTCCTACGGTGCCGATGGCCAGGAAGGCGGCAGCGGGACGGCGGCGGACATCGTGCTGGGAACGCCGACGCAGACGAGCGCGCGCAGTGAATGACGGCGGCCAGCGCGGCTTTACGCTGCTCGAGATGGTCTGCGTGCTCGCGATCGTCGCGCTGCTGGCGTCCGTCGCGCTGCCTTATCTGCCGCGGCAGACGTCGCGGCCGCGGCTGCAGGCCTACGCGTTGCAGGCGGCGACACTGCTGAAGTCGGACCGTGCCTCATCGATGCGGACCGGCGCGCGCGTCGACACGGAGATCGACACGTCGCGCCGCTTGATCCGCTCCGGCAGCAGCGCGGCTGCGCTGAAGCTGCCCGACGACGTCGCATTCCTGGCGACGTTGCCGCGCAGTTGCCAGCATCGGCCGGTGCTGGCGACCATCACCTTCTTTCCTGACGGGCTGTCCTGCGGCGGCGCCATCACCTTGTCGCGCGCCGATCTGAGCCTGGAGATCAGGGTGAACTGGCTGACGGGGAGGATCGACATTGTCTCGCGCGTGCTCGCCAATGGTTGAGATCGACCGCCGGAGTGAAGCCGGATTTTCGCTGATCGAGGTGCTCGTCGCGCTTGCCATCGTGAGCGTGTCGATCATCGCCATCGGCGCCGTGGTGTCGCGCAACGCGGCCATCGTTCGCAAGCTCGAACAGCATGTCACTCTGGTCACCGACATGAGGCTGGCGTTGGCAACGATGCTGGCCGATCGCGGCCGGCTGCAGCCGGGCAGCATCGATCAGCGCTCCGGCTCCGGGTCGGTGGTGCTGCAGGTCAGGCCGCTCGGCGGCGATTGGAATGAGCCGGCGGGACAGACCGGCTGGATCCCGGAGGCGGTGACCTTGCGCGTCAAGACCGGCTCGGGCGCGGTCGCCGATGTGCAGACGGTTCGCCTGGCGCGAGGAGCGCGATGATGACCGCCCGATCCGATCGATCCCGAGAGCAGGGCTTCGCACTGATCGAGGCACTCGGCGCGCTCGCGATCGCCGGCATCGTGTTGTCGGCGCTTGCCGCGGTGACGTCGCAATGGCTGCCGGCGTGGAAGCGCGGATTGGATCGCGTCCAGCGCGCCGAGATGGTGGCCGCTGCGCTGCGGCGGGTCGGCGATGATCTCGCTGCCGTGCAGTTCGTCTCGGCCAATCGCGAGCAGAAGGGACCGTTGTTCGTGGGCGACGAGGTCTCGGCGATGTTCGTGCGCGCCGAACTCGGCCCCAATGCCGGACATGGTCTCGACATCGTGCGCATCGGCGAGGAAGGGAGCAGGGGCGAACGCGCTCTGCGGCGATCGCGTGCCATGTTCGAGCCCGTGCCGGTCGGCCAGCCCGTGACCGAGCATTTCCGGTTCCGCGATCCCGTGGTGCTGCTGTCGGCGCCGTTCCGGATGTCGTTCGCCTATGCCGACGGGACGATGGCGTGGACGTCGGAGTGGCGCGATGCGACCAAGCTACCATCCGCCGTGCGCATGACGGTTTATGACGACAGCCGTGGCGGTGCCGCCGTTCTCGTCAGCGCAGTCCGTATTCACGTCGATGCGCCGGGCGGCGGCTTTGCGGATCCCGGAGCGGCAGGCACCGCGAATCCGTCGGCGGGTGCGGGCGAGCCGCCGCAGCTGAACAAGAGCGAGCCGATCGACTAATGCTGGTTCGCTCCTTTACCAGAGGTTCTGCCCAGAGGCGCGGCGCGCAGGATGGCTTCATCCTGATCGCGGCGCTGTGGATGCTTGCGGCGTTGGCGGCCCTGGTCGTTGTCGTCTCGCAGCAACTCGGCAGCTCGGCGCGGCTGCTGCGGCTCGAGGACGAGGCGGTCGAGGCCGATGCGCTGGTCTCGGCGGCCATCGAACTGTCGGCGTATCGTCTGCTGCTGTCCAAGGACGAGGAGCGGCCGAGGCAGGGCGGTTTCCGCCTGGCGCTTGCAGGCAACGACATTGCGGTCTCGTTCGTCAACGAAGCGGCGCGGATCGATCTCAACACCGCCTCCAAGGACATGCTCGAAAATCTCTTCGTCACGTTGGGCGTCGACCGGGATGCTGCCAAGGATCATGCCGAGCGGGTTGTCGCGTGGCGCTCGAAGCCGTCCGATGCAGCCAAGGCGCAGGCGGAGGAGGCGCGCTATGCGGCGGCCGGTCTCAAGCGGGTGCCGCGCCTGGCGCCATTCGCGCATGTCGGCGAGCTGTCGCTCGTCCTCGGCCTTCCCGCATCGCTGGTTGATCGGGTGCTTCCGCTGGTCACCGTCTTCAACGGTTCTCCGGGAATCGATCCGACGATCGCGGCGCCGGAGGTCGTTGCCGCATTGCCGGGAATGACGCCGCTGATCCTGAAGGATTTCCTCAACGCACGGGCGTCGTTGTCACAGGATGCCGATACGCTCGCCAAGATGTTGGGGCCTGCTGCGAAGGACGCCGCCAAGGGCAAAAGCAAGGCTTATCGGCTGCGCATCGTCGTCGGTCCGGCGGGCGGGCTTCGTCACACTGCGACGGCGGTGATCGTTCCCGGCGAAGGCGAGGAGCCCTATCGGCTGCTGGCGCGCCAGGACGAGGGACCGCAGCCGAGGGGAGCGATTCAGGCGCGGAGGATGCCATGAAGCTGACCGAAGCGATCGAGCGCGGACTGACGGTGTGGACGGAAAGCGTCGCTACAGCGATCGAGGCCGTCGCCGATCGGCAGCTCAGACGCCCGCGAGTCGTGATCCGCTACGATCAGCCAGAAGCGATCGTCATGACGGTACAGACGCCGCCGAAGGCGAGACCGATGCTGGCGGCGGCACGGCTGAATCCGGCTTTGGGAGCGGCGCAGGTCGGGCTCTCGCCGGAGTGGCTGCGAACCTTGCGCGGTGCTGTGCTGGACATCCATCTGGCCACCGAGAACGTTCTGATCCGGCCTCTCGACTTTCCCAAGCAGGCGGAGCCTTTTCTGGACGGCATGATCCGGACCCAGATCGGCAGGTTGACGCCGTGGAATCTCGGACAGGTCCTCTACGGCTACAGCGCCCCGCGCGCAGCCAGTGATCGGATCGCGTTGACGCTCGCGGCAACGCCGCGCGCTCTGGTCCAGCCCTTGCTCGCCTTTGCCGATCAGGTCGGCATTGCCAAGCTCGTCATCACCGCCGACGTCGGCCCAACCGATGGCGGTCCGATCCAGATCTTCAAGACGTCGCTGCGTTCGTCGCTTGCCGGCGGCCGTGATCTCGGGCGCGTGCTCAAGCTCAGCTGGCTGTCGGTCGCTGCGACCACGGCGGTGCTGCTGATCGCGACGACGCTGATCGGTGGATATCTCGATGGCGAGATCGAGGACGCACAGGCGCAGGTCACGCGGCTGCGTGCGGCGCTGCGGCCCGCGATGGGCGCCACCGCCGCCGACGGGCTGCTCGCCAAGCGCAAGCAGACCAGCCCCGCCAGCGTGATCGTGCTCGACACGTTGTCGAAGATCCTCCCCGACGGGACGTATGTCGTCGAGATGCATGTCGAGAACGATCGGCTGCAGATATCCGGCCTGACCCAGGATGCACCCGCGCTGATCCGGCTGATCGAGCAGTCGCCGCAGTTCAGCCGCGCCACCTTCTACGCGCCGACGACGCGCACCGCCGGCGAAGCGGGCGAGCGCTTCCACATCGAGGCGCGCATCAACGCCTATTTCGGAGAGCGGGCATGAACTGGTCGACATCGCTGCGCCGCATGTTCGTGAACTCACCGGCCGTTTCTGCGATCCTCTATGCGGCGACCATTGTCGCACTGCTCTGGCTTGGTGCCGCCGGGGTCGTCGATCTCGTCGCCAGGCGCGACCAGCTCAATGACACCAACGCGCAACTGGCGCAGTTTTCCGGACGCAAACGGCCAGCCGGCAATTCCGCCGCAGGCAGCGCGACGGCTCCGGGTGGATCGGTGTTCGTGGAGGGACGAACGGTCACCATCGCGGGCGCGGCGCTGGTCCAGCGCCTCACGGAGGCGATCAGCAAGGTCGGCGGCAGCGTGCTGTCGACCCAGGTCGAGCTGCCGGCGGCACGCGCCAACACCAACCTGATCAGCGTGGTGGCAAGCTGCGAGCTCGAACAGCCGGCGTTGCAGCAGCTGCTCTATGATCTCGAGGCCGGATTGCCGTTTCTCTTCGTCGATCAACTGCATGTGCAGCAGCCGCTGGCCGCCGCAGCCGGCGGCGTGGGACGATTGACCGTGCTGGTCACCGTGTCGGGTCAATGGCAAGGAAAATCGTGATGCGATCGTTCGTAGGCTCGGGCCTCGTCACCTTTGCCACCGTGTGCGTGCTTGCAGCTTCGCTCAGCCGTGCCTGGAGCGAGACGGCGGATGGTCTCGAGCCGGCCACGCCCGTCCAGGCCGCGCCCGCGCCCGGCGCCTCCGAACCGCCGGCCGCCATGTCAGAAGCTCCCAGCGCAGAAGCTCCGGGGGGCAGGAGTGCCAACCCGCTGTGGGATGTTCCGATCAGTACCCTTTCGGCGACACGTGATCGTCCGATCTTCTCGGCGTCGCGGCGGCCGCCGCCGGTTGCCGCACCCGTCACGGTGATGCGGGCGCCGCCGCCTGCGCCGCCGAGGGAGCCGGAACGGCCAAACCTGCAGCTCGTCGGCACGGTGATCGGCGACGAGGAGAGCTTCGGCATCTTCGTCGATGCGTCGTCGCAGGAATCGTTACGCTTGCGGGTCGGAGCTTCCCATGAGGGATGGGTGCTGCAGTCGCTACGGCCGCGCGAGGCCTCGCTGCTGAAGGCGCCGGAGACCATCACCTTGCAGATGCCTCAGCTCGGCACGATGGCGAGCGGCGATGTGCAGGCGGCACCGATGACCCCGCCCGTGCCGCCGGGCGGACGCGAGCGGATGGCGCGGCGGGCGCGCTGAAGTCACCAACTCACGGCATTCAGAAGGTCGCGAGCAGTTCGCCCCCGGTGGCCTGCAGAGCGAGGACGGCCAGCAGGCCGAGGACGAGGAACGGGCCGAACGGCAGCGCCGTCTGGCCCGTCAGCCGTCGTCCCATGACGAAGAGAGCGAGCGCCGCAGCGAGTGCCGTCGTCGTGGCGATGAGCAGCAGGATCGGCAGATTTGGCAGGCCGGCCCAAAGCGTTGCAGCCATCAGAAACTTGACGTCGCCGAGGCCCAGTCCCTGGCGGCCGCGGGCCATTGCGTAGAGCAGCCGCAGCAGCAGCAGCGCCAAGCCGATCGCGAGGGCTGCGGCGCAATTCCACAGCGCCTCGGGCAGGTCGACGAGCGTCGCCAGTCTTGCGAAGCCGCTGGCGGCGACCAGCGCATTCATCCAGTCGGGCAGCAGCCCGCTGCGCAGATCCGTCCAGATCAGGCCGGCGCAGGTCAGGAGCAGCACGGCAATGGCTGCGATATTGATGGCGTCGGTCACGCGAGGCGGGGATTGGCGGTGTCGGATCGCCCGAGCATAGGCCTGCTCAGGACGCGAGCGATAGTCCCGCCATCATCAGGCCGATCGCGGCGACCCAGCCACCGACCGCGCGCACGGCGATTCCGCGCCAGCTCGATACCGGCTCGGTTTCAGGACGCCGGAAGGTGAGCGCGAGCGCCATCACGAGGGTGATGGCGACATAGCCTGCACTGGCGAGCCCGGCGGCGTACAGGAGACGGTCGGTCTGCGGCACGAGCTCGCCGGCATTCGCCGCGCCGCGCATCAGCCCGAGCATGAATGCGATCGCGCTCAGCAATGTCACGGGAATGCGCAAGGCCGCGGCCAGCAGCAGCCCGAGAATGAGAATGGTCGCGGCGTCGACGAGCGGGGAAGCCGGGGCGAGCCCCGACCCGGCGGCGAGCGCCAGCCCCGCGCACAGGCCGAGCGGAAACACCACGACCAGCCAGCGTCCGCTCGCCGCACCGAGCGAGCCGGCCAGCAATCCCAGCGCGGCCCAGACCACGACGTCTTGCAGGGTGAGCAGCGGATGCAGGGCGCCGGCGTAGAAGTCACCGAGCCGGGCCGATACGATATGCGCATCGGCGAGCTGCGCTTGCGCCAGCAGCAGCACGGATGCGAGCAGGGCGGTCCGGTGGTACGTCCTCATGCCGCGACTCCGAGGCTCGCGATCAGGAAGTAGCCGCCGAGCGCGGCGATGGATGCGCCGACGCCCTGGATGATACGCTCGCCGCCGGGCCAGCGCGCGAGCGCGCCGATGGTGATGCCGCAGGCGTGGAGAAGACCGGTCGCGACCACGAAGCCGCAGCCATAGGCCAGGGGATTCGCCGCCGTCGGGAGCTCGATGCCGTGCGCGTGGCCATGAAAGATGGCGAAGATCGCAACAATGATAGCCGCAATCGCGAACGGGACACGGACGCGCAGGGCGACAGCGAGGCCAAGGACCAGCGCTGACAGCGCGATGATGAGCTCCGGGACGGGCAGACCGATCTTGAGGATTCCCACGACGGCTCCGAACGCCATCACCAACGGGAAGACGACCGGCAGGATCCAGATCGCCGCGCCGCCGAGCTGCGCGCCCCAGATGCCGACTGCGACCATTGCGACCAGATGATCCAGCCCGGTCAAGGGATGCAGCAGACCACTGGCGAGGCCGCCGCCGACGCCGGTCTGCTCATGGGCAAAGCCAGGATTCGCAGTCAGCAGCGAGAGCAAAGCCGCACCCAACACGGCGTGCAGGAGTTTGCGCGCGATCATGTTCGTCCCATTCATCATCATGCGGCCGCCAGAACCCGCACCAGGCGGCCCAGGAACCAGAACATCGAGACCGAGCCGATCGCATAGGCCGGCAGCTCGGCGCCCCAGCGCGGCAGCGCCGCGCCGAGCCGGCGATGCGCCCAGATCAGTGCCAGCACCAGCAGCACGAACAGGATCTGCCCGACTTCGACGCCGACATTGAAGAAGAGCAGCGCCGCGGGCAGGATTCGCCGCTCCAGGCCGAGGCCCGCGAGCGCGCTGGCGAAGCCGATGCCGTGGACGAGACCGAAGCTGAAGGCGACGGCCCAGGGGTAGCGGGCGGTCAGCCCGATCTCGCCGCGCTGCTGCTTGATGATCTCGACGCCGACGAACACGATGCTGAGCGCGATGCAGGCGTTGAGCGGGCCTTCGGGAACGCCGATCAAGCCGAACGCCGTTGCAGCCAGCGAGGCGCTGTGGCCGATCGTGAAGGCCGTGATCGTCTTGAGCAGGCGCCAGCCGCCCTGGACGATCCAGATCAGCCCGAGCACGAACAGCAGGTGATCGGCGCCGAGCAGGATGTGGTCGATGCCGAGGTTGACGTAGGTCTTGGCAAGCTCGAGCCAGGTCTCGAGCGTCGGCGCATCGGTGCCCAGCACCGTCACGACCGGATTGGCCGCTGAGATCGTGTAGCTGCGCGTCTCTCCAGCGAGCGACGTCACGCGGATGATGGCAGCCGACATGTCCTCGCCGAGATTGCCGATCGTCATCTGTCCGACGAGGCCCTTGTCGCCGCAATTGAGTTCCGGCAGGCGCAGGTAGCAATGCGGCGGCATCTTGAGCTCGATGCGGTTGACGCCATCCTTCGGCAAGGTCGTCCATCGCCCGATATACGCGCCGGGCCGCATCTCGCGAAATTCGAGCACGGCGATCGTCGCCTGATGCGCAGCCGCCGGCCGCCCAGGCAGCAGCGCTGCGAACGCGAGCACGATGGCGATCAGGGCGCGCGCGCCGGTCACGGCTCGTACCTGATCGTGTAGTTGGCCTTGAGCCGGCTCACCGCCTCCCAGGCCCGTTTCCGTGTCTCTTCAGTGTGCCAGATCTTGGCTGCCTCGGCGCGGATGTCCTCGAGTTTCGCAGGCGCGCCCGGCGTCCGGGCGTCGAGACGAACCACGTGCCACCCGTCTTTCGACTGCAGCAGGATCCATTCCTGGAGGGGCGCCTTGAGCAGGCCTTCGCTGAAGCCGTCGCCGAAGCCGGCGGCCAGGCTCGGCACCGGCCGGTCGAGAACCGCGCGCGTCTGATCGCGCAGCTCCTCCGACTCGCGCTGCTCGCGAATGTCGTCCAGATAGCGCCGCGCCGTCGGTTCGTCGCTGGGTGGCGTCATGAAGAAGCTGACACGCTCGGGCTCGTCGAACCGCGCATGATTGTCGGCGAACCAGGCGCGCAACTGCTCGTCGCTTGGCTGCGGCACGCGCACCTGATCGAAGATCAGATATTGCAGCTTGAACGCGACACGGTCGCGGATCATCTCGTCGCCGCGGTCGACGCCGAGCGTCTTGCCTTCCCGATAGAGGATTTCGCTGGCGACCCAGGCCTCGACCATCTTCTGCAGCTCGGCCTCGCTCGGGGTGCGCTGCTTGTCCTCGTCGAACGTGTCGATGAAGGACTGGCGCAGCGCCTTGGTCACGGTGATGACCTTCTCGTCCTTCGCTGGCGGATGGATGATGGCGTCGGCCGCGAAGATCAGTCCGCCCAGAACAAGGAAATGCAGGAGCGGCTCCCTGCCGAGCCCACGCAGGGCGGTCACGAATGATATTCGCGCTGGGGAAGAGCTGTTGCCATCTTGCTGATTGGAGCGTGCAGAGGCGCTCTCAAAGGTCTGCGCCGCATTCGACATGGCAGGGGCTGACATACGTTCTTTACAACTCGGGCTGCGCTCGTTGCGCGGCGCGTATATGCAACGGCACAGTTGCCGTTGTCACCGGGCAAACGTCAGTGTCACAAAAATTTCGCAACGATTGCGGATCGCGATGGCCGTGGAGATGGCACCAGCAAAAATAAATCCTTCAACAAACTGTCTCCGAGTTTTGGTTTGGTCGCGCCGCGAATGACGACGGCGCATCGGTCGCGTTGTCATCTCGGTTTGGAGATCGATCGAATTCTTTAGGGGCGACGATAATGGTTCCATCTACCAAGAAAATCCTGCTGACAGCGGCCTCGGTCTCGCTGGCTCTGTCACAAAGCGCCGACGCCGGGGAGCGTTGGGGGGAAACGAGCAAGAACAATCCGTATGTCGCGGGCGACATGCACAACCACAACACCTGCACCGACGGCTCGGTCGCAGCCGGCTATGCGATCGACCGCTCGGTCGGCAAGGGCACCGCGGCTGCTGGCGGCAATAATTTCGATCTCGACTGGTTCACGCTGGGCAACCACGGCGGTTCGGGTAACCGCGATTGCCGCTTCAGCGATGCGAGCGCCAACATCCCGGGCGACAACACCACGACGTATTGGAGCCAGACGCTCGGCAAGACCATCGACGGCATCACGATCACCAGCCTGAAGGGCACGCCGAACGGCACCGACACCAACGCCAAGATGTGGCGCTGGCAGTCGATCAAGGAAGTCGAGTACCCGACCATCGTCAATCGCACCGCGACCTACAACAAGGTGCTGGTCGAAGGCCTCGAGTGGATCCTGCCCGGTCACGAGCATGGCGACGTCGCCGTGATCGCCGGCCAGAACCCGCGCGGCTACGGCAATGCCGACAAGATGGCCGAGTTCGAATATCGTTTCGACCGCGGGGACACTGACGCGATCGGTCCGGTCGATGCCAGCAACAACCCGGTCTGGGCCGGCAAGGACAATGTCAACAATTCCGGCACGGCCGGTCACCAGAAGGCCGTTGCCGGCATCGCCTGGCTGCAGGCGAACCATCCGCTGCAATCCTACGCGGTGCCGACCCATACCGAGCGGCAGGGACCGTTCAACCCGAACGGCTCGGCCGGCTACAACATCGAGCACTTCCGTGACTTCAACAATGCCGGCCCGACGGTCGCGTTCGGTATCGAAGCCCCGGGTCACATGGCCGAGGGCGGCGTGAACGGCGGCTCGGGCTCCTATGGCTCGGGCGCGGTCGGCGGCGGCACCTACGGCATGCAGGGCGTCTACACCGCCAAGGTTGGCGGGCTATGGGACGGTCTGCTCGGCGAAGGCCGCAACTTCTTCCTGTTCCAGAGTTCGGACTGGCACAGCCGCGGCGTCTATGGCGCGCGCGATCCGGGTACGACGGCGGACTTCATCCCCGGCGAGTACACCAGGCTGTACGTGCCGAACGAGCGGCGCTTCTCCCAGCAGTCCATCATCGACGGCATGCGCTCGGGCAACTCCTATTCGGTCAACGCCGACATCATCGACTCCGACATGGAGTTTCGTGCGAAGGGTGAATGGGACTACGACTGGAAGACGATGGGCGAGACGCTGGTCGTGCGTCCCGGCGAGAAGGTCACGCTCGAGATGGAGATGACCGTTCCGGCGTCCAACAACAGCCCGTACAGCTTCAACAATCCGCTGCTGCTGCCGGTCGGCATCAAGCAGCCGTTGAACAAGCCCTCGCTCGACCACGTCGATCTGATCACCGGTGACATCACCGGCCCGATCGCGCCGGGCGCCCCGGGCTATGCCGTGGCCAATGCGAGCGGCGTCGCCGGTGCGGCCATCGTCTACAACCCCTCGGCCAAGATCGCGAAGCAGATCCAGGCGACCAAGATGCAGAGCCGCAAGCTGCGCGACGGTTCGGTCCGGCTCAGCTTCAGGACCACCTTCATCGCGGGCAAGACTCCCTTCTACATCCGCGCCCGCGGCACCAACATCCCGCCGGCCACGCCGAACGTGTCCGACAGCGCCGGCAATCCGCTG
The DNA here is from genome assembly GCF_051167995.1 of Bradyrhizobium sp. HKCCYLRH3073. Lineage (NCBI taxonomy): Bacteria > Pseudomonadati > Pseudomonadota > Alphaproteobacteria > Hyphomicrobiales > Nitrobacteraceae > Bradyrhizobium > Bradyrhizobium sp. HKCCYLRH3073. The sequence goes on from NZ_JBNPUD010000005.1 coordinate 154,897, forward strand.
CTCGATGCCAACAACGCCACCGTCAGCTGCACGGATCCGGCATGTCCGTCGCACCTCGGCACGGTCGGCGGCGTGAAGAAGGTGACCAACGACGTGCAGGCCTGGTCGAACGTCTGGTTCTATGCGAACCCGATCTTCGTCCGTCCGTACGGTGCGCCCGAACTGCTGGTCGAGAAGAACAAGGAGCTGGCACGCAAGCTGGCTCACGATCATCACCACTGGCACGACTGGGATCATTGGGGCCATTGGGGCCACTGGGGTCGCTGGGCCTTCAACCGCGACTGATTGATCGGCATCGATCCGGCGGGACGATAGAGTCCCGCCGGATCCAGCTTCCTCGGAGCGCCGGTTTGCGAACCGGCGCTTCGTCTTTGCAACCTGCTTTGCCCTGGGGTTCCTCGACGTGATGCCTCGCTTGTCCGCTGTGATTCTCGCCATCCTGGCTCTCACGACCGTTGTCGCATCGGCGCATGACGAGGAACCGACGCAGGAGGCATGCGATGCCGCGGTGGCCGAGGCACGCGCACAGGCGGCGACCTTGCCGGCGGACGACGTGTCGCGCTATTTCGCCGAGCGGGACATTCAGCAGGCGCTGGTCGAGGCCGGCAATGGCGAGTTCGATGACTGCGTCGAGAAGGCCGAGCGGGCCGTGCTGGAAGTACGCGACCGGCCCCACAGCCTGAAGCCCGGCGAGCGGCTCAATATTCTTCGTGCCGACGAAATGCCGACGCGCTGACGGGCGGCACCGCGTCTCGCCTCTCGTCATCCGGCTGTCATGCAAGTCGGCAATTTGTCGGTCCTGTTGCGGCGCATGCAAGGCCTTGAGACATGGACCAGATCGAAGCTCTTTTTCCGATACCGTTGTTGCGTTCGCCCGGGCTGTTGAGCGTCGAGCTCAAGGACGCGGCGGTGGCTGCCATCCGCAATTCGAAGATCGAGAACAATCTGCGATCCGGACAGCTGTTCCACACCGAGGTCGCCGATCCCCGCGCCAACAATCTGTTTCAGACCATCGCCGAGCTCGCGGTGCCCAAGCTGGTCGATTTCGGCGAGCTGCTGTTCGGCGAGAAGCTGCGCTGGACGGTCAAGGAGATGTGGACGAACATGCTGGAGACCGGCGGCAACCAGACCCTGCACGCCCACGCCAACAGCTTCATCTCCGGCATCTTCTATCTGACGCCGTCGCATCCTGGTAGCCGCACCGTGTTCGTGCGGCCGCCGGGCGGCAGCGACTTCTCGTTCCGCCACCATACCCGCAGTGCCGCCGTCGGCCCGTTCAATGCCGGCAAATATGTGCTGCCCGAGGCGGAGCCCGGCGATCTCGTGCTGTTCCCGAGCTATCTCTACCATGAGGTGCCGCGCAATCAGGGCGACCAGCGCATCACCATCGCCTTCAACGCGATTCCTGATCATCTGGATTGCTGGGGCTACCGCGTCAGCTTCGCGTCCTGACGCGCTATCGTTCGAACTCGCGCGACCGCAGGTCGCGCGCCTCGTGTCGCGACGGCGCGGCGGCATCGATCGCCCGAAGCAGGCGTTCAGCCGCCGCGCGATCCGATCCGAGCAGCGCTTTCACCATGCTCATCAGCGGCGCATAGGCCGGCTCGAACTCGGTGCTGGCGCGAATGGAGTCGAGGAGGCCGGGTGCGGCGGCTGCAATCAGCGCCGACCCGCGCGGCTCGCCGGTCAGCGCCGCGCCGGCTTGAATGAAGCGATTGCGTGCCCGCCAATAGGCGTCGAGCCGCTGCTCCCACATTCCGCGTTTCGACCCGTCGAGCAGCTCACCTGCATCTGTCTTTGTCTGGTTGAGGACCGTCAGCAGCAATTGCCAGGGCGCCGCCGAGAGAGCGTTGACGTTGCTGCGCGCGTCGAACGTGACGAACGGGAAATCGTCGGTGTTGCGCGGTCCCGGACCGGCAAAGCTCGCGAGTGCTTTCTCGCCGGCGACATACTGCCCGAGAAGGTCGATCGGCTGGTCGAATCCGAGCGGTTGAAGGATCGGGTGAAGCTTCCGGTCGGAGAACCGTGCGGCGAGGAACTCGGGATCGATCGGGTTCGAGACGCCTGATCCGATCAGGGCCAGCATCGGCGTGCGCACGCTGTAATGGTTCAGCCAGGCGGATCCTTGTGGGAAGACCGCAAGAAAGCTTCTGACGATCGCGCGCAGTGAAGGCGCATCGAGCTGATACAGCGGCAGCCACTGGCAGAACACCCCCTCGGTCGCCAGTCGCCGCTTGATCGCTGCGAAATGTTCGACCGTGTACAGCGCGCCGCTGCCATCGAGCGCCGGGTGGAACAGGTCGGCCACGATCACGTCGTAGCGTCCGTTATCGGCGACGATGAAGCGCCGGGCGTCGGCAACGGCGATCGGCGGTCTTTCCTTCTCGGCCGCGGGGTTGTCGAACCAGGACAGCAGCGCGACGACCTCGGAGGAGAGTTCGACCGCGCGCACGTCGAGATCCGGCATCTGCGCTGCGCCGAGCACGGTCGCGCCGGTGCCGACACCGAGGAAGAGCGCGCTGCGCGGCGACGGATGCAAGAGCAGCGGCAGCATGGCCTGGCGGAAATCGGACCGCACAGAGCTGGTACCGCCCATGCGGAAGTGGCCGTTCACTTCGAGATAGCGTGCCCCCGAGGCGTCGTCGACGACGCTTGCCGTCGCCATCGGTCCCTCGCGCACGGCGAGAAGCTTGCCGCCCGGCGGGACCTTGATGAGCAGGGGGGCGGGAAGGCACAACAGCGCGAGCGCAAGCAGAGCGGGCGCCGCGGCCCACCGCAGCACGACGCGTTGCGGCTGCAGCAACAGCAGATATCCGACGGCAACGAGGATCAATGCCCTCCAGATGCCGAAAGCGGGAATCAGCAGCTGTGCTGCGGCCAGCGGTGCAATGGCTGCGCCGACGCTGTTGATGCCGACGGCCCAGCCGACCGATCCCCGGCCGTCACGGACCTCCTGCATGAGCTGGCCGAACAAGGCACCCATCGCCATCGCGGGCAGTAGCAGCAGCGCCAGCGCGATGCCGAGCTCGCCGGCGACGCCGAGGCTCGCCGCGCTATCGGCGAAGCCGCCAAGCAAGGGCGTCATGATCGCCGTGCCGAGGCCAACGAGTGCGGTGAGGCTGATCAGAACGGTTCTGCCGCGTGCAACCGTGGGCCCCAAACGCTGCCAGATCATGCCGCCGATCGCGGTGCCCAGCAGATAGGCCGCCAGCAGACAGGCGAAGCTATAGACCGTGTCCTGCATCATCTGCGCGGCCAGGCGCACGACCAGCACTTCGAACGCGATGCCGAGCAGGCCGGTGACGAACAGAGTTGCCGTCAGGCGGAGGCCGGTGACAGCATGCCTGCTATCGTCACGCGCGCGAGCGTCGGCCTGCACGGCTCGGCCGAGGCGAAGCGCTGCGAGCGCGCAGGCCGCGTTGACGGCTGCCAGGCAAAGCAGCGTCGTCGACAATCCAAGCGCGGGGATCAGCACGAAGGTGGACAGCAGCGTGCCGGCGACGGCGCCGGCGGTGTTCGCGCCATAGACGCCGGCGCTGACGGACCGCGTGCCGTGCGCTGCGGACGTCATGCGTTCCAGCGCGGTCAGCGTGCCGCCCATTGCCACCGTGGCCGGCAACAGCACCAGCGTCGGCAGCAGGAAGCTCGCGCTCCACAACAGGAGGGGGGAGGGAGCCGTGCCGAGCAGCGGCGCCAGGGCGCGCGCGCTCGCCGGAAGCAACCAGATCGCACATAGCCCCCACAGGCCGATGACCGCTTCGAGGACGGCATAGAGCCGGTGCGGATTGGCGACGCGGCGGATCCGGCCATCGAGGACGAAGGCGCCCACCGCGAGCCCAGCAAAAAATCCGGCGATGGCGCCGAGCACGGCCATCATCTCCGTGCCCAGGGCGAGGGCGAGCTGGCGCGTCCAGACGATCTCATAGCCGAGCCCGGCGAGGCCGGATGCCGCAATCAGCAGCTTCAGCGCCCCCAGCCGGGCCGTGCTCTGGCGGGCGACGAGATCGACGCCGGATGACCTGGCACCTTGCTTCTCCGCGACCAGATCATTGTCGCGCGGGTCTGCGTGGCGTGCCTCGGTCAAGGTTTGGTACCTGCAATTCCCGTGATCGGTCTTCGGATGCAGCGCGCCGTGCGGAGTACTGGTCCGAGCGCTGGATCAAGCTCGGCGGCACGGGCCGCCAAGGTCGAGATCGTTTCCTTGTGTTCGTGTTTCGTGACGGTGGTTTGACAGAGGCCGCGGGAGCACTAGCGTCGTCTGAACGATTCCAGGGGCAATGATTTTTGGTGAGACTGCCACGCGTGCGGATCGTGGATCGGGCTGGTCGCCCTATTGGGCCGGCAGGCCCGCGTCGACCATGAGCTGAACGATCCTGGCCGCGGCCTCGCGATACACCGGACTGGTGTTCTTCATCGGCGGCGCAACGTTGAGCGCGGTCGTGCCGGGCCGCAGCTTCAGTCCCTTCTGGATCGCGGCTCTCGCTTCATCGATCTGTCCGGCCCTCTGATAGGCGGCCGCCAGCAGCATATAGGGACGCCCGGACGCGGCCGTGATGGCGATCGAGCGCCGCAGCCACGGCAGGGCTTCCTCCGCGCGATCCATCATCATGTGCGCCCACCCGACGCCCAGGAGCCATGTCCAGCGTGAGACCGCCGGCGTGTCATAGCGGTCGGCCTGCTGGAAGGTCGCCAGCGCATCCTCGAAGCGGCCGAGATGGAGCTGCCCGAGGCCGACCAGATACAGCGCGAGGCCGTCCCATGGATCGAGACTCAGCGTTCTGGCGCAGATGACCAGGCTTTCGACGAAATGATTGGTTGCGCTGAGGAAGCGGCAATAGGTCTCGAGCACCGCGATCGAGTTCGGCTTGGCGCGCAGGGCGCGCTCCAGGTTCGCGGCCGCCTGAGCCTCGGCCGCCGCGGCGGCATCCGGACTGTACCAGACCATCTGGATGCCGCGCATCTGCAGCGCCGCAAGCGCAACCGCCGCGTCGACATTGTCGGGCTGGTCGGCGAGCGCATTCTGCAACATCGTCTGCGCCATGCTGAAGCGCTCTTGCGTCACGCTGTTGATCGACGTGGTCGCCTGCTCGATGGCGGCGCGGGCGCCGCCGGCCGTGACGCCGCCGTCCGCGGAAGACGTTCCGGTTTCGGTGAGCTCGTTGAGACGGCGTGCCAGCACGTCGCCCGCGCCCGCGGCGAGTCGCGTCTGTTGCAGCAGCGGATCGCGCTCATCGGCGTCGACGGAGACGGCTGCGACCGCTTCAACCTTGCCGGAGGTGGTCTGGATCAAGCGGGCACGCAATGTCCATGACGGTCCGCTGCGCTGCAGCTCACCGCGGATCTCGAAATCCGGCGGCGCAGCCAGCGACGCAGCCAGCTCCGGCTGCGGTGCCGTCGATCGCGGCGCGATCACGCTGATGGTGTTGATCCTGGCGAGCCCGTCGGTCAGGCGTCCCGCGATCTCCGTTGCCATCACCGCGCCAAGCGGATCACCGCTCGCGTCGGCCATCGCCATCACCGCGACCACAGGGGGCGAACGCTTGAAGATCAGGTTCGATCTCAACAGCGGCGCAGCCGCCGCAAGCCCGACGATGGCGCAAAGCGCTGCGGCGGCCGTGATCGCCATGCGTCCGCCGAGGGCCGACAACCATGACGATCTCGCCGGCCCGGTCGTCGCCTCAGCGGCGGAGGCGGCGGCGACGTCGAGCACGGTGGTCGGGGCGGGGGAGGGAAGGTCCACCTCGGGCGAAGAGACCTTGATCTCTGCCTCCGACGCGATGTCCGCGGTAAAGACGTATCCCCCCATTGGCCGCGCAGGACACGCTGCCCGAACAGTTGATCAAACGACGGCCGAGTAATGATCTGAAAGGTCAACCTGGGCTGCTTGGCCTGCCTCAAGGTGAGCGTTTCAGCCTCGGGACGCAATGCGCTCCGAGAGCCCCAATCAGCGAGCTCGGTCGAAAGAAAGCAGGGACGGCGCGAGATCAATCGAACGATCGTCGCCCTCCGCGTTCCGGACTGAGCTCGGATGTGATCCAGTCGGCAAAGGCGCGGACAGCCGTGCGTTGGTGAGCATTGCGGGGAAATACCAGGCGATGGCCGACGTAGCGGACGTCGGTCGCGCGGCCGGCTAGCGGCGCCACCAGCCGGCCGGATGCCAGCTCACGCTCGGCCAGCAGGGTGGATTCAAGGGCAACGCCGAGACCTTCGGTCGCGGTCGCAAGCGCCAGGAAGCTGCGGTCGAAGCGCATGCCATGAAGAGCGGGAGGCTCGAGACCGTTGGCGGCGAACCATTGATGCCACTGGATCTGCTTGACATCGGAGCGGATCAGCGTTCGTTCCAGCAGGTCGGCAGGCCGCTTGATCGTGGCCGCCAGTGCCGGCGAGCAGAGCGGCGTCACCGTTTCCTCGGCCAGCGGAACGATTTCGACACCTTCCGCATGCGGCTGGCCATAGACGATATCGATGTCGAAATCGTCGTTCTTGAATCGCGCATAGTCGGTGTTCGCCGCAAGCCGCACCTCGAGCTTGGGGTGGGCGGCGAGAAATCGCGCCAATCGCGGCGTCAGCCACTGCGCAGCGAAGCTCGGCGCCGAATGGACGCGGACCAATTGGGGACCGCGCGCGGCGACCTCCTCCAGGCCGCGGCGCAACTGGTCGAAGGCGGCGCCGGCATGGCGCATCAGGTTCTCGCCGGCAGGTGTCAGCCGCACCGAGCGGGCGGTGCGCTCGAACAGCACCGTGCGCAGGGTCGTCTCCAGCTTGCGGATGGCGTGGCTGACTGCGCTCGGGGTCAGGTGAAGCTCATTCGCTGCATCGCGAAACGAGCCAGTCCGTGCAGCGGCCTCAAACGCTTTGATTGACGAAATCGGGACGTTGGACAGCATCGGATGAGTGAACCAGATTCATCTATCCGTGACAACTGCGCGTTTGTCCCCGCCGGTCAGGCCCGCCATGGTCAAGCCCAACACAACGACACTTTGGGAGGACCAAGGATGCTGCTCAGCGGCAAGACGGCGATCATCTCGGGCGCAGCTTCCAGGCGCGGTATTGGGCTGGCCACTGCGCGACGGTTCGCCGCCGAAGGGGCGCGCGTCGCCATCCTCGACCTCGATGCGGCGGCGGCCGCCGACGCGGCGGCCACGCTCGGCCACCAGCATCTCGGGATCGGCTGCAACGTCGCCGACAACAACTCCTGCAACGACGCCGTCGCGCAAGTCATCGCCACATTCGGCGTCATCGACATCCTCATCAACAACGCCGGCATCACCCAGCCGGTCAAGCTGCTCGACATCACGCCCAACGACTGGGATCGCATCCAGGACGTCAATCTCAAGGGCGTGCTGTTCCTGTCGCAAGCGGTGATCCCCCACATGCGCGCGCGCAAGCGGGGCTCGATCGCCTGCATGTCGTCGGTTTCGGCACAGCGCGGCGGCGGCATCTTCGGCGGGCCGCATTATTCCGCGGCCAAGGCCGGCGTTCTCGGTCTCGCCAAGGCGATGGCGCGCGAATTCGGCATCGACGGCATTCGCGTCAACTGCGTCACGCCGGGCTTGATCGGCACCGACATCACGGCCGGCAAGCTGACCGACGAGATGAAGGCCAAGATCCTCGAGGGCATTCCGCTCAACCGGCTCGGCACCGCCGACGACGTCGCCGGCATCTACACCTTTCTGGCGTCGGACCTCTCCGCCTATGTCACGGGCGCGGTCATCGACGTCAATGGCGGCATGCTGATCCACTAACCAAGGTCTCAAGAGATGGACACCGCAACCAGCCGGCTCGCCAACGCGCCGACATTGGCGCAGCGCGCCTACAACATCCGGCGCAACGCGCTTCGCATGGGCGAGGTGCAAGGGCAGGGCTACATCGCCCAGGCTCTCGACATCTCCGACGTGCTGGCAGTCGCCTACTTCCACGCCATGCGCTACCGGCCCGAAGATCCCAACTGGGCGGAGCGCGACCGTTTCCTGCTGTCGAACGGACACTATGCGATCGCCCTGTACGCCGCGCTGATCGAGGCCGGCATCGTTCCCGAGGCCGAGCTGGAAACCTATGGCAGCGACGACAGCCGGTTGCCGATGTCCGGCATGGCGTCCTACACGCCGGGCATGGAGATGTCGGGCGGCTCGCTCGGCCTCGGCCTCAGCATCGCCGTCGGCATGGGCCTCGGACTGAAGCGCAAGACGTCGAGCTCGCGCGTCTACACGCTGTTCTCCGACGGCGAGCTCGACGAGGGCTCGGTCTGGGAGGCGATCTCGTCCGCCAGCCACCACAAGCTCGACAACCTCATCGGCATCGTCGACGTCAACAATCAGCAGGCCGATGGCCCTTCGACCCAGGTCATGGGCTTCGAGCCTTTGGTGGATCGGCTGGAAGCGTTCGGCTGGTTCGTGCAGCGCGTCGACGGCAACGACCTCGACGCCGTGGTCGCCGCCTTCGATGCCGCCAAGACCCACGCGGCGCCGAAGCCGCGCATGATCGTGGCGGACACGCTGATGGGCAAGGGCGTGCCCTTCCTCGAACAGCGCGAGAAGAACCACTTCATTCGCGTCGAGCCGCACGAGTGGCAGCTCGCGATTGCCGCACTCGACGCCGGGAGGCCGTGATGAAATCGACGAGACCCGCACCGGATCTGAGCAAGCCGCGCCTGACGACCTCGGCGATGATCGCCTCGATCGCTTCCGAGGGCCAGCGCACCAGGCCGGCGCCGTTCGGCCACGCGCTGGTCGCGCTGGCGCGCAGCCGGCCGGAGGTGGTCGGCATGACCGCCGATCTCGGCAAGTATACCGACCTGCACATCTTCGCGAAGGAATTCCCCGAGCGCACCTACCAGATGGGCATGGCCGAGCAGCTGCTATTCGGTGCCGCATCCGGCATGGCGGCTGAAGGCTTCATGCCGTTCACCACGACCTATGCCGTGTTCGCCTCGCGCCGCGCCTACGACTTCATCCACCAGACCATCGCCGAGGAAGATCGCAACGTGAAGATCGCCTGCGCGCTGCCCGGCCTGACCTCCGGCTACGGCCCGAGCCACCAGGCGGCCGAGGATCTCGCGCTGATGCGCGCGATGCCGAACATGACGGTGATCGACCCCTGCGATGCGCATGAGATCGAGCAGGTCGTGCCGGCGATGGCCGCCCATCAAGGCCCGGTCTACATGCGGCTGCTGCGCGGCCAGGTGCCGCTGGTGCTCGACGAGTACGACTACACATTCGAGCTCGGCAAGGCCAAGCTGCTGCGCGACGGCCGGGACGTGCTGATGATCTCGTCCGGGCTGATGACGATGCGCGCGCTCGAGGCCGCCAAGGCGCTGTCCGATGATCGCGTCGACGTCGGCGTGCTGCACGTGCCGACGATCAAGCCGCTCGATGCCGAGACCATCGTGCGCGAATCCGGCCGCTCCGGCCGTCTCGTCGTCGTCGCCGAGAACCATACGGTGATCGGCGGACTGGGGGAGGCGGTCGCCGGGGTGCTGATGCGCGCAGGCGTGCACGTACCGTTCCGGCAGATCGGCTTGCCCGACGAATTCCTCGACGCCGGCGCGCTGCCGACCTTGCACGATCGCTACGGCATCTCGTTGTCGGAAGTCGTCAAGCAGGTCAAGGGCTGGCTCAAATAGCGGACCAGCCGCTGACATGACCCGCCGGCGCGCGGACGCGCCGGACCATAACAACAATTTCATACTGGAGGGACGGGAATGCGCAAGGCAATGACGCGTCGGCGATTCATGGCAGGAGCAATGGTGGGGGCTGCGGTGCTGCCGTTCACCGGGCGATTCGCCAAGGCAGCGGAGTTCACGATGAAGCTCGCGACCGGACAGGATCCGTCGCATCCGGTCAACAAGCGGGCGCAGCAGGCGGCCGATCGCATCAAGGAGGCGAGCGGCGGCCGGCTCGATATCAATCTCTACCCGGCCAACCAGCTCGGCTCCGACACCGATCTGATCTCGCAGGTCCGCGTCGGCGCCGTCGATGCGATCAACATCGCGAGCTCCGTGCTTGCCACCCGCGTGCCGCTCGCCGGCATCGTCAACACCGGCTTCGCCTTCACGTCCTACGACCAGGTCTGGAAGGCGATGGACGGCAGCCTTGGTGATCACATCCGCAAGGACATCGAGAAGACCGGCGTCATCGCGCTCTCCAAGCCCTGGGACAACGGATTTCGCCAGGTCACGTCCTCGACCCGCGAGATCAAGACGCCGGACGATCTCAAGAGCTTCAAGATCCGCGTGCCGGCGGCGCCGATCCTGACCAGCCTGTTCCAGGCGCTCGGTGCCGGTCCGACACCGATCAACTTCAATGAGGTCTATACGTCGCTGCAGACCAAGGTGGTCGAGGGCCAGGAGAACCCGCTGCCGATCATCGCCACCGCCAAGCTCTACGAGGTCCAGAAATACTGCTCGCTGACCAGCCACGTCTGGGATGCCTACTGGATTCTTGGCAACCGCGCTGCCTTCGGCAAACTGCCGTCCGACCTGCAGACGCTGGTCACGAAGGAATTCAACAAGTCGGCGGATGACGAGCGATCCGACATTGCCGCGCTCAGCCAGAGCCTGCGCGCCGATCTCGCCGCCAAGGGCTTCACCTTCGTGGATGTCGACAAGGAGGCGTTCCGTGGCGCGCTCGGCAAGAGCAGCTTCTACAAGGACTGGCGCGGCAAGTTCGGCGAGGAAGCCTGGAAGATCCTGCAGTCGAATGTGGGAGAGCTCGGATGAACTCGGTCGACGCGTCTCTGGCAGCCTCCACGAAGCACGGCGTCGTCGAAAGCCTCGAGCGGGCGCTGACGAAGCTGATCGAGATTCCCGCGATCGTCGCGCTGGTCGCGGAAGTCGGAATCCTCTTCACCGGTGTGACGGCGCGCTTCGCCTTCAACCGGCCGCTGACCTGGGCTGACGAGCTCGCGTCGATCACCTTTCTCTGGCTCGCGATGCTGGGCGCCGTGCTCGCGCTCAGCCGCGGCGAGCACATGCGGATGACCGCGCTGATCGACCGCGTCGCACCGCGCACCCGCGCGGTGCTGGAGAGCGCGGCGCTGATGGCGCCGGCGCTGTTCCTGGCGATCCTGCTGCATCCTGCGATCGACTATGCGAGCGGACAGGCGTTCGCGGAGACGCCGGCGCTCGGCCTGCCCGACAGCGTGCGGGCCGGCGCGGTGCCGGTCGGCATCGGCCTCATGCTGGCCACCGCCCTGCTGCGCATGGCGCGCCACGGCTCGCGCGACATCGCGATCACGCTGGTGATCCTGGCGGCCACGGCGCTCGTGTTGTGGGGCGCGGCGCCGGCGCTCAAGGCGCTCGGCAACTGGAATCTGATCGTCTTCTTCGCGATCCTGCTCGGCGCGGCCGTGCTCGCCGGCGTCCCGATCGCATTCTGCTTCGGGCTCGCCACGGTGGCTTATCTCCTCACGGTCACCTCGGCGCCGCTCGAAGTCGTCACCAGCCGCATTGACGAGGGCGTCTCATCCCTCGTTTTGCTCGCGATTCCCTTGTTCATTCTGCTCGGCCATCTCGTCGTCATGACCGGCATGGCGGCAGCGATGGTCGGCTTCCTGGTGTCGCTGGTTGGCCATGTCAGAGGCGGCCTGTCCTACGTGCTGCTCGGCGCGATCCTGCTGGTCTCGGGCATTTCCGGCGCCAAGACGGCCGACATGGCGGCGGTCGCGCCGGTGCTGTTTCCGGACATGAAGCGCCGCGGCATTCATGACGGCGAGCTGGTGTCGCTGCTCGCAGCCTCGGGCGCGATGGCCGAGACCATTCCGCCCTCGATCGTGCTGATCATTATCGGCTCCGTCGCCGGCGTCTCGATTTCGGCCTTGTTCACCGGCGGCATCCTGCCCGGCCTGGTGCTGGCCGCCGCGCTGGCGGTGGTCGCCAAGCGCCGCATGGTCGAGCCGGAGGGCGTGATCCGACCGCGGCCGACCTGGGCCACCATTCGCTCGGCGCTCATCACGGCGCTGCCGGCACTGCTGCTGCCGGTGCTGATCCGCACCGCGGTCACCGAGGGCGTCGCCACCGCGACCGAAGTCTCGACCGTCGGCATCGCCTACACGATCCTGGTCGGACTGCTCGTCTATCGCCGCTTCGACTGGCGCAGGCTCTATCCGGCGCTGGTGCATACTGCCGCTTTGTCGGGGGCGATCCTGTTCATCATCGGTGCGGCCACCGCGATGGCCTGGGCGCTGACGCAGTCGAACTTCTCGCACGCGCTCGCGGCGATGATGGTTTCGGTGCCCGGTGGCAAATACGGCTTCCTGCTGATCTCGATCGCCGTGTTCATCCTGCTCGGCAGCATCCTCGAAGGCCTGCCGGCCATGGTGCTGTTCGGCCCGCTGCTGTTTCCGGCGGCCAAGCTGCTCGGCGTGCACGAGGTGCACTACGCGATGGTGATCATCCTCGCGATGGGCATCGGCCTGTTCGCGCCGCCCTTCGGCCTTGGGTACTACGCGGCGTGCTCGATCGGACAGATCCATCCCAACGCCGGACTGACCCGCATCTGGCCCTATCTCGGCGCGCTCGTGCTCGGCCTGCTGCTGGTTGCCTTCGTGCCGTGGCTGTCGATCGGCTTTCTCTGACCCCCCGGGTCGGCTGAAAACGTGAGGACCGAGATGCCAGTCGCGAGCTCGAGGCCCAGGACATCGAAAAGAGCTTCGGTGCACCCACGTCCTGCGCGGCGCCAACCTGCGGATTCGTTCCGGCGAGATCCACGCTCTGCTGGGCGGCAATGGATCTCCCGCAGCGGCACCAATCGACGGCTGCCTGATCGATCTCCGGTACAACATTGTTTTACCGGGAGACCAAAAATGGGTCGAAATCAGCGGAAATCGGCGTAAATGGACGCTGATGGGATGCTTCCGGCGCGACTTCTGAATGACTGATATCTCAGATAAAATTGCAAAATCAAACGCTTGGCGTTTCTCCGTCGCCCCCATGATGGACTGGACCGATCGGCACTGCCGGGTGTTCCATCGGCTGCTGTCGCGCCGGGCGTTGCTCTATACCGAGATGGTCACGACCGGCGCCGTCATTCATGGCGACCGGCAGCGGCTGCTCGGCTTCGATGCCAGCGAGCATCCGGTGGCGCTGCAGCTCGGCGGCTCCGACCCCGGCGATCTCGCGACGTCGGCCAGGATCGGCGAGGATTTCGGCTACGATGAGATCAACCTCAATGTCGGCTGTCCGTCGGACCGGGTGAAGGACGGCCGCTTCGGCGCCTGTTTGATGGCCGAGCCCGCGCTCGTGGCCGCCTGCGTCGCCGCGATGAAGCACGCCGTTCGCATTCCCGTCACCGTGAAGTGCCGCATCGGCATCGACGATCAGGATCCGGAGGTCGCGCTCGATGCGCTGGCGGACGCGGTCGTCGATAGCGGCGCCGACGCGTTGATCGTGCACGCGCGCAAGGCGTGGCTGAACGGCTTGTCGCCAAAGGAGAACCGTGACGTTCCGCCGCTCGACTACGACAGGGTGTACCGGTTGAAGGCGAGGCTGCCGCACGTGCCCGTCATCATCAATGGCGGCATCGGCAGCATCGAAGCTGCGCAAGGTCATCTCGCGCATGTCGATGGCGTGATGCTTGGGCGAGCGGCCTATCAGGAGCCGTGGCGGCTGCTCGATGTCGATCCCGTCCTGTTCGGCGAGGTCGCGCCGCATCGGACCATGAAGGATGCGTTGGCGGCGCTCGAGCCCTACATCGTGCGCCAGCTCGGGCAGGGCGCGCGGCTGCACGCGATCACGCGGCATCTCGTCGGCGCCTATCACGCGGTGCCCGGCGCACGCGCATTCCGCCGTCATCTCGCCGAGCGTGGCGTCAAGCCAGACGCCGGCATCGAGGTACTGCGCGAGGCGGTCGCGATGGTCGAGGAGCGCCCAGCGGTTGCTGCGCTGGCCTGAGCGGCTCAGGCCAGCGGCAGTTCGGCGACGGCCTGGCGCGCGATCTCTCTGCTGGCTGCGACGAGGCCCAGCTCCTCAGCTGCGGTCGGGAAAGCCGTGCAGCATCAGCCGGTCGGAGCGCACTTCCCAGCGCTCCAGCCGGTCGAGGAAGCTCATGCCGAGCAGGTTGGTCTTCATCTGGCCGTGCGGCACCACCAGCGCCGGCACCGAGCGCTCCACCAGTTTGCCGATCGCGAGCCGATCCAACGTCAGCCGCGCCGCCTTGGTATGGCCGCCGGCAGTTTCGACGTCGACGTCGTAGGCGAGCAGTTCGAGCGGCAGGCCTGCGGCCTTGGCGGTCTCGTAGGTCAGCACCACCGATGTGGCGCCGGTGTCGACCACCATCGGCGCGGTGACGCCGTTGATCTTGGCGCGCAGCGCGAACTCGCCGCCTCTGGTGCGCTCGATCTCGACCGCGTTGGTCGGAGGGCTCGCCTTGGCGCGGAGCGCGCGGCTGCGCAGAACCTCCGACACGGTGTCGCTCGCGAGCGCCGCCTGCTCGGGATCCTTGTAGACGATCACGGCGCCCGCGGTGAGCACCATGGTGACGAAAACGAGCGCGACCTTGTTCATGCCGCGCCTCCCGTTGGCACGGAGGCGCTCAGTCGCGGCGGCGCGCCAGCGCGGGCAGGCCGGCGTCGTGCATGCGGGACGGCAGCCCGTCCATCAGCGCCAGCCGCTCGTCGGGCGACATGCGGCCCCAGCGGGCGATCTCCGGCAGCGTGCGTCCGCAGCCGAAGCAGAGCTTCGTCTTCGGGTCGATCATGCAGACGGCGATGCAGGGCGTATCCTGGCTCATGGCGCGAGTTTGAAAGGTTCTGCCACTGTCGTGCAAGTGCAATCATCTCACAGTCCCGTTCCGGCATTCATGATCGGCTTGCGCACCCGGCGCTTCTCCTGAGCGGGGGTGATCGCGTGCTCCGGCTGCAACGGCGGCGCCTCGTCCGACAGCGGAGCGAGCGCCGACATCACCCGCTCCGGCGGGAAGGTGACGATCACCTCGGTGCCGATGCGGACCTTCGATTTCAGCGTGAACGTGCCGCCATGCATTTCGATCAGGTTCTTGGCGATCGGCAGGCCTAATCCCGCACCCTGTTCGGCCGACTTGATCGAGTTGGAGCCCTGGCCGAACGAGGCGAGCACGATCGGAATCTCGTTCTCGGGAATGCCCGAGCCGGTATCCTTGACGCTGAGATATTGTCCGCCCGAGGCCGTCCAGCCGGCCTTCAGCCAGATTTCGCCGCCCTGCGGCGTGAACTTGATGGCGTTGGAGAGCAGGTTGAGCACCACCTGGCGG
Source organism: Bradyrhizobium sp. HKCCYLRH3073 (assembly GCF_051167995.1). NCBI lineage: Bacteria > Pseudomonadati > Pseudomonadota > Alphaproteobacteria > Hyphomicrobiales > Nitrobacteraceae > Bradyrhizobium > Bradyrhizobium sp. HKCCYLRH3073. Next base: position 170,121 of record NZ_JBNPUD010000005.1, read on the forward strand.
ATCGCGCGCTCGTCGGCCCACAGCCGCGGCATCTTCTGCTCGAACACTTCGTGGATGGTGATGCCGCGGCTCGTGGCGCGCAGCTTCAGCAAATGGTGGCAGTCGGCGATCACGTGCACCAGCGCCACGGCTTCCTCGTTCAGCTCGTAGCGGCCGGCCTCGATGCGCGAGAGATCGAGGATCTCGTTGATGAGGTTGAGCAGGTGGACGCCCGAATTGTGGATGTCGGCCGAATATTCCTTGTAGACCGGCACCGCATGCACGCCGAAGATCTCGCTCTTCATCACCTCGGAAAAGCCGAGGATGGCGTTCAGCGGCGTTCGCAGCTCGTGGCTCATCTGCGCGAGGAATCGCGACTTCGCGACGTTGGCGGCCTCCGCACGGTAGCGCGCCTCGTCGGAGATCGCCTTCGCCTGCTCGAGCTCGCCGATCAGGGCGTCCTTCTCGGCGCGTGCTTCGAGCGTGGCGAGCGTCGTCGCGTGCAGCTGATGGGCGAGCAGCACGAAATAGCCTTCGGCCGCGACGGCGAACCCGGCGAGCAGGTAGTTGTCGAACGTGCCCGACAGCGCGAGGCTCAGCGTGATCGCGACCGTCACCGGCGCGGTGACGGCGACGGCTGCGATCGGCAGGTTGGCGGCGAGCATGCTGGAGACCGCGATCACCAGCAGCATCAGGAACATCATCAGCGTGCCCGACACCGCCGCGAGCGCCGGATGGATCAGGATCGCCATCCAGCACACGCCGTAGAGCAGGTCGAGCAGCACGAAGCGCGTGCGCCAGCGCCGCGTCGCCGCCAGCGACGGCTGGTCGGCGAGGAAGTTCGAGCAGTTGCGCACGATCGCCGCATGAATGCAGAGCACGCCGAGCGTCCAGGCGCCGGCCGCGATCGTATGCAGCCACACGCTGAGCATCAGGCCGGTTGCCACCACCAGCAGCACGACGATGTAGGAGGCGGAGATGCGGGTCTGCGCGTATTGGCGCAGCAGCTCGCGGTCGAAGGCCGGACGCGTTCCCGATGTCGACGTTAACCGGTCGCGCGCCTCGCGCACCCGCTGCTGCGCGGCCCGGCGCTGGCTTGCTGGTGCAAGCGCCGGCGGATCTGCCGGAAGCTCGACGACCTCAGGCTTTTCAGCGGGTTTACTCATCAAACAACACAAATCCTGCCCGCGAGGTACGGGCTGCTTTCTGCATTGTCTATAACTGGGCCCAAATCCTTAAGACGGATTATAGACAACGAAAAATTTGCGTTAACCGCGCGTTAAATTAACCATTGTGGCGAGGCTCAGCGGAGCTGCATGCGCAGGCGGCGCCAGCCGATCACCACGCCGGTGATGCTGAAGACGAGGCCGATCGCGCAGAGGCCGACGATGAGAAACGTGCGCAGCGCCGCCTGCGCAAGCAGGGCCGGAAAGTCGAGCGTGTGCAGCGCCTGATAGAGCCACCGATAGGCGCGCCGGGATGGGTCGAGCTTCTCGAGCACTGCGCCGGAGGCGGCGTCGACCTGATACCAGGTGTCGCCGCAGATCACGCGATGGACCGGCGCGCCCGGCACATCGGAAACAAACGGATAGTCGTCGCCCGGCTCGACTTCGGACGAGCGCGCGCAGTCGCCGCGCAGGCGGGACGCCGCGGCATTGACGTCGGCCGGCTGCAGGAAGCGGCCGACGATGCGTGCCGATGCGCCGTCCAGCAGCGAAATCTGCTGCTGACTCGGCGCGCGCCGGATGCGCTGATAGAGGCGGCCGCCGAAGGCGAACCACTCGATCTCGCGGACCCCGCCATGCACCGCCGCGAGCGCGCCCGCGGTCGCGTCGGTCCAATCCGGCGCGCCGACGAGAATGGCTTGCTCGGACGGCGTCAGACGGCCGGTCGCAAACAGCCTGCCATGGTCCATCGACAGCCAGCCGCTGACCATCCACGTCAGCACGAACTGCATGCAGATCAGGCCGGCCCAATGATGCCACAGGTGCCAGCCGCGGTAGCGCGAGCACAGCCGCGCCTCATGATATCTCAGCCGCATCGGGCCGAGCAGGGCGCCGCTCACGGCGGCGACGACCGCCGCGAGCGACAGCCACCACACGGCAGCGTTCCAGGCCGCCCAGTCCTTGCGCAGGATGGTCGGATAGATCCAATGAACGACGCTGCCGACGTAGTTCCAGGCGCGTTCGAACCGAGTCGTGTCGAGCACGACCTCGCCGGTGCGCGAGGAGACATAGAGCTCGGTGCCGCCGGGATCGTTGAGCGCGATCCGGTGCAACGGACGATGCACGTCGAACCGGTTCGGTACCGTCCATTGGTCGTAGTCGTCCAGAGCTGCAACGGCGGCGCCGTCGGCTTCGAGCCCGCGCCGCTGCGCTGCCGCGCGTGCGATCGACAGGGCGATGTCGGGGGCGCTCACCTCGGCTGTGGCCAGCGTGTCGGCATGAATGGCCGTGCTGCGGCCGGCGGTCGAGATGACATAGACCGGGCCATCCATGCGCTGCACCAGGCGGATGCGGTCTGGATGGTCGATTCCAGCCTTGGCGAGGGCCTCCGCGGGACCGTGCAGCGACATGGCGACGTCGAGCACGGGCAGCGCGGCGAAGCGCTCGCTCTCGGTCTGCGCCGGGAATGGCACGTAGTGCATCACGATCCCAGTCGCGAACCACAGCACGAGCAGCGGACCGAGCGGGATGCTCAGCCAGCGGTGCGTGAGGATCAGCGCCCGGATCATGCGGCCATCAGAACTTGAACGAGGCTTCGACCTCGTAGGTGCGGGGCGCGCCGAGGAAGATCTGGTCGGGATAGAACGGATCGCTCCAGGCCGCGTAGCGCCGGTCGGTGACGTTGCGGACCCGGAAGGCGAGCCGCGTGCTGGTCGCGGTGGCGAACAGCGGCACCTTCGGCAGGTCGATGAAGGCGAACAGGTCGGCCGTGGTGTAGGCGAGCAGTTTCACCGTGTTGGCATCGGTGCTCCAGCGGTCGCCCACGTGGCGGACGGAGAAACCGAGCTCGACCGGCCACCAGCCGGGATTGAGGAAGCGGTAGGAGCCGCCGCCATTGACGATGACGGCGGGGATGTTGGGCGGCGTGTTGCCCGAGAACGAGCCGCCGCCGGCGAGATCATAATCGGCATAGCGGGCGCGGACATAGGCGAAATTGCCCCAGAGCCTGCTCTCCGGCGTCGGCCGCACCGCAGCCGACAGCTCGATGCCTTGCGATTTGACCTTGCCGGCAAGGTTGAGCTGCTGGCCGGCCTGGGCGCTGTAGACGTTGTTGCGCTCGATGTCGAAGGCCGAGAAGGTCCATTCCGCGCGGCCGTTCCATGCGAGCTGCTTGACGCCGGTCTCGTAGCTGCGCGAATCCGACAGCGTCAGGTTCTGCGTCGGAGTGAGGATGAAGATGCTGTCGGCCGAGATGTCGGTTGCCGTCGCATATTGGCTGTAGAACATCGTGCCCGGCAGCGCCTCCCAGGTATAGCCGATGCGTCCCGTGACCGGCTGCCAGCTCTTGGAATAGGGGAAGCCGGGCCGCTCGGCGCCATTGCGGATCCAGTTGCGGTCGAGCGTGAACGGGTTGTAGCGCAGCCCTCCGACCAGCGCGAAGCTGTTGGTCAGCCTCAAGTGGTCTTCGAGATTGAGCGCGACGCTGTCGATCGTGGCGGTCTGAAGCTGTGTCCTCAGCTCACCATAGGTGCCGCGATCGAAGCCGATCAGCGGGACTGAATCGCCGGGAAAATTGGCTGCGCCGGGTCGCGTGAAGTCGGTATGCGAGCTCTCGACCGAGGTGACGAGCCGGTTGGCGAGACCGAAGATGCTGCCGTTCCATATCACGTCGGTGATGTTGCCGACCATGTTGTGGTTGTGATGGACGAAGAAGCGCTCGCGATCGACCAGATTGGTGTTCGCGTTGAAGGCCGAGACCTCGTTATTGTACCAGTCGCGGCTGGCGTTGTAGTTGTAGATCTGGCTCCGCAGCGTGACTGCGTTGTTCAGGTCCCATTCGAAGCCGCTGCGGACCCAGGATTCCTTGATGGTCTTGTGGCCGTCGACCACGTTGTAGTTGGTCGACAGCGTGCGGCCGTCGATCGTGACGGCGCCGAGATCGCTGCCGTTGTAGGCGGAGATCTTGGAGCCCGAGACGATGCCGCTGGTTGCGTTCGCGCCGCTATAGGCCACCGGCACCAGCGGCGTGCCCTCATAGGGCTTGGCCTTGTAGTCCTTGAACTCGGCGGCAAAGAAGGTCTTGAAGCTCTCGGACAGCCGGTAGTCGAGCTGGCCGGAGACATGGACATTCTTGAACTCGGTGTCGTCGATGAAGCCGACCTCCTTGGTCCGGCTGATGTCGAAACGATAGTCCAGGCCCTTGACGGTCGTGCTGCCGCCGGAGCCGAAGCCGCTGCGGAATGTGCCGCGCTGGTCGAAGCCGACGAAGGCCTCGCTCTCGACCGGGCCGCTGTGCGGGGTCTTGGTGACGAAATTGATGGTGCCGCCGACCGCCCCCTGGCCTGAGATCAGCGAGGAGGGGCCCTTGAGAAACTCGACGCGGTCGAGGTTGAAGGTCTCCATCGTCAGCGCGGTGAATCCGGTCGGCCCGATGTTGATGCCGTTATAGAGGACGTTGACCTGGTTGCCCTGGAAGCCGCGCATCGCAAAGCCGACGTCGTTCGGCGCATCGCCGGCGCTGACGCCGGTGGCGCCTTTCACCGCGTCGACGGTCGTGTAGTAGCCCTGCTCGCGCAGCGTCTCGGCGCCGATCACCTCGACCGTCGCCGGCACCTCGCGCGCGGCCAGGCCGAGCCGGCTGCCGGCTGCCGGGATGGCGTTGCCGTTGAGCGTGGTCGCGGTCGCGTTGGTGGCCTGTGAGGGAACGGATGGCGCTGCCTGCGCTGGCGCGGTCCCGCGTTGCTGGACGGGACGGGTGGTCCGGTCCGCCGCTCGGCCAGGCGATCGCGCCCGGTCGGACACTGGCCGCTGCCGGGGTGCGTCGACCGTCACATCCGGAAGCAACGTGTTGGCCGCCGATGTCACGGCGGGGCTTGCCGTTTGCTGCGCGTGAGCCATCGGGCCGGCTGACCAGCCGGCCACAAGCCCCGCCAACGATATCGACCCCCAGATCGTCCGCACGCTCATTCTGATCCCCACCGCAGGTCCGGACTGAGCCGGCGCCTGCGCCCCTGTAACGTTCACGATGCCCGGACGAGGGTTAGCTGAAGCTTGCGAATATGTAATGTTATAACATTACATATAGGCGATTCCGGCTGAGGGTGTCTCGATCTGGTAACACATGCGAACGATTAGCGATTGCAACGGGTATCAGCGAGTCGCAGGGGGCGCAATGGAGCGTTCCGATGCCATTCAGAGCATTTGGCGTCGACGACGGGGCGGGTCCGGCTCGCATACCGGGCCCAATGCAAAACGGCCGCCCGTCGAACCGAGGGCGGCCGCTTGATGGTGTCGACAAGTCCCGGGACTATTTCTCCAGCCGGGCCAGCAGGCTCGACGTATCCCAGCGCTTGCCGCCGAGCTTCTCGACCTCGGAATAGAACTGGTCGACCAGCGCGGTGACCGGCAGATGGGCGCCGTTGCGGCGCGCCTCGCTGAGGCAGATCGACAGGTCCTTGCGCATCCATTCCACCGCAAAACCAAAGTCATACTTGCCATCGTTCATGGTCTTGTAGCGGTTCTCCATCTGCCACGACTGTGCGGCGCCCTTGGAGATGGTCTCGATCACGGCGGGGACGTCGAGGCCGGACTTCTTCGCGAAATGGATGCCCTCGGACAGGCCCTGCACGAGACCGGCGATGCAGATCTGGTTGACCATCTTGGTCAGCTGGCCGCTGCCGGCCGGTCCCAGCAGCTTGCACATCCGGGCATAGGCCGCGATCACCGGTTCGGCGCCGGCATAGGCGTCCGCGGTGCCGCCGCACATGACGGTCAGCACGCCGTTCTCGGCGCCGGCCTGGCCGCCGGACACCGGCGCATCGATGAATTTGAAGCCGGCCTTGGTGGCTGCGGCGTCGAGCTCACGTGCCACTTCAGCCGAGGCGGTGGTGTGGTCGACGAAGGTCGCGCCCTTGGCCATGCCGGCGAAGGCGCCGTCCGGGCCGATCGTGACCGAGCGCAGGTCGTTATCATTGCCGACGCAGCACATCACGAACTCCTGGCCTTCGGCGGCCTGCTTCGGCGTCGGTGCTGCCTTGCCGCCGAACTTGTCGGCCCATTCCTTCGCCTTGGCCGCGGTGCGGTTGTAGACCGTGACCTCGTGACCGCCCTTCTTCACGAGGTGTCCTGCCATGGGAAAACCCATGACGCCGAGACCGATGAAAGCGACTTTAGCCATATGAGCTACCTTGACCTTGGGGTTCTGCCGGCGGCCTTGAGAGGGCCGGGCTGTTCTTGAAAGGAACACATCAGCATCCGGCGCGGGTCGCGGCGGTGCTGGACGCCGCACCATACCGGCTTGCGAGGCGGGGGCAACGGCTTCGTGACGGATGCGAAAGCGCCGCCGCGTGCTAAAGAGGCATCATCATGACGGCTTGCAAAGCCGCCATCCGGCAACGAAATCCAGTCAACCAACGAACCAGCCAGGGAGTGTCTCGCATGGGCGTCAGCGTCGGCGTGCTCGATCATTTCAACATCCGGACCCGCAACCTCGCCGAGACCGTGCGCTTCTATGAAGACGTGCTCGGGCTCGAGAACGGCGCCCGTCCGGACTTCGCCTTTCCCGGCGCCTGGATGTACAGCGAGGGCCGCCCGGTGGTGCATCTGGTCGACATCTCGCCGACCTCCGAGGCACAAAAGCCGGACTCCGGCGTCGTCCACCATGTCGCCTTCGTCAGCCGCGGCTTCGCCGGCATGAAGGCCCGGCTCGCGGAGAAGGGCATGCCGTTCGAAGCGCGGCAGGTGCCGGGCGGGGAGCTGTGGCAGATCTTCGTGCGCGACCCCAACGGCGTGATGATCGAGCTCAATTACGAGGCAGCGAAAGAGCGGGCTGAGGATGCGCCGGTGGAGACCGCCTCCGACATCGGAACCATGGTGGCGTTTTGAGCCGGTCGGCTTTATGAAGCGGCGCAACGCAGGGCCGGAGCGGTGCCGTCGCAGACGACGGAAGATCATGTCCGGCCAACAGGATAGGGCGCGACGATGTGGCGCGTTCTGAGCTATTTCAGGAGACGCGCCGTGAGCGTGACGCAGCAGCAGGTTATCGAGGCACTCAAGCGGGTCCGCTCGCCACGTGGCGTGGCGCTGCCGGACGCCGGCGTGCTGTCGCCGATCACGGCCAATGACGGCAAGGTGTTCTTCTCGATCAATGTCGAGGCCAGCGAGGCTCGCGCCTGGGAAGACACCCGGGCGCAAGCCGAAGCCGCCGTGCGCGCCATTCCCGGCGTGACCATGGCGATGATCGCGCTGACCGCCGAGCGCAAGGCGGGCGCTGCCGCCCCGCCGCCGCGGCAAGGCGGGGTGCAGCCGGTCTCGGCGCATCGTCCGCACCAGCATCCGGCGGACTCGCCGATGTCCCGGCAGGCCGCGATTCCGGGTATCGCGGCCGTCATCGCCGTGGCCTCGGGCAAGGGCGGTGTCGGCAAGTCGACCACCGCGATCAATCTCGCGCTGGGCTTGCGCGATCTCGGCCTCAAGGTCGGGCTGCTCGACGCCGACATCTACGGCCCGTCGGTGCCGCGGCTGACCGGGCTGCAGGAAAAGCCCAAGCTCACCGACGACAAGAAGATGATTCCGCTGTCGCGCTTCGGCCTGTCGATCATGTCCATCGGATTTCTCGTCGACGAGGACAGCCCGATGATCTGGCGCGGCCCGATGGTGATGTCGGCGATCAACCAGATGCTGCGCGACGTCGCGTGGGGCACGCTCGACGTGCTCGTCGTCGACATGCCGCCGGGCACCGGCGATGCCCAGCTGACGCTGGCGCAGAACGTGCCGCTGAAGGGCGCGGTGATCGTGTCGACGCCGCAGGACCTGTCGCTGATCGACGCCCGCCGCGGGCTTGCGATGTTCCGCAAGGTCAACGTGCCCGTGCTCGGCATCATCGAGAACATGAGCTACTTCCAGTGCCCGCAATGCGGCACCCGGTCCGACATCTTCGGTCATGGCGGCGTGCGCCACGAGGCCGAGCGGCTCGGCGTGCCGTTCCTCGGCGAAATCCCGCTGCACATGGACATCCGCTCGACGTCGGACGCCGGCAACCCGGTGGTCGAGAGCGAGCCGAAGGGTCCGCATGCCGCGATCTACAGGACCATCGCCGCGTCGGTGCGGGATCAGCTCAAGGACGCCATCGCCGCTGCTTGATGCACTGCAGCGAAGCGCGTGCGACTATTGGACCGTTTGTCATTCCAACGTCGCGTTTTCGCTTGACCGGTTCCGTGCTAAAGCCCGGCCCGGATCGCCTTCGACCGTGTGCGGCCAATCGCATCGGCGGATAAATGCTTTTTCAACGGGAAACGCCCCCAACAAGGAGATGCCTTAATATGAAGCGTCGTGATTTTCTGAAGGTTTCGGCCGCCGGTGCCGCGGCGACGGCTGCGGTGGCCTCGCCGGCGATCGCGCAGTCGATGCCGGAAATCAAGTGGCGGTTGACCTCGAGCTTCCCGAAGTCGCTCGACACGATCTATGGCGGCGCCGAGTACCTGGCGAAGCAGGTCGCCGAGATGACCGACAACAAGTTCCAGATCCAGGTCTTCCAGGCCGGTGAGCTGGTTCCGGGTCTGCAGGCGCTCGACGCGACTTCCAAGAACACCGTCGAGATGTGCCATACGGTGTCGTATTATTACGTCGGCAAGGACCCGACCTTCGCGATCTTCGCGTCGGTGCCGTTCGGCCTCAACGCCCGGCAGCAGAACTCCTGGCTGTATCAGGGCGGCGGCAACGAGCTCGCCAACGAGTTCTTCAAGAAGTCGGCCAACGTGATCGGCTTCCCCTGCGGCAATACCGGCACCCAGATGGGCGGCTGGTTCCGCAAGGAGATCAAGACCGTCGCCGACCTCTCGGGCCTGAAGTTCCGCATCGGCGGCATCGCCGGCCAGGTGCTGCAGAAGCTCGGCGTCGTGCCGCAGCAGCTCGCGGGTGGCGACATCTACCCGTCACTGGAGAAGGGCACGATCGACGCGGCCGAGTGGGTCGGTCCGTATGACGACGAGAAGCTCGGCTTCCAGAAGGTTGCCAAGTACTACTACTATCCGGGCTTCTGGGAAGGCGGTCCGACCGTCCACGCCTTCGCCAACCTCGACAAGTACAACGAGCTGCCGAAGCACTATCAGTCGATCCTCGCCAACGCGACGGTCAACGCCAATACCTGGATGGCCGCGCGCTACGACCAGGTGAACCCGGCGGCGCTGAAGCGCCTGGTCGCCGGGGGCACGCAGCTGCGTCCGTTCACCAACGAGGTGCTCGAAGCCTGTCTCAAGGCGACCAACGAGCTGTGGGGCGAGATCTCGGCCAAGAACGCCGACTTCAAGAAGGTCATCGACGCGATGCAGGCCTACCGCTCGGACGAGTATCTGTGGTGGCAGGTCGCCGAGTACACCTATGACAGCTTCATGATCCGCTCGCGTACCCGCGGCTGATCGTAGCTTCAATCGGCGGATCGACTTGGGCCCGGCCTCGTGAGAGGCCGGGCTTTTGCGTTGCGGCAACTTTTCGCAATGGCACTCCGACGCACTTTGATCCACACTGGAACTGAAGCCTCACAAAGAAGGCTGCTCAGGAAACGAACACAATGACCCCCAGGAGGGAAGAACTATGAAGCGGAGAGACTTCATCAAGGTGACTGGGCTTGGCGCCGCTGGCGCGGCCGCGATCGCGGCGCCGGCCATCGCACAATCGATGCCGGAGCTGAAATGGCGCATGCCGACGAGCTGGCCGAAATCGCTCGACACCTTGTATGGCGGCGCCGAGATCATGGCCAAGGTGGTCGGCGAGGCCACCGACAACAAATTCCAGATCCAGCCGTTCGCGGCCGGCGAAATCGTCCCCGGCCTGCAGGTTCTCGACGCCGTGCAGAACGGCACCGTCGAAATCGGCCACACCGCGTCGTACTACTACTTCGGCAAGGACCCGACGTTCACCTTCGGCTCGTCGGTCCCGTTCGGGCCGAACATGCGCCTCAACCAGGCCTGGTACATGCTCGGCGGAGGACGCGAGATCCTCAACGAGTTCTACACGAAGTACAATGTCGTCTCGCTGCTTGCCGGCAACACCGGTTGTCAGATGGGCGGCTGGTTCCGCAAGGAGCTCACCGGCGTCAACGATCTCAAGGGGCTGAAATTCCGCATCGGTGGCTTTGCCGGCCGCGTGTTGCAGAAGCTCGGCGCGGTGCCGCAGCAGATCGCCGGCGGCGACATCTATCCGGCGCTGGAGAAGGGCACGATCGATGCGGCCGAGTGGGTCGGACCCTACGACGACGAGAAGCTCGGCTTCGTCAAGGTCGCGCCCCACTACTACTATCCGGGCTGGTGGGAGGGCGGACCGATACTGCTCTCCTTCGTCAACCAGGATCGCTGGAATGCGCTGCCCAAGAACTATCAGAAGATCCTCGAGCACGCCGGCCATTATGCCAACAATTGGATGATGGCGAAGTACGACCAGAGCAATCCGGCGGCGCTGCGCCGGCTGCTCGCCGCCGGTGCCAAGCTGCATGCGTTTTCACCGGAGATCATGCAGGCATGCCTGAAGGCCGCGCGGGAACTGCACAACGAGGTCGCGGCCACCAACCCCGACTTCAAGAAGACCTATGAGTCGCTGTCGGCCTTTGCCGGCAATGGCTACTCCTGGTTCCAGGTCGCCGAGATCGGCTACGACGCCTTCATGGCGCGCAACTCGCAGAGCTGAGGCCGGCGCCGTATCGCTCCAGGAGCCAGACAAAACAAAACCCCGGCGCAGCGCGCCGGGGTTTTTCATTGTCGCGACGATGGAGCATCTGCGCCATCAGAATTTCGGCGGGCCGAAGTCGAGCGGTGGCGCATCGATCTGCGGAATCTCGATCTTGATCGAGTTCGGATCGACGGTCGAGGCGGCGCCCTTGTAGTGCATGACCATCGACGGGAACAGGATCACCAGGAGCACCATGATCATCTGGATCACCACGAACGGCACCGCGCCCCAGTAGATCTGTCCCGTCGTCACCGGCTCCATCCGCTTGCCGGTGACGCGGTCGAGATAGGACTCCTTCGGCGCCACCGAGCGTAGATAGAACAGCGCGAAGCCGAACGGCGGATGCATGAACGAGGTCTGCATGTTGACGCCGAGGATGACGCCGAACCAGATCAGGTCGATGCCGAGCTTTTCGGCCGCGGGCCCCAGCAGCGGGATGATGATGAAGGCGAGCTCGAAGAAGTCGAGGAAGAACGCCAGCACGAACACGAAGACGTTGACGAAGATCAGGAAGCCGACCTGACCGCCGGGTAGGGAGGTCAAGAGGTGCTCGACCCAGACGTGGCCGTTGACGCCGTAGAAGGTCAGCGAGAACACGCGCGCGCCGACCAGGATGAAGACCACGAAGGCCGACAGTTTTGCGGTGGACTCGACGGCCTGGCGGACCAGGTCGAAGCTGAGCCGCCGCTTGATCGCGCCGAGGATGATCGCGCCGGCAGCGCCCATCGCGCCGCCCTCGGTCGGGGTCGCGAGGCCGATGAAGATCGTGCCGAGCACCAGGAAGATCAGGAACAGCGGCGGCACCATCACGAAGGTGGTCTGCTGCGCCATGCGGGACAGGAAGCGGTATCCGGTGGTGCGCTCCAGCACCCAGTTCACGACCGCGACGGCGAAGGCGAACACGATGCCGTAGAACATGCTCAGCACGACGAAGTCGGCGCCGTGATATTCCGAGCCGCGCATCATGAACCAGCCGAACACGCAGCTCGCCAGAAACAGCACGCCCAGCGATTTCAGGCCGCGGTCGCCCGAGTCCTCGCGAAAGCCGATCGCATCGGCCGGCAGGCCGGGCGCCGATTTCGGAAAGATCATGCTGGTCAGGAAGGCGTAGCCGGCATAGATCGCGGACAGCACGAGGCCGGGGATGAAGGCGCCCTCGTACATGTCGCCGACGGACTTGCCGAGCTGGTCGGCCATGACGATCAGGACGAGCGACGGCGGGATGATCTGCGCGAGCGTGCCGGAGGCGGCGATGATGCCCGAGGCAAGCCGGCGGTCGTAGCCGTAGCGCAGCATGATCGGCAGCGAGATCAAGCCCATCGAGATCACGGACGCGGCGACCACGCCGGTGGTGGCCGCGAGCAGCGCGCCGACGAACACGACCGCATAAGCAAGGCCGCCACGGATGGTGCCGAACAATTGCCCGATGGTGTCCAACAGGTCCTCGGCCATGCCGGATCTTTCCAGCACCAGGCCCATGAAGGTGAAGAACGGAATCGCCAGCAGCGTGTCGTTGTTCATCACGCCGTAGACGCGTTCCGGTAGCGCCTGCAGGAAGTCCGGCCGGAATTCGCCGAGCTCGATACCGACGAGGGCGTAGAACAGGCCGACGGCGCCGAGCGAGAAGGCTGCCGGATAGCCGAGCAGCAGCATCACGACCAGCGAGCCGAACATGATCGGCGCCATGTTGGCGATCAGAAAAGCTGTCATTGAAGTATCCCCCAGCCCGCCGCTTACTTCTTTTCGATCGCTTCGACGAGGTGCTCGACCTCGGCCTCGATCCCGTGGGATTTCGCAGCGTGGGGATCAGGGATGAGCCCGCGCATCACGGCGATGCGCTTGATCAGCTCGGAGATGGCCTGCGCCAGCAGGAACACGAAGCCGATCATGATGAGCGATTTCGCCGGCCATTGCGGCAGGCCGCCGGCATTGCTGGACTGTTCGTTGATTTCGAACGAGCGCAGGAAGAACGGCACGCTGGTGATGATCATCACGACGCAGAGCGGGATCAGGAAGAGCACGTGGCCGACGACGTCGATGGTGTCACGCAGCCATTTGGGCATCATGGCGTTGACGATGTCGATGCGGATGTGCTCGTTGTCGAGCAGCGTCCACGGCGAGCACAGCAGGAAGACCGCTGAGAACAGCACCCACTGTAGCTCGAGCCAGGAGTTCGACGAGGTGTCGAGCGTCTTGCGGACGATGGCGTTGATCGTGGAAATGATGACGGCGAGCAGGATCAGCCACGCCAGCCGCTTGCCGGTCCAGGTCGTGAACGCATCGATCCCACGGCTCAATTTCAGCAACGCTTGCAACGCAATCCTCCCCCAAATGTCTTGCGACGTCCCATGGCCCGTTCTGGCTGCGCAGCACATGGCGCAACGGCCTATCCGGCCCGGCAGGCTCAAAAAACGAGGGCACCATTTCAGCGCCTCGTGTTGCCGTCAATCGGAAAAATGGGCAAAAAGGGGCGTTGCCGCAACATGTTGCGGGAGTGGCGACGCCGCGCCACAGCTGTCGCAGGTCGCCGGGGCCGGGCGATCGCTGGCCGGCGAATGAGGGTCAACGGGCCGAGCGTGAGGGCGGGGGAGTCCTGGGTGCGGCCGACGAACCACGTCCGGTGCGCAGCGGTCTTACAGCACCACCACGCCGGAATGCTTGGCCTTGTTTTCGGGCTCGACGTGGATGGTGATCCAGCTGTGCTCGTCGTCCTCGCGCAAGGCCGCCTCGATCCGGTCGCAGATCTCGTGCGCCTGGTTGACCGACATCTCTCCGGGCACCACGAGGTGGAACTCGATGAAGGTCAGCTTGCCGGCATGACGGGTCCGGACATCATGCGCCTCCAGCGCGCCATCGGCATGGGCGCTGATGATCTGGCGGATGCGCGCAAGCGTGGTGTCGGAGACCGCCTCATCCATCAGCCCGCTGGTGGATTCCTTCAGCACCTGCCATCCCGACCACAGGATGTTCACCGCGACCAGCACCGCCAGCGCCGGATCGAGGATCGGCAACTGCAACATCACCGCGAGGCCGAGGCCGACCACGACGCCGCCCGAGGACACGACGTCCGTCAGCAGGTGCCGGCCGTCCGCCACCAGCGCCGGCGATCGCAGCCGCTTGCCGCGCGTGATCAACAGCCAGCACCAGACCGCATTGATCGCGCTCGCCAGCGCGTTCACCGCGAGGCCTTCCGCAGGCGCCGAAAACGCGCGCGCATTGAAGAAATTCCCGTAGGCCTCATGGATGATGAGCAGCGCCGCCACGACGATCATGACGCCCTCGATCACCGCGCTGAAGTACTCGACCTTGTGGTGGCCGAACGGATGGTTGGCATCCGCGGGCTTGGCGGCGATGCGCACCGCGCCGAGCGCGACCACGGCGGTGACGACGTTGACGATGCTCTCGACGGCATCGGAGTAGAGCGCGACCGAGCCGGTGATCCAATAGGCAAGATATTTCAGGCCGAGCACGATCGTTCCGACCACGAGGCTGCCGATGGCGAGCTTGAGCGATTGCGAGGCCATGATGTCCTGATCCGATCCCGCGCTGGGGTACTCAACGCTGCGGCGGAACGCAACCAGGGTGGAAGCGGTTCGGTGTCGGGAAGGAGCTGATGCCCCCGGTTTTTATGGCCGTCGAGACCGCCTATAGCGGCGGTGTCGCTCCGATGGAGAAGTGATCTGTGGAAAACAGAAAGGTCGCGCCCGCGGACATGGGCGCGACCTTGTCGGCAAACGCCAACAGGAATGACGCCGCCGACTACTTCTCTTTGATGACCGTGGTGGTGCTGGTGGAGCTGCCGACCGTGCCCTCGTCCTCGCAGACCTTGGTCTGGCGGATGCGGTCCTCGGCTTCCACGCGGCTGGTGAACGCCATCGGTCCGATCTGCGTGACGACCTCGCGGTCGGCGGGGCGTGTGGTGGTGATGGTGCAGCGATGGCTCGGTCCCTGCACGATGTAGTATTCGTCAGCAAGCGCCGGAGCGACCGATCCGATGATCACTGCGCCGGCAAGAAGAAGGGGTGCTTTCATCGTCGCCTCTCTTTTCCAAGAACAGCCAAAAGGGGAGCGAGGGGGCGATGAGGAGATCTTGTCCTCATCGTTCGACGCTCTCCGCGTTTGCAACTCGGTCGACTGGTCGGGGTTCCGGCACGCCAGACGCAGCCTGTGTTGATGCGATGCAGTGTCGGCAACGATGGACGCGAGATTTCGTCAGGGCGCAGCGACGCCAGCGCAGGCCCGCGGTGGCTCGCTGGTCGATGTCGGCTGCGACGCGGACGATCGCGCAAAGTCTCCGCGGCGGGATCCCTGACATGCCGGTGGCGAAGCTGAGCGAACGGTCTGTGCTCGGCCGATCCGCACATCGTTTCCCAAAACGCGGGCACGCGACGCGAAGATATTTGCAGACCGGCTCGGCTTGAGCGGTGACGTTCTTCCGGGCTTCACATTCTGATGCGACCTTATGTTGTGGGGCGGCCCACATGCGCCGTCGGCTCAGACGGGGAAGCGGGGACTCGGACATGCTTGGGTTGCGTCTTTTCGGCTTGATCCTGGGAGGCCTGACCGCGATCGCGGAGATCGCGACGCCGTGTGCGGCAACACCGTGCAGCAACCTGCAGACGCTCGCGCTCGAGCATACCACCATCACGCTGGCGACCGACATCACGAGCGGCGTCTTCACCGTTCCCGGGAGCAATCCGGCGCAAGACATCACGGGCCTGCCGGCGTTCTGCCGCGTCGCCGCGACGATCGCGCCGACCGTGGATTCGGCGATCAAGATCGAGGTCTGGCTGCCGGCGTCGACGTGGAGCGGGCGGTTTCTCGGCCTCGGCAGTGGCGGATTCGGCGGCTACTACGACTATGGCGGCCTCGCGTTCCGCCTCAAGGCCGGTTACGCTGTTGCCTACACCGGTCTGGGAACCGGGACCTCCGGATGCACCGTTCACTACTGCGGATCGGACGGCAACAAGGGCAACGCGCTCGCGATCGCTCTCGGCGACAAGGCGACCCCGAGCCTGGGGCTCTACGGGCATCCCGAGCGGATCACGGATTTCGGCCATCGCGCGGTCCACCTGATGACGCTGCGGGCCAAGGAGATCGTACAAGCATACTATCAGCAGAGCGCGACCAGGGCCTATTTCTTCGGCTGCTCCACCGGAGGCCACAGCGGACTGATGGAGGCGCAACGCTATCCCGAGGACTATGACGGCATCCTGGTCGGCGCGCCGGCCTACAATCGCACACACCTGTATGCGACGACGCCGCTCGGATGGCGCAACACGCATGCGACGCCGGGGCGGCAGATGCAAGCCGGTCAGATGTCGCTGATCAACAAGGCCGTCCTGGCGCAATGCGCTGGGCGGGATGGCGGAGTCGCAACGGACCAGTTCCTGAACAATCCGCGGCGCTGCCGGTTCGATCCTAAAGTCCTGCAATGCACCGGCGGCGACGTGCCACCGGCATGCCTGACCGAGGAACAGGTCACGACGATGCAGAACTATTATGCCGGCACGGTCGACCCGGTGACCGGTGAAAGGATCGTCCCGGGCTTTGCGCCCGGCAGCGAGACCGAGGACCTGTCAGCGAAGGGGATCATGCTCAAGCAGCAGCTTCCCGAGCCGCTGTTCGATGGCCCCCTTTATTGGGTCTATGGTCCGACCTTCGGGCAGCCCGGCAGTGCCGTGAACTACACGAACTTCGACATCCATCGCGACCTGCCGGCTGTGGAGGCCATGCTGGCCGAGCCGCTGAACGCCACCAGCCCGGATCTCACGGCCTTCCGGGAACGCGGCGGCCGGCTCATCATGTATCAGGGGTGGGCCGATGAGCTTGTGATGCCGCAGAACACGATCGACTACTTCAACTCGCTTGTGAAATTCGACAGCCCGTCCTTCGCGACGCGGCGAGGAGACGAAGCGCAGGTCGGTGCTGACGTCGCGGAAGATCGGTTCGGCGGCGATCACGTGCGAGCCGGGCTGCAGCGAACCCTGAGCTACGCCCGCCTGTACATGGTGCCGGGCATGTATCACTGCGGCGGCGGACCTGGCCCCAACGCGTTCGTCTTCCTTCCGGCGCTCCAAGACTGGGTCGA
Organism: Bradyrhizobium sp. HKCCYLRH3073; assembly: GCF_051167995.1. NCBI lineage: Bacteria > Pseudomonadati > Pseudomonadota > Alphaproteobacteria > Hyphomicrobiales > Nitrobacteraceae > Bradyrhizobium > Bradyrhizobium sp. HKCCYLRH3073. The sequence goes on from NZ_JBNPUD010000005.1 coordinate 187,077, forward strand.
GAACGGCACGCCGCCGGGGTCCGTCGTCGCGACCAAGTACGTCAACGACACGGCGCCCGATGTGCAGATGACGCGGCCGCTCTGTGTGTTCCCGAAGATCGCGCGATACAACGGCCGCGGCAGCACCGACGACGCGGCGAGCTTCTCTTGCGTCGAGGGTGGGCACCGTCATGACCACGGTCCGCACGACGAGCAGTGAGGCAGGTGTTTGAACACAGCGAAGCGGCTCGCCGACAATCGATGATGACCTCGTCCCTGCATCAGAGAACCGCGATCGACGTCGCGATGTCGATACGCCGGTCCACACCGTCGGCGATGGTGATTCACAGCAGCCTGACGCTCACCTTCGCCTTGCCGGTGTTGTTCGGATAGAATGCATCGTACATCCAGGGTAACCCGATCACCGCGTCGTTGACATAGAGGAACAGCTCGCCGCCGCGGTCGGCCTTGAACCTCGCCTTGTAGGCTTGAGGTGTCGTGTTGGGCGCGGGAACGGGGTCGAGGAAATATTCGTCGACGCCGGTCTCGCCGACCCTGGCGATCAGCCGATACCACGGCCGGAACAGAACGCGGCGCAGCAGGATGCCTGCGTAGAACTTCAAGCGGGCGTAGCCCTGGACCGTCGAGGTGCGATAGCCGGCGGGCGTGACCGGCCGCCCGGCGTCCTCCCACGGATCGGTCATTGTGACGATGATCTCGTAGGAGAAGCCGGGACGGACGCTCAAGCCGGTGGGCGCGCAGACCGCGTCGGTCGAGAAATCCCGGGCATCCTGCGGAATGCCCTTGTCGACCGCGACGAGCTCGCGCGCGGGCGTACCATGGCAGAAGGCGCCCATCGAGTCCGCGGCGTTGAACAGGAAATGGCTGATCAGCGTGGCCGCAAGCCACACGGTGCCGACAGCGAGGAAGAACGGGCCGACATGCCGCTTGCCGTTCCTGATGACGAACTGATAGGCGCGATTGGTCCGGAGCGCGTAGATGGTCCGATGCACCAGGCCGGACGGTATCGGGGGCGATGCGCGTTCGCGCCAGATCACGCGCATCCGGTCGCCGATGCGGTCGCTGAGGAACGTCCCGAGCGCAGTCAGTACGACCAGGATGATGATCCCGCCGGCGAACCATTCGGGGTTGGCGGCGTACCAGTCCGTCCACCAGTGCAGCGAGTTCGGCAGGAACGATTCGACCAGCCGGACGGCTTCGGAGACCATCCTGATGCGGGAGGCGTATTCGTGCGTGCGATCGAGGTCGTGGAACAGCCAGAACGCCGCGAGGTGGAGCGAGGCCGCCAGCGTCGCGAAATAAGCGAGGCGTCTGAACCACACCAGATTCCACAGCTTTTCCTGGGCCGCGAACCGGGCCGCCGCGCCGGCCGGCGTTTCGAACGTGGTCGGCCCGAGCGGCGTCAGCGTGCCGTCGTAGCGGACGATCAGGTAGTTGTCGGGCAGCCCGATGGGCGCGTAGGCGTTGCAGCCGCTGTCGATGCGGTCGAAGACGCTTTCGTGAATCTTCGGCATCGGCACCTGCACGCCCGCGGCTGGGTCGTTGCAGAGGTCCGACACCTTGCGCGGGCCGTAGCGATAGTAGGAGCCGAGCCCGGAGCGCGAGTTGTACAGGCGTCCGTCCTTGTCCTGGGACGTGACGATCGACCTGATCGCATCCGGATCGGCCTCGGGCGCGGTCTTGAAGATCAGGCCGCGCTTGATGGCCTCGCCGACCAGCCAGGTCAGCGGGACGTAGGAGACGGAATCGTCCGGATAGCCGCCGCCGACATTGCCGTGCATGCCGACGAACCAGACCTGAACCAGCCGTTCGTCATCGATCGTCCTGGCATCCTGCGGCTTGGTCTCGCCGGCCTCGGTCCAGAGCACCGGATGGAATGTCGTTCTCTCGTCGTCGAGCGCGAGCGCGTGGCGCGCGCATGTCACCCGCGGGTTGAGCACGCGATTGGGCAGCTCGAGCGGCCACACCCAGTTGGAGATGCCTCGCGTCATCTCGTCGATCGGCAGTCCATAGGCGGCGACGGTGTCCCACAGCCCGATGAACTCGATCGCCGGGAGGCGTTTTCGCTCGAGGAGGTCGAGATATTTGCGGCCCATGATGCGGTCGATCACCGGCACCAGCACATGATCGCGAAGCCAGCGGAACGGCACCTCGATCCGCCAGATCGAATGGTAGCCCTTGGCGCGATAGGCGCGATAGGCCTTCACGGCGCCATCGTGCAGCTCGGCCTCGGTGCCGGCAACGATCAGGCCCTGGTCGAGCATCAGCGCGGCCAGCACCCGCACGGTGAAGGCGCCGCGGCTGAAGCCGAACAGATAGATCTTCGAGCCATGCTCGTGGTCGTAGTTGCGACAGACGAACTTGTAGGCGTCGAGGATGTTGCGCTTGAGACCGAAGCCGAACGCGCCGCCGAGCAGGGCGAGAGGGACGAACGACGATGTGCCGACGCCGTCGTCGTACTTGGCCGCCTGGGCATTGCTCTGCAGGTCGAGCGCCTGGAACATGCGCCAGACGTTGGTCCGCCACACGCTCGACGCGGCGTTGCCGGTCCCGTCGGACAGGATGATGATCTTGGGACTCGCCATGCAAAGGACCCCGCTCGACATTCCCCCGGTCGAGAGCCGGGAGCGTAATACGGACGATCGGGAAAGCAACCTGAGATGGTGTGAGGCTTTCGGCGGCGTGGCCGGAGGATGCGGGACGCCGCTGCAGCGACGCGGCGACCCGAGGACGAAAATGCACTGCGCTGCCACCGAAATGCCGACATCACCGAAATGCGGTTGCCGTCGCCGTTCATCGCCCTTCAGGCGGGGTTGATGTGCTCGACGAGATGTGCGCGCGAGGGCGCTCGGTCGAAGGGATCGCTGAAATATTGCGTCTCATGCACCACTTTGCCGTCGCGGAATTCCATGATGCTCACCACGTAGGAGGGCACGCCGTCATAGGTCAGGACCAGTTCAGTGACCCAGAGATCGCCGCCGCCGATGATCCGCTGCACTGTGAAGCGCTTGTGGTTGGGCTGGACGAAGCGGCTTTCCTGAATGTTGCGCCGGCTGCGGATACGCTCGCCCGATTGCGGATAATCGAGCACGGCATCGTCGCGATAGATGGCGTGCTCGGCGTCGAAATCGTTGGCGTCCGATGCATCCCAATGGTGCTGCAGGGCAGCGCGCGTGGCGCGGTCGTCCATGGCAATCTCCCATTCAGGCACGCGCTCTCGTTGCAGAGCGTCCGTCGACACGCCAGAGAACGGCGCATCCTCGCGGCGTTCGCGCGTTGATGCGGGCATCCGCCGGCTTCGCAGCCGTGATGCATCATAGGACGATGGCTGGCGCCTCACCACTCCGATGCGAACGGCGGGAGATGCGAAGGAACGAGCTCTCCGCCTGAGTGGCTCCCCGCAACAACGCTGCCGCCGTCACGCCGGCCGCGTCGCGATCCAGATCACGTGGCGGGCGCCGCCGCCGCGGCCGGTGGCGCGGATGTTGATCTCCTCGGCGGCAAAGCCTGCTTTGCGCAGCCGCGGCGTAAAGCGCTCGTCCGGGTGTGACGACCACACCGCCAGCACGCCGCCGCGGCGCAGGGCGGTGAAGGCGGTGCGCAAGCCCGAGGAATCATACAGCGCGTCGTTGGATTGCCGCGTCAGTCCCTGCGGGCCGTTGTCGACGTCGAGCAGGATCGCGTCATAGGTGCCGCGCGCGGCGGCGATCAGCTTCACGACGTCGCCCTCGTGGATGTCGACGCGTGGATCGGCGAGGCTTGCGCCGGACAACTCGGCCATCGGGCCGCGGGCCCAGGCGATCACCGCGGGCACCAGCTCGGCGACGGTGACGCGGGCCTGCGGACCCAGCACCTTCAGCGCGGCGCGCAAGGTGAAGCCCATGCCGAGGCCGCCGATCAGCAGCCGCGGAGCGGGCGCGGCCTTGATGCGGGCGCAGCTCAGGGTCGCCAGCGCCTCTTCGGATCCGTGCAGCCGGCTGTTCATCAGCTCGTTCGCGCCGAGCTTGATCGAGAACTCCTTGCCGCGCTGCATCAGCCGCAGCGGCTCGCCGCCGCCGGGGACGTCCGCGGTGTCGATCAGCTTCCAGGGAATCACGGGCGTCTCGCGTCAGTTGGATTACGCTATGTCAGGCGGCAGAGTCGCCGCGCTGGGCCGCTGCTTACCACATTGCCTGCATCCAGCACCAAGGGCGACGCCACTGTTGCGACGGCCTGCATGGCGCCGTCGCGCATCATTGCGGTGGCGACACCAGCATCCAGACGCCCGCGGCACTGAAGGCGATCCCGGCCGCGCGCGCGACCCATCGTCCGAACGGAGCGACTTTCTCAAACAGCACGAGCAGGGTCAGGAGGGCGATCCACGTCACGTTCATGACGCCACCGACGAATAGCAGCGCCATCAGAGCCCAGCAGCAGCCGACGCAATAGCCGCCGTGCCGGAGGCCCAATAGCAGGCACCCGCGCAGGTCGCCGCGAAAGCCGCCGTGGCGCATCAGGAACAGGAGCGGCGACTGGCATTGGACGAGGCAGGCGCCCTTCAGCGGTGTCCACTGATAGACGCCCGCGGCGATCAGCACGGTGGCGCCGAGCACGTGGCTGTCGATCGCCATCCGCGAATCCAGCAGGGCCGTCCGCTCCACACCCCATTGCAGCACGGTCGCCAGCAGCGAAAAGCCGCTCCAGGCGAGCAGATAGCCGGCCGCAAACCAGCCGGTCGCAGCGAACGGCTGGCCCTGCGCGCGGCCCTGTCGACCGACACGGGCGTACATCAGGATCATCGGCGCGGCCGACGGCGCCATCATCCCGACCATCATCACCACCCACATCAGGAACACATAGGCAAACTCGATCGCGCGCCACGACTCGCTGGCCGGCAACATGATGCCGATGCCGGCCGGGATCATGCGGAAGCCGGTCATGTCCATGCCGCCCATGTCCATGTCGTTGGCGAGCCAGACAACATAGGCCCATGACAGGGCGACCATGATTGCGATCGCGCCGCCGACGATCCAGCGATCGCGCCGCAGCACGGCTTCGAGGGCGCTGCCAGTCATCTGCAAGGCGGGTTGCCGGCCTTGCGTCACGTCGATCTAGGCCTGGTTGGACCAGCTGATCGACGCGTACAGGCCGTTCTTGCCGGAATTGTCCCAGCGCATGCCGTGATCATTGTAGGTGTTGCCCGCTGCGCCGACGGCGAGCGCCATCCTGTCCGGGCTGACGGGATGGCCGATGTTCACCCACATCTCGCCGCTCGGATGCATGGTCGGCAGCGGTTCGACGGACATGTGCAGGATGTCGGCGATCTCGGCGGATCGCGTCTTGCCGTCGATCCGGAAGGTGATGGCGGCTTTGCGCACGCCGAGATTGGTGCTGATCAGCGGCGTGAACGCAGCCATCGGGCCGCCGGCGGCGCCGGTGAAGATCGCGGCCATCGCCTCGGTCTGCGGATCGTCGGCGCGCTGATCGACGTATGCGGCGATCGACCAGTCTCCCTCCGCCATCACGCCGGGCGCATGGAGCATCACCGCCGCGTTGAGGCCGTCGAGCGCGACATCGCCATAGCGGCCGGTGTCGATGTGGAACAGCAGCGGCACGTTGCAGAACCCCTCGGACGGCTGCGCGGTCAGGGGAGGCGCGGCCGACATCAGGCACGGACACAGCAGGCTGCAGCTGCAATTCTCGAAATAGTCACCGGACAGGTGCCAAGCGACTGGGTCTGCCATCGCCGCCTCCCGCTAGGTCTCACCGACAACGTGCTCTGGAACGCACGATCTCAGGTTGAAAGCTACGCCGCGTCGGGACGTGCCGCAAGCCGGTCGTTTGTTCCTCTCCACGTCAGGGGGGGCCGGCCCACTGACTGGCTCCGGCCGCGATCGGTCGCAGGCCGCGGTGGTCGAGGACTCCGGTCAGCCGCCCGTCACGCTCATGTGCCGGCTGACGCTCGGGCGGTTGTGGCGGCGGTCGATGATGAAGTCGTGGCCCTTCGGCTTCAGGCCGATGGCGCGGTCGATCGCGTCGCTCAACTGCTCGTCGCTGGCCGAGGCGCGCAGCGGCTTGCGCAGGTCGGAGGCGTCCTCGTGGCCGAGGCAGGTGTGCAATGTGCCGGTGCAGGTGACGCGGACGCGGTTGCAGCTCTCGCAGAAATTATGCGTCATCGGCGTGATGAAGCCGATCGTGCCGCCGGTCTCGGCGACGCGGACGTAGCGGGCGGGACCGCCGGTGGTCTCGTCGAGATCGGTCATGGTGTAGGTCTGGGCAAGGCGCCCGCGCAGCAGCGACAGCGGCAGATACTGGTCGATGCGGCCTTCGCCGATCTCGCCCATCGGCATCACCTCGATCAAGGTCAGCGCCATGCCCTTGCCGTGCGCCCAGTCGATCAGCGCGGGGATCTCGTCCTCGTTCATGTTCTTCAGCGCGACCGCGTTGATCTTCACGGCGAGACCCGCAGCGCGCGCCGCCTCGATGCCGGCCAGCACGCGGTCGAGGTCGCCCCAGCGGGTGATGGCGCGGAATTTGTCCGGGTCCAGCGTGTCGAGCGAGACGTTGATGCGGCGGACGCCGCAATCGGCGAGCTCCGCGGCGTATTTGGCGAGCTGCGTCGCATTGGTCGTCATCGTCAGCTCGCCGAGCGCGCCGCTCTTCAGGTGCCGCGACAGCGAGCGGACCAGGCCCATCACGTTGCGCCGGACCAGCGGCTCGCCGCCGGTGAGCCTGAGCTTCTTGACGCCCTTGTGGATGAACGCCGAGCACAGCCGGTCGAGCTCTTCGAGCGTCAGCAGGTCGGCCTTCGGCAGGAAGGTCATGTCCTCGGACATGCAGTAGAAGCAGCGCAGGTCGCAGCGGTCGGTCACCGAGACGCGCAGATAGCTGATGCGGCGGCCGAACGGGTCGGTCATCGGGCGCGTCAGGGCGGTGTCACTCAACGTCTCTGCGGTCATGGAAAGCCTTGATGGAAAGCCTTGATGGAAAGCCTTGATGCAAGCCTTGGCTGGTGGCGGCCCAGGTGGCGGCGATGCCACGCGGCGGCCGCGCAAGCGCGGCCGGATGTCGGTCTCACGACAATCTAATCATGATCGCCGCGCCTCACAATCATCGACGTTGAAACGTCGATGCTGCAATGCAGCTTCGCCTTGGCAAGGGGACGCGCGGGACGATGGCCCGTTATTGCCGTCCCGGCGCGGGGGCGGGGAAGGCGGACCCGGTGGTCGCCGGTGCTTCCGGCGCAGCGGCGGATTTCGGCGGCTTCGGCTTCTTTGGCCGCATGTGCTTGACGGCCTTGGGCGGCGCACCCGGCATCGGCTGCAGCTCGGCCACGACCGGGCTCGGATCCATCACCACCGGCGGCGAGGTGTTGAAATCGCCGGAGTTGCGGAGCACCTGCACCGGGATGGTCGCGGGCTGGTACTTGTCCATCGTGAAGGTGACGCTGAAGCCCGCATCGGGCGCCGGCACCGAGACGGTGCAGGGCGTCTTGCAGCCCGGTCCGAGCGAGGTCTTGGCGTCGGCGCCCGGCGGCACGGAGTCGAGCTGCACGGGTACCTCGGGCGCGGCCATCTTGAAGCTGTCCATGGAGAAGGACGAGCAACCGGCCAAGCCGGCTCCCGCAACCGCAATTGCGATGACACGCCGCATCATGATGTCCGCCCCACAACCCTGCGGCCATCGGCCGCAATCCCAGGGCGACCATAGGAGCGTCAGAACAGCGGCGCAACTGCGGTCAACCCTATTCTCAACAGAACGTTAACGCACCCCAAGGTGCGGATTCAGGTCGATCGGGCAGGGAGTTAGGGCGCGATGCGGCAGTCGAATCGCAAGCTGGCTAGGCGATCCTGAGCGAGGGGCTGAGGGCCGTGACGGCTGCCGGCAGCTCGCGCATGTGGTCAATCAGGTGGTCCGGATTGAGCTCCGCGATCGGTACGTCGGTATAGCCGAAGGTGCAGCCGATCACCGGCACGCCGGCGCGGCGGGCGGCGCCGACGTCGGTGCCGGCATCGCCGACCATGATCGCGGCCCCGACCTCGCCGCCGGCCTGCGCGATGGTCTGGCGCAGGATCGTCGGATCCGGCTTGGCAACGCCGAACGTGTCGGCGCCGCAGATCGCGGCGAAGCGGGAGGACAGGCCGAGCTGGTCGAGCAGCCGCCTGGACAGCCATTCCAGTTTGTTGGTGCACACCGCGAACTGGCAGCCGCGGCCGGCGAGCTCGTCGAGCGCCGCCTCCAGCCCCTCGAAGGGGCGCGATTCGATGGCGATGTTCTCGGCGTAGAAATCGATGAAATCGACCGTGAGCCGCTCCATGTCGGAGGGACTGGCGAAGCGGCCTTCCGCCTCCAGCCCGCGCTCGAGCAGCTTGCGCGCGCCGTGCCCGATCATCTTGCGGGCCGAGGCCAATGGCACCGGCCGCAGCCCTTCGCGCTGCAAGATGTGGTTCAGTGCGTTGATGAGGTCCGGCGCCGTGTCGACCAGGGTGCCGTCGAGATCGAAGACGATAGTGCTGGAGATGGCCATCGGTATCCGCTAGCGGCCGGCTCGCGTCCGTGCAAGAGCCTCGCAATGGCTTTTTGTCCGATTTCGTGGCCGGCGAGAGCTAGGCCCCGCGTCAAAACATCGCTAGATATGCGCCGGCTTTCGGCCCCGGCTTGTGGGGGCCCCGGGTGCGAAGGGCGGGTTCCTTGGTCGACATGGATGCATTGAAGCGGCAGGCGGCGGCGCGTGCGCTGGAGGAGGTCGAGAGCGGCATGAAGCTCGGTCTCGGCACCGGTTCGACCGCCAAGCATTTCGTCGATCTGCTCGGGGAAAAGGTGCGCGCCGGCCTCAAGATCGTGGGCGTGCCGACCTCGGAGGCGACGCGCGCGCAGGCGCAAGCATGCGGCGTGCCGCTGACCACGCTCGACGAGATCGACCGGCTGGACATCACCATCGACGGCGCCGACGAGATCGATCCGGCGCTCGACCTGATCAAGGGCGGCGGCGGCGCACTGCTGCGCGAGAAGATCGTCGCCAGCGCCTCGGATCGCATGATCGTGATCGCCGACGACAGCAAATGGGTCGACCGGCTCGGCCGCTACCCGCTGCCGGTCGAGGTGGTTCCGTTCGGCCTCGCCGCAACCCAGCGCGAGATGCGTGACGCCTTCGCCACGGCCGGCGTGTCCGGGCCGATGAGCCTGCGCAAGTCCGCAGACGGCCACGTTTTCGTCACCGATGGCGGCCACTGGATTATCGACGTCCGCCTTGGGGAGATCGTGGATCCCCCGCGCCTGGCGGACCTTTTGAGCGCAATTCCGGGCGTGGTCGAGCATGGGCTGTTCATCGGCCTCGGCAGCACGGCGATCCTGGCAGGCGCACAGGGAATTCGCGTTATCCAGCGGCCCTGAGCGCGGCACGAGGCTGCGCTCAGGGCGGCAACTCACAGGAGACTTGGAATGAAGAGCGTGTTCAGAATCTTGCCGGCCGCCGGACTCGTGCTGGCCCTGGCCTCGGCAAGCCCGGTTGCGGCGCAGGGCCAGGCACCGGCGCTGAAGCCGGCCTCGCCCGCCTGCATGGCCGGCGCGCGCGAGATTCTGGGGATGAAGAACGCGGCTGCGATGTACGCCAATGCCGTCCCCGGCATCGTGCAGCAGACCAAGCAGGCGCTGCTGCAGTCCAATCTCAACTACCAGAAGGACCTCGACGAGGTCGCCGTGGTGGTCGCGCAGACCTATGCCGGCAAGGAGAAGGAGATCGGCGAGAAGATGGCGCAGATCTACTGCAACGAGTTCTCCGACCAGGAGATCGCCAACCTCGTCGCTTTCTACAAGTCAGCCATCGGCCAGAAGCTGCTTGCGGCGGAGCCGAAGGCGATCCAGATGAGCATGCAGGCGATGAACCTGTGGGCGGCGGAGTTCTCCGACACGGTCACCGCACAGTTCCGCGCCGAGATGCGCAAGCGCAACAAGCCGATCTGAGGCTTGCGGCCGAAAGGCCAAGTCGACGGAGACGGGTCGGGGGAGAGATGGCTGAATTCGACGTCGACCTGTTCGTGATCGGTGGCGGCTCGGGCGGCGTGCGCGCCGCCCGCATCGCGAGCGGCTATGGCGCTCGCGTTGTTGTCGCCGAGGAATACCGCATGGGCGGCACCTGCGTGATCCGCGGCTGCGTGCCCAAGAAGCTGTTCGTGATCGGCTCGCATGTCCGCCAGGAGATCGCCGACGCCGCGGGCTTCGGCTGGACGATCCCGACCGCGACCTTCGACTGGCCGACGCTGATCAGGAACAAGGACAAGGAGATCGCGCGGCTCGAGGCGGCCTACACCAGCAACGTCGAGAAGTCCGGCGCCAGGATCGTCAAGACCCGCGCGGTGCTCGAGGACGCCCACACCGTGCGGCTGACGACCGGCGAGACCATCCGCGCCAAGTACATTCTCATCGCGACCGGCGGCGCGCCCAACCACGGCACGCCGATTCCCGGCATCGAGCACGTCATCTCGTCCAACGAGGCGTTTCATCTCGACGAGCTGCCGCGCCGGATCGTGATCCAGGGCGGCGGCTACATCGCGCTCGAGTTCGCCTGCATCTTCGCCAATTTCGGCTCCGACGTGACCGTGGTCTATCGCGGCGACAACATCCTGCGCGGCTTCGACGAGGACGTCCGCAAGCATGTCCGCTCGGAGATGGAGAAGGAAGGCATCACCATCCTTACCGGATGCACCGTCACCAGCGTCGACAGGCACGGCCAGGACTACACCACCCATCTGTCGAACGGCTCCAGCATCGCCTCCGACAAGGTGATGTTCGCGATCGGCCGCCATCCCGCGGTGGCCAATCTCGGCCTGGAGAAGGCCGGCGTCGCCATCAATCCCCGCAACGGCGGCATCGCGGTCGACGCGTTCTCGCAGAGCTCGGTGCCGAGCATCTACGCGATCGGCGACGTCACCCATCGCTTCAACCTGACGCCGGTCGCGATCCGCGAGGGCCACGCCTTTGCCGACACCGTGTTCGGCGGCAAGACCGTGCGCGTCGATCACGCGGACATTCCGACCGCCGTGTTCTGCCAGCCCGAGGTCGGCACCGTCGGCCTGACGGAAACCCAGGCGCGCGAGCTGTACGACCGCGTCGACATCTACAAGACGAATTTCCGCCCGATCAAGGCGACGATGTCCGGCCGCGACACCCGCGTGCTGATGAAGCTCGTCGTCGACGGCACCAGCGACCGCGTGCTCGGCTGCCACATCGTCGGCGACATGGCTGCGGAGATCACCCAGGCCGTCGCCATCGCCATCAAGATGAAGGCGACCAAGGCCGATTTCGACGCCACCATCGCGCTGCATCCCTCGGCTGCCGAGGAGCTGGTGACGATGCGCACGGTGACCGAGCGCCACGTGCGGCAGGCGGCGGAGTAGGACGCCGTCTGCTTCTTGGCGCTCGTGCGCAGCCGGCCTCCGTAGCGACTGCGGTGGCCAGTGCTCACGGTCTGACGACGGTCCACACCATGGCCGATCGGGCTTGCCATCTTGGAGCCGTTCAGTGAACGGGCGGTTGGAGAGCGACCAGCATGTCCCAGGATGATTGCCTTGCGACCTATCCGCCGCTCAACACCCTGAAGCCCGTTGCCGAGAACATCTGGATCGTCGACGGGCCCGTGATCCGCTTCGGCATTCCCGGGCTGAAATTTCCGTTTCCCACCCGCATGACCGTGGTGCGCTGCGCCTCCGGCGATCTGTTCATCCACTCGCCCACGCCGTTGACGCCGGCGCTGCGGGCCGAGATCGACCGGGAAGGCCGCGTGCGCGACATCATCGGTCCGAATCGCATCCACTATTGGTGGATCCCCGACTGGCAGGCGGCCTTTCCCGACGCGGCGATCTATCTGGCACCTGGCATTCGCGCGCAGGCGAAGGGCCGCATCGACTTCGAGGGCAGGCCGCTGGATCGCAGCACTGGCTATCCGTGGGATGATGAGATCGCGACCTTGCCCGTCCTCGGCAGCTATATGACGGAGGTCGTGTTCTTCCATCGCCCGTCGCGCACGCTGATCCTGACCGATCTGATGGAGAATTTCGAGCCGGCCAAGATCGGCGCCGGCCTGGCGCGCTACCTGAGCTGGATCGGGGGCGTCGGTCCGCCGCATGGCGGCCTGCCGCGCGATCTCCGGCTGACATTTACCTGGCGGCACCGAGCCGAGTTGCGGGCGGCCGTGGAGACCATGCTGGCGTGGCACCCCGAGCGGATCGTGATCGCCCATGGCGCCTGGCACCCGGCTGACGGCACCGAGATCCTGCGCGAGGCATTCTGCTGGTTGCTGCGGCCTCGAACGGCCGGCATGGCCTCACGAGACCGGCCGTCGTGAAGCCGTGCTTTTCTCCTCCCGCGACGGACGTATAAGCTCGTGCCATCGAGGTTGGCGAGGGCGGACGGATGCGGCAATGGATGAGGCTGGTGCTGGCCGGATGCAGCGTGCTGTTCCTATGCAGCCCGGCGCTCGCCGACACCCGCATCGCGCTCGTCATCGGCAATTCGGCCTATCGCGCCGTCAGCCGGCTCGACAATCCCAGACATGATGCCGCGCTGATGGCGCAGACGCTGGCCGGGCTCGGCTTCACCCTGGTCGGCGGCGGCGCGCAGCTCGATCTTGACGAGGCAGCGATGCGCCGCGCCGTGCAGGAGTTCGGCGCCAACGCGCGCGGCGCCGACGTCGCGCTGGTCTACTATGCCGGCCATGGCGTGCAGGTGCGCGGCGCCAACTATCTGGTGCCGATCGACGCCAATCCGACGCGGGAGGCCGACGTGGATTTCCAGATGCTCGACGTCAATGTCGTGCTGCGGCAGATGGAGAGCGCGGGCACCAAGCTCAACCTCGTGATCCTCGATGCCTGCCGCAACAATCCGTTCGGCGGCCGCGGCCTGCGCGACGCCGGCAGCGGCCTTGCGCAGATGCGCGCGCCGGAGGGCACGCTGATCTCGTTCGCGACCCAGCCCGGCAACGTCGCGCTCGACGGCCGCGACGGCAACAGCCCGTTCACGAAGGCCCTGGCCGAGACGATCAAGCAGCCGGGTCTCGACATCTTCAAGACCTTCAACCAGGTCGGCCTGGAGGTGAAGCGGGCGACCGCTGGAAGCCAGCAGCCCTGGGTGTCGAGCTCGCCGGTCGACGGCGACTTCTACTTCGCGGGCCAAGCGTTCGCGCCGGCCTCGACCGCGCAGCCGGCGCCGTCGTCATCCGATCCGGCCGAGCGCGCCTGGGCGGTGACGCAGAACACCACCAGCATCGCCGTGCTCGAGGATTTCGTGCGCCAGTTCGGCAGCACGCCATACGGCTCGATGGCGCGCGCCCGCATCGAGGAGCTGAAGAAGACCCAGACCGCGGCGCGTCCAACCGACTCTCCGACGGAGCGCGCGCAAGCCATTCTGCCCAATCCGCATCTCGTGCCGCGCGTGGTCAAGCGCAACGTCTCGCAGGGCTATCTCAACCTGCGCAGCGAGCCCGGGCAGAAATCCAGCATCCTGACCCGCATTCCGGCCGGCGAGACCGCGATGGTCGGCGGCTGCGTGATGCCGGGCGACGGCATCAGCCGGTTTCCGTCGTGCCGGGCGGTGTGGAACGGCGTCGTCGGCTGGGTGTCGTCGAACGGGCTGGAGTGAGCAGTCCCGCACCCTCAGCGCATCGCCGCTCAGATCGCGCTTGTACACCACCCCGCTCGCAATGACGGGCCAAGCTGCTGTCTCGTCAACCGGCCTGCCGCGCGTTGCGCGGTCGTGCGAGATAGGGCAGCGCGAACATGTAAAGCCCCGTGCAGAGCAGCACGATCAGCGGGACAAGCGCGAGCAGGCCGATCCAGAAGGCCGGCTGCGTCTGCGTCATCGCCGCGATGTTGACGATGACGCCGAGCGTGAAGGCGATGGACACCCAGCGATGCACCTGCCGGATCGTGTTGCTCCAATTCATCTGTTTCTTTCCTTGATGATGAGTTTTCGTCCGGTTCGGCTCAGTCGAGCCGCGCCAGAGTCTGCTCCAGGCCGTCGAAGAACTTCGGCCAGCCGTAGCTTGCGCCCTGATAGGCGCGGGTCTGATCCGGTCCGAAGCCGGTCTGCTCCATGCGCAGATGCGTGCCCGCCGCCGTCGGCGTCAGCGTCCAGGTCACGACGCTGTCGAGGCCGAGGGCGGCCCAGCTGTAGGACAGCGTCCTGTGCGGCTCGACAGTCGTGACCTGGCAATCAACCACGCCCCAGTCGGCCTTCAGCTTGAAGCGATGACCGGCCGCCGGCACGAAATCATTCGCCATCAGCCACTCCGCGATCAGATGCGGCTGCGTCAGCGCGCGCCAGAGCTTTTCCGGTGGATGCGCGAACTCGCGTTCGACGACGACGGTGCGGGTTTCCGGCGCGGCTTTCGTCATTGATCCATCCTGTTGAGAAGATTTTCCAGGTCATCGAACCGGCTCTCCCAGAACGCGGCCATGCGGCTGGTCCAGTCGAGCAGGGGGGCGAGCGCCTTCGGCTGCGCGCGATAATGCGTCTGGCGGCCTTCGTGGCGCTCGCGCACGAGGCCGGCTTGCTTGAGCACGCCGAGATGTTTCGACACGGCTGGTTGCGACACGCCGGCCTTGGCCGTCAGCGCGCCGACGGTCTGCTCGCCATGCCGGCACAGGCCCTCGAAAATGGCCCGCCGGGTCGGGTCGGCAAGTGATCTGAACAGGAGGTCGGGCGATCGCGCCATTTTATCCATAACCCGTTGGTTATGGATAAACTCATAACCGTAAAGTTATGAATAGGTCAAGCGTGAATTCTCGTTGGAGCGATCGGTCCGCAAGTTCGACGGGTGCGCGGACGGCTTCGGTGGAGTTCCGGGACCACCGCAGCATGATCCGGCCGGCGCGACCGCCCGGATCATCTGCGTTCATGGTCGGCTCAAGGCGCCAGCGTCCATTGCTGCGATCCCGCCGCCGAGGCCAAGGTGGTCAGCAGCTGGTTGCCCACGGAGGTGCCGTTCTGGCTCATGACCTCGACCGGATAGCTGCGCACCGCGATCGTGCCGGCCGCAGCGTCGTAGCGGAAACGCTGGTTGTTGTTGCCGGTGCAGGTCCAGATGACGAGCTGCGCGCCGTCGCCATAGCTGCCGCTGTTGTCGAGGCAGTAGTGGGGGTCCTGCATGCTGCGGATCATGCCGCTGGCATCGTCGTAGCTCCAGGTCTGGTTGGCGGCGCCGGTGCAGTACCACTGGATCACGGCGGTGCCGTCGGCCATCGCGCCGCCGTTGACGTCCATGCACAGCGCCGACGTGCGATTGACGATGCGGACCGGCTGGCGCGCTGGCGCTGTGGCGGTGGGGACCGGCGCGTAGACGACGCCAAGCTTGTCGATCTCGTCGCCGGACCGGCCGTGGAAGCCGGTGATCTGCCAGCCGCTCGGTGCGGTGTAGCTGGTGCAGCTCGACGTCGTCGTGCCGCCCGACAAAGTGCGGCCCGCGCTGGTGCCGAACGCGACCCGGAAGATGCGCGTGTGGCCCTGATACTGATCACTGCACAGATTGACCGAGGTGAGATATTCGCCGCTGCCGAGCGCCAGGCTCTGCGCCGTGCCGCCGGTGCCGCCATGGCTGTAGACATAGCCGTTGGACAGCGTCAGCTCGACCTGGTCGACCCGGGCTCCGGTGCGGATGGTCAGCTTGCTGACCACCGGATTGGCCGGCAGCGCGGAGACGTCGTTGTAGCTCGTGCCGTGCGGGCCGCCGAACTGGTCGCTGAGCCTGCGGCTCGCGGCCGTGGCGAAGCTCCAGTCGACCTCGATCGGATGATGATCGGAGAGCTGCGCGCCGTTTGAATCCAGCGCGTCCTGGCGGTCGGCATAGTTGGACGCCTGCAGGTTCAGGAAGCCGCTGTTCCGCCACAGCACCTTGTCGACGATCTCGCAATCCGGCCGCGCCGTCTGGGTATCGCCGCAGACCAGCGCATCGCCGATCGGCGGCACGCTGCCGCCGCGCACCGTCTCGATCCAGGCGTCGCTGAAACCGTGATGCAGGAATTCCCACATGTTCTGGCCGGCCCGGGTATAGCGCGTGTTGGTGTCGCCCATCACCATGACGGCGTTGCCGGCCGAGTTCGCCTCGATGTAGCTCAGAATCTGCGCCACGTCGGACTCGCTGTAGGCGAGATCGGTGGAGGACGTGCCGGACTGGGCGTGCAGGTTGTAGAAGTCGAGATAGACGCCTTCGGCCAGCCGTGTGCGGATCAGCGAGAAGCCCTTCGGAGTCAGCGCGTCCGAATCGGCGCGCTTGGTCCAGGTCACGCGATCGAGATCGTCGAACGAATAGGCGCTGAGCGTATTCATGCCGTCGCCGATGCCGGCCGTGCCCGAGGTCGGCGTGCGATAGGGATGGTTGTCGCAGGTGTCGTAGAGCGCGGCGTGCCAGAGAAAATCTTCCTGCACGTTGACGATGCCGAACTGGCGCAGATAGCAGCTGATCACGCGCGAATGCGCGTCGCTGCCGCCATTGTAGGCGGTCGGCGTTTCCGCCACGTTGTAGGTCAGCGTGCTAAACGTTCCGTCTGCGGCGTGCAGCGCGCTGCCGAGCAGGCTGGTGCATCCAAGCGCGATTGCGCCCGCCCATAGGCGAAGTGTCATTGGTCGATTCCCCTCGATGATGCCGGATAGCGGGGCGCGCGATATCACCTGCCGCGTGTCGGCCTGATGACGGATCGATGCATGTTCTGCGCGCGGCGTGTCGGGATGGCAGATGCGAGCGGGGGTTGCGTCGTGTGCGCACGACCGATCCGCCTGCGCTCTGCGATCGACCGCGGCCATGGCAGCGGTTGCGAATGACGAGCGCCGAGGAACTGACCGACGCCGACTCCTCCTCGCCCTGCACGGAAACACGCCGCACGCTATACTCTGCTCGGGGGACGCTGAGGGGACGCTGAACTGCTAGCAAGCCCGGCATCAGGTGATGGAGATGACGGATATGCAGCCAAACGAGGCTCGGCCGCGGCGCAAGCTGCCGATGATCCCCCGCGCGGTGTTGGCCGCGAGCGTCCTCGCCGTCTTCCTGTTCCTGCACGTCGTCGCAGCCACGATGCTGCGGGGCGATGCCACGCGAAGCGGAGCGCAGGCCGATGGGACTGCAACGCTCCAGCCCTACGATTGACGATCCCCGCTCATTTTCAACTTCATCAGCCGGAGCTATTTCATGGCCGGATCAGGATCATTTCTGCTGCTCAGCGCCGCCGTTTTCTTTGGTGCCTTCGTTTCCGGCCTGGCCGGGTTCGCCTTTTCCGCCGTGGCCGGCGCGATCCTGCTGCACAGTCTGCAGCCTTTGGAGGCCGTGCCGTTGATGATGGCGTGCAGCGTCGGCGTGCAGGCGACGAACCTCTGGGCGCTTCGCAGCAGCATCCGCTGGAAGGACAGTTTCGTCCTGATCCTGGGCGGCCTGCTGGGCGTCCCCCTCGCGCTTTGGCTGCTGCACAATGCGGACGCGCGCGTGTTTCAGCAGGTGTTTGGCGCGACGATCGCGATCTACGCCGGCTACATGCTGTTCAAGCCTGCGCTGGGCAGTCTTCAACCGATGAACCGAGGCCGCACCGCCATCGTCGGCTTCGGCGGCGGTCTCATCGGCGGCCTCACCGCGATGCCGGGTGCGCTGCCGACGATCTGGTGCGAGCTGCATGGCCTGCCGAAGACCGAGCAGCGCGGCCTCGTGCAGCCGTTCATTGCCGCCATTCAGCTCGCCTCGCTCGCGGTGATGCTGGCCCGGCAGGATCTGTCGTCCAAGGTGATCATCGATCTTGCCTTGAGCATCCCGGCGCTGTTCGCCGGCACGGCGCTCGGCATCCTCGCCTTCCGAAGGATCAACGACGTGCTGTTCAGGAAGATCATCCTGGGCATCCTGCTGCTGTCGGGAGTGCTGCTGGTCGTGTGACCGGACGAAGGAACACGGTCACCGCGGCTCTGCTGCATGAACGAACGCAATTGCGTTTATGCGTTGTCCACCACCTTTACCGCATTTGGCCGCCGCAGTCCTCCGAAGCGGGATCGGCGAATTCAACCTCAGCCTTCAAGCGTTCTCCGGGGAGGCGAGGATCGCCGCGGGCGCGAGTGGCGAAAGCTACGACTGCGTTGCGCAAATGAGGCAGGGCCTGTGCGCGGAAATCTGCCAAGCACATCGTTTCCTGCCCCCGCCCACGACGGGGACTATATCTGTAGCTGTGATAAAGTTGTGCGACGTTGAAGGTGAACGTAAGTCTCAAACGGTCTGTTGACCACGACAGCTTCGATTTGACCATGAACGTGATGTCGTCGAAGCAGAAGTCGAACCAGAATTCGTTCTTCGGCACGGAGCCGAAGATGCCCCTCAGTTCGTAGCCGCTGTCAGGATCGAATACCTTGCGGCGATTTTCAGGGTCGGGGATGAACGCCAAGACGTTATTCCGGCTTGCTTCGCTGTCCACGTCGACGGTCATTGGTTGACGGATCAAGGACCTCGAGGACTGTTCCTGTCCCGATCAATCTATAGCCTTCCTGGATGCACCATTCGCGACCGGGATAGATCTGACCGTCCAGCCCCGGCCAGTTCAGGAATTGGACAATAGTCTCGATGCTTTCCCCTGGATGGAGCGCCAGACCAGCAGGCAAGTCGATGAGTCCCAGGGTCATGTTGCGATTCTCAGAGCCGAAGAAATTGTGGTTGGGACGATAGCCCGCACGAACCGGCTGCGTCCGGCCGCTATCCTCGCCCGGCAACAACCTAATTATGGCGCGGACATGGATGATGTCTTCGTGCATCGGGTTCGATCCTGGCGACATCGTAGCCGGTAA
Organism: Bradyrhizobium sp. HKCCYLRH3073; assembly: GCF_051167995.1. NCBI lineage: Bacteria > Pseudomonadati > Pseudomonadota > Alphaproteobacteria > Hyphomicrobiales > Nitrobacteraceae > Bradyrhizobium > Bradyrhizobium sp. HKCCYLRH3073. Next base: position 205,857 of record NZ_JBNPUD010000005.1, read on the forward strand.
GCATGAGCGGACAAGGGGAGAGTCGACACGAGGGGCACTGCGATCGAGCGGTGTGTCCAGGGTCTGGATCGGCGTGGTCGCGGGTCGTTGCGGTCGGGCAAAGATTTGTCTTTACGAATATCAGAAATCATGCTCTATTGCGCGCATCCCGCCTCACTCGGAGGGGCGTTGCGCGCGATCGTCACGACACGCGAGGCGGGGAGCGATGGCCGCGAGGGAGCCGCAGCGTATCCGCAAGGATGCGCGGACGAACGGCTTGGCGCGGACGTGAAGTCGCAGCGTGCTGACACCCCGACGCTGGTGTCACGTTCGCGACGGCGCTAACGCGCCGCGCGGGCAATGGTGGCCAACAAGCCCGGTGCACCAGGCAGACTGCGTATAAGCGTGAAGACCATCGCGCAGGGAATGCCGGTTGATCGGCTGAACCTGTGGTACCTGCCGCCTGCACTTTCTTCCGCAGGCGGGCCATGGGCGAGGCCATCGTCCGGCATTCCCTGCGCCCTCCGACCTCTTGGAGGGCGAACGAGGTCCAGCATAGCTCGGGCGCAGCCGCGTCGCGGGAGCGTGTTGCATGTCTTCACCGCCGGCGGCGCGGGGCTCGCGGACACGGGAGCAGGCATGCGGCTCCGGGATCACCCGGAATCTCAACCTGGTCAGAATCCCTTCGCTGCCGCAATGGCTTGGCCGGACGACTTAAATTCCAGATGGCAGTCCGGGGGCAGGCTGTGTATAAGGCGCGCGCCGCCGTGCGGGGAATAAGCGTGCGGCCGTCCAGAGGGAGTAGAAAGCCATGACGGAGCGCTGGAGCCCGGAGAGCTGGCGGTCCAAGCCGGTGCAGCAGGTGCCCGACTATCCCGACCAGAAGGCGCTGGCCGAGGTCGAGGCGCAGCTTGCGACCTTTCCGCCGCTGGTGTTCGCCGGCGAGGCGCGCAACCTGAAGGAGGCGCTGGCGCGGGTGGCGGCCGGCGATGCGTTCCTGCTGCAGGGCGGCGACTGCGCCGAGAGCTTTGCCGAGCACGGCGCCAACAACATCCGCGACTTCTTCCGCGTGCTGCTGCAGATGGCGGTGGTCATGACCTATGCCGGCGCGGTGCCGGTGGTGAAGGTTGGCCGCATCGCCGGCCAGTTCGCCAAGCCGCGCTCCTCGCCCACCGAAAAGATCGATGGCGTCGAGCTGCCGAGCTATCGCGGCGACATCGTCAACGACACCGCCTTCACCGCCGAGGCGCGTATCCCCAATCCGCAGCGTCAGCTCGACGCCTACCGGCAGTCGGCGGCGACGTTGAACCTGCTGCGGGCGTTTGCCACCGGCGGCTTCGCCAATCTCGGCAGCGTGCATCAGTGGATGCTCGGCTTCGTCAAGGATTCACCGCAGTCGCGCCGCTACAAGGAGCTCGCCGACCGCATCTCGGAGGCGCTCAACTTCATGCGCGCCTGCGGCCTCGACCTCGAAAGCCATCCGGAGCTGCGCGCCACCGACTTCTACACCAGCCACGAGGCGCTGCTGCTCGGCTACGAGCAGGCCTTCACCCGTGTCGATTCCACCACCGGCGACTGGTACGCGACCTCTGGCCATTTCATCTGGATCGGCGACCGCACCCGCCAGCTCGATCACGGCCATGTCGAATATTTCCGCGGCATCAAGAACCCGATCGGCCTGAAATGCGGCCCATCGCTGAAGCCGGACGAACTGCTCAAGCTGATCGACATCCTCAACCCCGACAACGAGCCGGGACGGCTGACGCTGATCAACCGCTTCGGCGCCGACAAGGTCGGCGATCATCTGCCGGGACTGATCCGCGCGGTCCAGCGGGAAGGGCGCAAGGTGGTGTGGTCGTGCGATCCGATGCACGGCAACACCATCACCTCGACCTCGGGCTACAAGACGCGGCCGTTCGACCGCATCGTGTCCGAGGTGCGCGCGTTCTTCGCGGTGCATGCCGCGGAGGGCACCCATGCCGGCGGCATCCATCTCGAGATGACCGGCAAGGATGTCACCGAGTGCATCGGCGGCGCGCGGGCGATCACCGACGAGGATCTCAACGACCGCTATCACACGGTGTGCGATCCCAGGCTGAACGCCGAGCAGTCGATCGACATGGCGTTCCTGATCGCCGAGCTGCTCAAGCAGCAGCGCGGCGGCAAGTCCGCACCGATGCCGGCGGTCGCGGGCTTCTGATGCTGCGCATCTGGCGCGCGACGCTCAACTCGCGCAATGGCCTGGCCTTCGCGCTCCGCTCCGAGCAGGCGGTGCGCGAGGAGGTCGTCGCATTCCTGCTGGCGCTGCCGCTGGCCTATGTCATCGGCGTCACGCCGATGCGCAGCGTCGAGCTGGTCTGCGCGGTGGTGCTGGTGCTGGTCGTCGAGCTGCTGAACACCGCGATCGAGAAGCTCGCCGACCGCCTGACCACCGAGCACGATCTGCAGATCGGCCGGGTCAAGGATCTCGGCTCGGCCGCAGTCGGCGTCGCGCTGCTGATGTCGGGCTGCTTCTGGCTGTTCGCGATCGCCGAGCGGCTCGGGCTGCTGTGAATGAGTTGAGCGATGGCCGCTGACTTCTTCAGGATCACGCTGGCCCAGCTCAACCCGACGGCCGGCGACATCGCGGGAAATGCCGCGAAGGCGCGCGAGGCGCGGGCGAGGGCGGCGGCCGACGGCGCCGATCTCGTGGTGCTGCCGGAGCTGTTCCTGGCGGGGCATCCATCCCGGGACCCGGTGCTGAAGCCGGCATTTCAGGCCGCGTGCCGGGCCGCGATCGAGGCGCTCGCGCGCGAGACCGCCGATGGCGGGCCGGCGGTGCTGATCGGCACGCCCTGGACCGAGGACGGCAAGCTCTACAATGCCTGCGTGCTGCTCGACGCCGGCCGCATCGCCGCGACGCGCTTCAAGGCCAACCTGGCCGATGGTGATCAGAAGCGCGTGTTCACGCGCGGCCCGGCGGCCGGCCCGCTCAGCGTGCGGGGCGTCCGCATCGGGGTCGCGATCGGCGAGGACATCTCGCTCGAAGACTCCTCGAACTACGAAAACGTCGTCGAGACGCTGGCGGAAACCGGGGCCGAGCTCATCGTCGTGCCGAGCCGCTCATGCTACGTGCGCAGCGGCGGCGACCGGCGCCTGTCGGCCGCCGTGGCCCGCGTCACCGAAAGCGATCTGCCGCTCGTCTGGCTCAACCAGGTCGGCGGTCAGGACGGCGAGGTGTTCGACGGCGCGTCCTTCGCGCTGAACGCCGATCTCTCGGTGGCGGCACAGCTCCCGGGCTTCGTCGCTGAAGTCGCGACCTTGGCATGGAGCAGGGGAGACGATGGCTGGCAGTGCCGGGGACCGGTCACCACGCTGATCGAGGGCGACGAGGCGGACTACGCGGCCCGCATGCTCGGCCTGCGCGACCACGTCGAGAAGCACGGCTTCACCGGCATCGTGCTCGGCCTGACCGGAGCCATCGAGTCGGCGCTGGCCGCAGCCCTGGCGGTCGATGCGCTCGGGTCCGGCAAAGTCCGCGGCGTGATGCTGTCCGGACCCGGCACGTCGCAGGCGTCGCTGGATCAGGCCATGGCGGTCGCGGCGCGACTCGGCTTCGCCGCCGAGCGGGTACCGATCGCGGCCGCCGTCGAAGGCTTCGAGCGCGCGCTGCCCGGGCCGCTTGCGGGAAGCGCCCGTCATCAATTGCTGGCCCGCGTCCGCGCGACGCTGCTGATGGCACTGGCGAGCCTGTCCGGCGCGCTGGCCGTTGTCGTCGGCGCCACGGCCGAGATCGGCGACGTGGCTGGCGGGTTTGCGCCGCTCGAAGGCATCGGCCCGGCACAGTTGCGTCGTCTCGCAGCATTGCGAAACCGCTGGCGGTTCGCTGACGCGCTGGGACCGTCGGGCGAGGTCATCTCGCCCGCTCTGATCACGAGTCCGCTGGAGGCGCGCGACGACCGGGCGCTTGCCGACCGCGCGTCATCAGACGCGTTCGAGGGATGACGCCCATGGCCCGGCGACTGACTCGATCAGCGCTGCGGGATGAAAGTCGGTCCGACCGTGCGGATCTGCTTGTCGCCGCCAGCGCTGGTCGTGATGTCCGCGGTCGCTGGCGCTGCGGCCTCGGCCGGCGCGGCACCCTTCCTGGCGGCGTTCGCCGGCGCCCTGCCGGTCTGGCGCTGCTGCATGCGCTTGGCGCTCTCCTCGGTGACGATGATGTCGCCCTGCTCGGCGGCGGTGGCTCGGTCGTCGATCGACTTCAGTGCCTCCGCCCAGGTCTGGCCCGGCGCCTTGCAGGAACAGCTCGGGTTGAACTCGGTGCGGAACTTGAAGGCATTCGGCAGCGCGGTGTAGGGCTGACCGTTGACCGAGACCGCCTGGTTCATGTCTTCGCCGGGATTGCGATAGGTGAACAGCGTCGCGTCGGCGGCAGGGCATTGCGCCTTGCAGGCGCGCTCGTCGTCGGCGAAGCGGCCGGGAACGGTGGCAAACGAGATCGGGAAATAGGCGCCGTCGCAGCTGCGCACGCACACGGTCCGAAAGGTGCCCTGCGGCGCCGCGAGATCGGCGCTCGGCGGCGGCAGCGATGCAGCGGGATTGCTGTCGGCCCCGCCGCCGAACAGGCTGGTCAGGAAGTTGCCGCCGCCGCTGCGATTGGCGTTTGCATTGGCATATTGCTGGTACTGCGGGCCGCAATTGTTCTGGCCGAGGGCAACCAGCACCGAGCGGCGCTGGTTGTCGCGCTCACCGCCGAACCCACCGCTGCGCAGACGCTCCAGGCTGCCCATGATCTGGTCGAGGTTGGAGCGCATCTGCTGGATCTGGTTGTTCACCGGCTGGCATTCGGCCGCGCGGCCGTTGAAGATCGAAAAGAAGCCAGGGCTGTCGCAACCCATGCGCTTGGCCTGCATGCTGACGCGGTCGAGCTCGCCTTGCTGCTTGGCGGCCGCGTCCTGATAACGCCGGATCTGGTCCTCACGCGCGGGATCGCCGCCACCGCCGCGATCGATCGAGGCGAGCTGCGCTTCCAGACGTGGGCAGATCGGATTGACGCCGGCCTGCGGCCCGGGCGGGCCCGGCGGCATCTGCGCATAGGAATCGGAGCTGGATTGCGCCAGGGCGTGCGAGCCGGTCAGGGTCAGTCCGAGCAGCGCAGAGAGGGCCAACAGGCGCGGAGACAGGGATGCGATCAAGATGCGGTATTCCGGTCCATGGGTGCGGCCGCGGGACTAGCACAGAATTCGGAAAAATCGCGGCAGCGGCGGGCATCCCATAGCCGCTTTGTCGGGCATCGTCACGTCGTTTCCGGGGCGCCGAGGTGGCGGGAACAGCCGTTCCCGGCCGTCTCAGCGCTGGCAGGTGATCGCGACAAAGTCTCTGCAGCCGCCATGGGCGCAGTTTGCCCCGGCTTTCGGCACCGATCCGGTGATTTCATCGGGGTCGACGCGGCGATAGGAGGAGGCCTGTGCAAAATCCCGTGATTGGCAGTACGAGCGCGCAGCCGAGGCGCCGCAGCGGTCGCCCTTGGCGAGGCACTGGTCGACGCCGTAGCCGTCGGCTTCGTTGGCGATGATGAAGATGCGGCTCTCCGCCGTGGCGGTGGTCGCGGCGGCGAGGAGAACACAGCAGGCGAGCAGCGCCGGGGAGATTCGCATGGTGCACCGGTGGGTGTAGGAGACAACTCATGGTTAGGCCCAAAAGGTTAAAAATGATTAACCATGAGGCGGGGCGCGAGCATTTGGGCAGTGAAAGCGGCCGTTTTGCGGCTCTTGACGGAGACAGCCTGCTGCATCATGGTGAGTTTCATGAACGGTTTCCTCGCCATCTGCTGCATTTGCCGCGAGATTACGCGCTAGCGATTCGCTGGCTGAGGCCGTCTTTTCTCAACAGAGATGATCAGGACGCCCGGCCGGCAGGTCGGAAGCGTGATTCGTGCCGTTGCCGTCCGCTCGCGGTCGGTCGTTCGGCGTAGGACACCCGTTGCGCCTCGTCATGGACCTGTCGGTCCGGCGAGGCGGTGAGCACAGGGTATTCGGGGACGGACCATGGACTTGCGTTTGTACGACACCGCATCGCGGGAGAAGCGCCCCTTCGTGCCGCTCGATCCCAACAACGTCCGCATGTATGTCTGCGGACCGACGGTCTACGACTTCGCCCATATCGGCAATGCGCGCCCGGTGATCGTCTTCGACGTGCTGTTCCGGCTGCTGCGGCATCTCTATGGCGAAAAGCACGTCACCTATGTCCGCAACATCACGGATGTCGACGACAAGATCAACGCCCGCGCCGCGCGTGACTTTCCCGGGCTGCCGCTGAACGAGGCGATCCGGAAGGTTACCGAGGTGACGGCCAATCAGTTCCGCAGCGACGCGGCTGCGCTCGGCAGCCTGCCGCCGACCTTCGAACCGCGTGCCACCGATTTCGTGCTGCCGCGCCCCGACGGCAAGGCGGACATGGTGACGCTGATCCAGCAATTGATCGCACGCGGCCACGCCTACGAGGCGGGCGGCGAAGTGTTGTTCGACACCCGGTCGATGCCGGACTATGGCGCGCTGTCGGGCCGCAGGCTCGACGAGCAGCTTGCCGGCGCGCGCGTGGCCGTCGACGCGCACAAGAAGAACCCCGCCGACTTCGTGCTGTGGAAGCAGTCGTCGGAGGACGAGCCGGGCTGGGACAGCCCATGGGGCCGCGGCCGTCCGGGCTGGCACATCGAGTGCTCGGCGATGAGCGCGGCCTATCTCGGTGAGATCTTCGACATCCATGGCGGCGGGCTCGACCTGATCTTCCCGCATCATGAGAACGAGATCGCGCAGTCGCGTTGCGCCCATGGCACCTCAGTGATGGCGAACTACTGGCTGCACAACGAGTTCGTCCAGGTCGAGGGCGCGAAGATGTCGAAGAGCCTCGGCAATTTCGTCACCATTCGCGACCTGCTGGCGGACTGGCCCGGCGAGGTGCTGCGCCTCAACATGCTCAAGATGCATTATCGCTCGCCGGCGGACTGGACGGTCAAGGGCCTGGAGGAGAGCGCCAAGACGCTCGACGACTGGTATCGCGTCGCGGCCGATGCGCCGGGCGAGCAGCCGGAGCCTGAGATCATCGCGGCGCTCGTTGACGATCTCAACACGCCGCTGATGATCGCAGAGCTGCACGCGTTGCGGAGCCGTGCGGCGTCCGGCGGCGAGTCGGATCGCGCTGCCTTTGCCGGCTCGCTTCGCTTTGCGGGTTTCCTGTCGGAGACCGCCGTGCAATGGGAAGCGCGAAAGCAGCAGGCCAAGGGCGTGGACGCCGCCGAGGTCGAAGGCCTGATCGCCGAGCGTACCGCGGCCCGCGCGCGGAAGGACTTCAAGGAGTCCGATCGCCTGCGCGACGCGCTCGCGGCGATGGGCGTTGTATTGAAGGATGGCAAAGGCGCCGACGGCAAGCCGGTCACGACCTGGGAGATTGCGCGATGAGCAGGCCCGACACCCCGTTTCCGCGGCACTGGCTGTACTACATCCTGCTCAAGCTGGTGCTGATCGCGGGCGCAGTGGCGCTGGTCACGAAACTCTACGGCATGTGGTGACGCATGGGACAGGCTCTTCCGAGGCCCGCGCTGCGGCCGTTCCTTCCCGCTGATGCGCCGGTTCTGGCCGCGATCTTCGTCGCCAGCATCCAGGAACTGACCGGTGACGACTACAGCGAGGAGCAGCAGGAGGCCTGGGCGTCCGCTGCTGAGGATGAGACGGGTTTCGGCAAGCGGCTGGCATCCGAGCTCACCTTGATTGCGACGCTGCAGGGCTCGCCGGTCGGCTTCGCCGCCCTGAAGGGCAACGATCACATCGACATGCTCTACGTCCATCCGAACGCGGCGGGGCAGGGTGTCGGCGCCCTGCTGTGCGACGCACTTGAAAAGCTGGCGGGCGCGCGCGGCACGACCGGCCTGTCGGTCGACGCCAGCGACACGGCGGTCGAATTCTTCCGCAAGCGCGGCTACGTCGCGCAGCAGCGCAACAGCGTCTCCATCAATGGCGAGTGGCTCGCCAACACCACGATGAAGAAGACGCTCGGCTCCGGGGGAGCGCAGGCATGAGCAGGGCAGGCACAAGCAGAGAACGACTTTATCTGTTCGACACCACCTTGCGCGACGGTGCGCAGACCAACGGTGTCGATTTCACGCTGGCCGACAAGCAGGCGATCGCGCGCATGCTCGACGATCTCGGCATCGACTATGTCGAGGGCGGCTATCCCGGCGCCAACCCGCTCGACACCGAGTTCTTCGCCGCCAAGCCCAAGCTCGGCCATGCCCGCTTCACTGCCTTCGGGATGACGCGCCGGGCAGGACGCTCGGTGTCCAACGATCCGGGCGTCGCCGCACTGCTGGAGGCCAAGGCGGACGCGATCTGTTTCGTCGCGAAGTCATCCGCCTATCAGGTGCGCGTCGCGCTGGAGACCACCAACGAGGAGAACCTCGCCTCGATTCGCGACAGCGTGACGGCCGCGAAGGCCGCGGGACGCGAGGTGATGCTCGACTGCGAGCATTTCTTCGACGGCTACAAGGAGAATGCGGCGTTCGCGCTGGCCTGCGCACGCGCGGCCTATGAGGCGGGCGCACGCTGGGTGGTGCTGTGCGACACCAATGGCGGCACCATGCCGCACGAGATCGAGGCTGTTGTCGGCGAGGTCGTCAAGCAGGTGCCGGGCGATCACCTCGGCATTCACGCCCATAATGACACCGAGCAGGCGGTGGCAAATTCGCTGGCCGCGGTGCGCGCCGGCGCGCGCCAGATTCAGGGCACGCTGAACGGGCTCGGAGAGCGCTGCGGCAACGCCAATCTGTGCTCGCTGATCCCGACCTTGAAGCTGAAGACGGAGTTCTCTGAGCGCTTCGAGATCGCCGTCTCCGACGAGCAGCTCGCGGGGCTGATGAAGGTGTCGCGGACGCTCGACGACATGTTGAACCGAGCGCCGAACCGGCACGCGCCTTATGTCGGCGAGAGCGCCTTCGTGACCAAGACCGGCATCCATGCCTCGGCTGTGCTCAAGGATCCGCAGACCTATGAGCACGTTCTGCCCGAGAGCGTCGGCAATCGCCGCAAGGTGCTGGTGTCGGACCAGGCCGGCCGCTCCAACGTGATCGCAGCGCTGGAGCGCGGCGGCATTCCCTTCAGCAAGAGCGATCCGAAGCTGACGCGCCTGGTCGAGGAGCTGAAGGAGCGCGAGGCCGCGGGCTATGCCTATGAGTCCGCGAATGCCTCGTTTGAGCTGCTGGCCCGGCGCACGCTGGGCTCGGTGCCCGAGTATTTCCGGGTCGAGCAGTTCGACGTCAATGTCGAGCAGCGCTACAACGCGGTCGGCGAGCGCGTCACGGTGGCGCTGGCCGTCGTCAAGGTCGACGTCGCCGGCGAGCGGCTGATTTCGGCCGCCGAAGGCAACGGTCCGGTCAATGCGCTCGACGTCGCACTCCGCAAGGATCTCGGCAAGTACCAGGGCTATATCGACGGCCTCAAGCTGATCGACTATCGCGTCCGCATCCTCAATGGCGGCACCGAGGCGGTCACGCGCGTGCTGATCGAGAGCGAGGACGAAAAGGGCGAGCGCTGGACCACGGTCGGCGTCTCGCCCAACATCATCGACGCCTCGTTCCAGGCGCTGATGGATTCGGTATTCTACAAGCTGGTGAAATCAGGCGCGCCGGGGTGAGGTGATGCATCCGTCATGGCGAGCGAAGCGAAGCAATCCAGGGCTGAATGCACGACTCTGGATTGCTTCTTCGCTTCGCTCCTCGCAATGACGCGGAGAGGGCAGGAGCAAACGCATGATCGACCACGTCTCAGTCGGTGTCAGCGGTCTCGCCCGCAGCGCGCGGTTCTACGAGCGCACGTTGGCGCCGCTTGGTTTGACGCGCCTGGTCGAACGTCCCAGCACGATCGGCTTCGGCAAGAGTTATCCGGAATTCTGGATCAATCTGCGCGCCGGCATGGCGCGGGTATCCGCCGAGACGGGCTCGCACCTTTGCTTCCGTGCCAGGAGCTCCGACGACGTCGATGCATTCCACGCCGCGGCGCTGGAGGCAGGCGGTGTCTCGGACGGCGCACCGGGGCTGCGGCCGCATGACCGCGTGCGCTATTACGCGGCGTTCGTGCTCGATCCCGACGGCAATCGGATTGAGGCGGTGACGTTTCCGGCCGAATAGGGATCAGAGCCGCTTGGCGATCTCTGGCGCCATCTCGGTCTCTTCCTTGGCGACGCGGGCGGCGGCCTCGCGCAGGCGCGGCAGGATGTCCTCGACGCGTTCGGCCTTGAGCAGCTCGATTTGGAAGCCGGGGCGGATGAACTCGGTCTCGCGCATGTGGGCCAGCAGCGCGAACAGCGGTTCCCAGAAGCCGTCGATATTGGCCATCAGCACCGGCTTGGCGTGGCGTCCGAGCTGCTTCCAGGTCAACTGCTCGACCAGCTCTTCGAGCGTGCCGATGCCGCCGGGCAGGGCCACGAACGCGTCGGAGTGCTCGAACATCAGCCGCTTGCGCTCGTGCATATCCGGCGTGACGATGAGATCCTTCAGTGGCATCATGACTTCCTTCTTCACCAGGAAGTCGGGGATGATGCCGGTGACGTCACCGCCATGGTCCAGCACGGCCTTGGCGACCGCGCCCATCATGCCGATGGAGCCGCCGCCATAAACGAGCCTGACGCCGTTCTCGGCAAGCGCCTTGCCGAGTGCCTTCGCCGATTCGATGAAGCTGGGATTCGTCCCCGGGCCGGAGCCGCAATAGACGCAAACGGTGCGGATTTCAGTCATTGGAGCGGTGTGACACTGCAGTTGAAAGGCGTCAAGACGAGGGCGGAGGACGTGGATTCGCGGGCTTTCACGGGATGATGCAGGCTGAATGGGTCCATTTGTCCGAAAACGAGTATGCAAATACTGCGCCGCGGTAACGGATTCCGTCGACGTACCGGTGCATCCGGCGCCCGGACACTCTATATGACGCAGGCAACGCCCCGGCATCACAACATGCCAAAACACTCGCTGTTCCAGAACGTTTGATGCCGCCCGATTCCTCCTCCGAAGCAGCCGCCAACCAGCCGTCATCGTCCCTCGAGCAGGGAACGCTGGCCGGTACGCTGCGCCATTTGTGGCCCTTCATCTGGCCGAGCGATCGCGCCGATCTGAAGATGCGCGTGCTGTGGTCCGTGGTGCTGCTGCTCGCGGCCAAGGTGGCGACGCTGGTTCTGCCTTTCACCTTCAAGTGGGCGACCGACGCGTTGACCGGCGCCAACACCGCGCCGATCGCGCCCGATAACTGGGCGTTCTGGCTGGTGGCCTCGCCGATCGTCATGACGGCAAGCTACGGCGGGATTCGGGTGCTGATGGCGGTGCTGACGCAGTGGCGCGACGGTATTTTTGCCCGTGTCGCCATGCATGCGGTGCGCAAGCTCGCGACCATCACCTTCGTCCACATGCACGAATTGTCGCTGCGCTTCCATCTGGAGCGCAAGACCGGCGGCCTGACCCGCGTGCTCGAGCGCGGCCGCAACGCGATCGAGACCATCGTGCGCATGGTGATCCTGCAGCTGATCCCGACCATCGTCGAGGTCTCGCTGCTGACCGCGGTGCTGCTGTGGCAGTTCGACTGGCGCTACGTGCTGGTCACGCTGACCATGGTCGCGGCGTATCTCTATTACACCTACATCGCGACCGAGTGGCGCATCGAGATCCGGCGCCGCATGAACGACTCGGATACGGACGCCAACACCAAGGCGATCGACTCGCTCTTGAACTACGAGACGGTGAAATATTTCGGCGCCGAGGCGCGCGAGGCGGAACGTTACGACCGCTCGATGGAGCGCTACGAGCGGGCCAGCGTGAAGACCTATACCTCGCTGGCGGTGCTCAACGCCGGGCAGGCCGTGATCTTCACGGTCGGGTTGACGGTGGCCATGCTGATGTGCGCCCAGGGCGTGCGCCAGGGACGCAACACCGTCGGCGACTTCGTCATGATCAACAGCATGATGATCCAGCTCTACCAGCCGCTGAACTTCATGGGCATGGTCTATCGCGAGATCAAGCAGGCCATCATCGATATCGAGAAGATGTTCGGCGTGCTCACGCGCGATGCCGAGGTGAAGGACGCACCCCAAGCGACGCCTTTGGTGGTGACCTCCGGCAACGTCCGCTTCGAGGATGTCCGCTTCGCCTATGAGCCGGAGCGGCCGATCCTGCAGGGGCTCAGCTTCGAGGTGCCGGCGGGCAAGACGGTCGCGATCGTGGGGCCGTCCGGTGCTGGCAAGTCGACCATCTCGCGGCTGCTGTTTCGGCTCTACGACGTCTCCGGCGGCCGCATTCTGATCGATGGCCAGGACATCCGCGATGTTACCCAGGTGTCGCTGCGCGCCCAGATCGGGATGGTGCCGCAGGATACCGTGCTGTTCAATGACACCATCCGCTACAACATCCGCTACGGACGCTGGGATGCGGACGACGCCGCGGTCGAGGAGGCGGCCCGCCTCGCGCAGATCGACGGTCTGATCCGGATGGCGCCGAAGGGCTACGAGACCCAGGTGGGCGAGCGTGGCCTCAAGCTCTCCGGCGGCGAGAAGCAGCGCGTCGCGATCGCCCGCACCATCCTGAAGGGGCCGCCGATCCTCGTGCTGGACGAGGCGACCTCGGCGCTGGACAGCCATACCGAGCACGAGATCCAGGAGGCGCTCGATGGCGTGTCGCGCAACCGCACCTCGCTCGTGATCGCGCACCGGCTTTCGACCATCGTAGCGGCCGATGAGATCATCGTGCTCGACCGGGGTCGCATCGCCGAGCGCGGCACCCATGCCGAGCTGCTGGCCAAAGGCGGGCTGTATGCCGGCATGTGGAACCGGCAGCGCGAGGCCGAGGAGGCGCGTGAAAAACTGGCGCAGATCGGCGATGAGGCGACTGCGCCGAACCGCAATCCGCCTGATCGGGGCGAACCGGACGTCGCCGGGCCGGATCTGGCGGGACGGGTAGCCAGCGCCGCCGAATGATGCTGCGGACCGCCCTGATCTGAACTCAAGACTGCATTAAGGATTCATTTTGACCTTCGCCGGCCATCGACCTAGTCAAGGCGGCGGTCCGCTCTGAGGTCAGGGCGACAACACTCAACGAAGCAGGCCATGTCGATCAGCAATTCCATCCGCGCTCAGATCCCGCCGATCCACCCGGAAGGCTACCCCTTCATCGGGGGATTTGCCCTCGTCAGCCTGATCCTGTTCTGGATATTCACCCCGCTCGGCTGGATCGGCACGCTGCTCACCGTCTGGTGCGCGCTGTTCTTCCGCGACCCGATCCGGGTCACGCCGCAGCGGGAAGGGCTGGTGGTGGCGCCGGCCGACGGACGCATCTCCATGATCACGCGCGCCCTGCCGCCGGCCGAGCTCGGCCTCGGCGACCGGCCGCTGCTGCGGGTCTCGATCTTCATGAGCGTGTTCAACGTCCATGTGAACCGCAGCCCGGTGGCCGGCCGGATCGAGAAGATCTCCTACCGTCCGGGTGCCTTCATCAATGCCGAGCTCGACAAGGCGAGCGAGGACAACGAGCGCAACTCGCTCGCGATCTCGACGCCGCATGGCCGGATCGGCGTGGTCCAGATCGCCGGCCTCGTGGCGCGCCGGATCGTGTCGTTCGTGCGCGAGGGGCAGACCATTGGCGCGGGCGAGCGCTTCGGCCTGATCCGCTTCGGCTCGCGGCTCGACGTCTATCTTCCTGACGGCACTGAGGTTCTGGTCTCGGAGGGGCAGACCGCCATCGCCGGCGAGACGATCCTGGCCGATTTCGACGTGCCCGTGCCCGGCCTGACGTTCCGGAGCCAGTGAACCGTCGCTGCCCGCTGGTGACCCATTAAGGAGACCTTGAGCCGTGTTCAGGCACAAGGTCCCGGACAAACCACACGTGGTGTGATCATGAGCTTCGATCTGAACTCTCCCGAACTGCGCCGCCGCCGTTTCCGCCCGATCCCGGTGCGGCTGCTGGTGCCGAACATGATCACCTTGCTGGCGATCTGCGCCGGCCTCACCGCAATCCGGCTGTCGACCGAGGGGCGGATGGAGCTCGCCGTCGGCGCCATCGTCTTCGCCGCCTTCCTGGACGGCATCGACGGTCGCATCGCCCGCATGATCAAGGGCCAGTCGAAGTTCGGTGCCGAGCTCGACAGCCTGGCCGACTTCGTCAATTTCGGCGTGGCGCCCGGCCTGATCCTGTACTTCTGGCAGCTTCATGAGCTGCACGACGGCGGCTGGATCGCCGCCATGATGTACGCCATCAGCGGCGGGCTGCGGCTGGCGCGCTTCAACGCCAGCATCGACGATCCCAACAAGCCGCCCTTCGCCGCCAATTTCTTCACCGGCGTGCCGGCCCCGCTTGGCGCCATCACCGTGCTGCTGCCCGTCTATCTGGCGTTCCTGGACCTGCCGAGGCCGCCGGCGCTGCTGACGGCTTTCTACACGCTGCTGATCGCCTTCCTGATGGTGTCGCGGCTGCCGGTGTTCTCCGGCAAGACCGCGCGGATGCGCGTCTCGCCCGAACTCGTGCTGCCGGTGTTCGCCGCGGTGGTGTTCTTCGTCGCGCTGCTGGTGGTCTATCCCTGGCACATCCTGTCGGCCGGATCGATCCTCTACATCCTGAGCCTTCCGTTCGGCTGGCGGCTGTATCGGCAGCAGGCGGCGCGGCACGCCGCGGTCCTTGGTGCCGCGGCTGCAGCGTCGCACGCCTCGTCTTCATCCACGACGGCTTTTGCGCCGACCGGCGTGCCGGCGGCGGAGCAGGGGCAGCGGCCGCCGGAACGGCTGCACTGAGCGCAGGGCGCCCCGACCGAGCCCGCGCTTTGCCGGCTTCGGCGCCTCAGTTATACCGGATGGCCAAGGACGGCCCGCGAATGCCGTCCGCATCATCCGGAGAAACGCCCGTGACAAGCACTGCCGCCGCGCCCCTCGCTGCTTCCGTCCTCGAGGCGCTCGCGCGCTATGACACGCCGACCATCTGCAACGCGATGGAGATCGTGGCGCCCGAGCGCCGCCTGATCGGCTACACGACCAAGCCGCTGGTGTGCCCGTTCCCGGACCTGCCGCCCATGGTCGGCTACGCGCGGACGGCGACGATCCGGTCCGTCGTCAAGTCGGGCCTGCCGGCGGACGAGCAGGCGAGGCGGCGCACCGACTACTACGAATATGTCGGCACCGGTCATGGTCCGCGCATCGTCGTGATCCAGGATATCGATGGCCCCGACATCGGCTACGGCGCGTTCTGGGGCGAGGTGCAGAGCAACGTCCACAAGGCGCTCGGCTGCCTCGGCGTGATCACGGATGGATCGATCCGCGACATTCCGCAATGGGCTGCCGGCTTCCAGGCTCTGGCGGGCTCGATCGGTCCGTCGCACGCGTGGGTGCATGCCGAGAGCTTTGGCGGCGAGGTCCGCGTCGCCGGGATGACCGTGCGCTCGGACGACCTGATCCACTCCGATCGCCATGGTGCGATCGTCATCCCCGCCGACATCGCCGCGAAGCTTCCCGAGGCGGCCGAGCTGTGCGCGCGCCGTGAAACGCCGATCCTGGACATCGCGCGGTCTGCGGATTTCTCGCTCGAGAAGCTCAAGGCCGCCTTGAAGCGGTCGGCGGAGATTCATTGAGCGTCGCTTCGCTCCGGTCCAAATGAGCGAGCCGTGCCGCTCGACGGTGCGGCTCGCCGGCCTTGCGCAGGGCGCTCGCCGAACTGCGACGCTGCAACCGCATCCGGATGACTACGGGGGGACGACTGAGCTTCGGCCGAAAATGTCGAACGCGGTGACGAATTACCCGCAAACAGGCCGGGACTCGCCGAAGGTTAAGCGGCCGTCGCTCGTTGAGAAGATTTTATCCATCAAGCTTTACCTGATGGCTAGCCCGTCCCGATAGGCATGTCGCCCGAGGGCGAAGGACATGCGCAGGCTGATATCGAAATCGAGGCCGTTGTTCGGGCGGGTCGACCGGACCGTCGACAGGATGGTTCGGCTGATCGGACATTTCGGCAGTGCCGCGATCGGCCTCTCGGCGATCGCGCTGGTGTGGGCCGGCATCTTCTACACGATCTCCGAAGAGTATACGCGCACCGAGCAGTCGGCGCTGAAGAACGGCGCCAATCTGGCCCGCGCGTTCGAGGAGCAGATCATCCGCTCGATCCGCGCGGCAGATCAGACCTTGCTCTACGTCCGCGACTCCTATGCCAGGGACCCGCACAACTTCGACATGTCGCTATGGTCGAAGAACAGCCAGTTCCTGTCCGACTTCTCGTTTCAGGTCGTCGTGATCGGCAAGGACGGCATCATGCTGTCTAGCAACATCGATCCGAAGATGCGCGGCCTCGACCTGCGCGACCGCGAGCACTTCCGCGTTCATGCCGACGGCAAGGATGATTTTCTCTTCATCAGCAAGCCGATCTTCGGCCGTGTCTCCAACAAATGGTCGATCCAGTTGACCCGCCGCATCATCATGCCGGACGGTTCGTTCGGCGGCGTGGTGGTGGTCTCGCTCGACCCCGAATATCTGTCGAGCTTCTACAATTCGGTCGATCTCGGCAAGAAGGGCAATGTCACACTCCTCGGTCTCGACGGCATCGTGCGCGCACGGGCCTCGGCCGGTCCGGGGGGCGTGGGATCCTCGCTCGCCGGCAGCCCGGTGATGAGCGCCATTCAGCACAGAAGCAGCGGCTTCTACACCTTCAAAAGTCTGATCGACGGC
The DNA here is from genome assembly GCF_051167995.1 of Bradyrhizobium sp. HKCCYLRH3073. NCBI lineage: Bacteria > Pseudomonadati > Pseudomonadota > Alphaproteobacteria > Hyphomicrobiales > Nitrobacteraceae > Bradyrhizobium > Bradyrhizobium sp. HKCCYLRH3073. The sequence continues at coordinate 222,540 of NZ_JBNPUD010000005.1, forward strand.
ATCACGCGCATCTACTCGTTCCAGCGCATCAAGGATCTGCCGCTGGTGGTCATCGTCGGTCAGGCCTCCGAGGAGATCTTCAGCGCCTTCAAGCTCAACCGCGATCGTGATCTGCTGGTCGGGGCGTTGCTGACGGTGGTCATCGGCATCATCACGATCCTGATTGCGCGCTATCAGGCGGGACTTGCCGCCTCACGCGATGCCGCCGAGGCAGGTACGCGGGCGCGCTCCGAATTCCTGGCGATGATGAGTCATGAGATCCGCACGCCGATGAACGGCGTCATCGGCCTTGCCGATCTCTTGCTGTCGGCGGACCTCGCGCCGGAGCAGCGCAAGATCGCGACAACCTTGCGCGAGTCGGCCGATTACCTGCTGCAACTGCTCAACGATGTCCTCGATTTCTCCAAGCTCGATGCCGATCGTCTGGAGATCGAGCACATCGAGTTCGACCTGCACCGGTCGGTGACGGCGACCGCCGAGTTGCTGGTGTCCCGCGCTAGGGAAAAGGGCCTGCAACTGACGACGTCGATCGCGCCGGACGTGCCGAACTACGTGGTCGGCGATCCCGCGCGGCTGCGCCAGGTGCTGTTCAACCTGGTCGGCAATGCGCTCAAATTCACCGAATCGGGCGGCGTCCATATCGATGTGCGTGCCGAGAACCTTGCCGGGCCGAACCTGACGCTGGTGTTCTCGGTCGCCGATACTGGCGTCGGCATTCCCGCAGACGCCGTCAGCCGGCTGTTCAAGCAGTTCTCGCAGGTCGACAATTCCATCTCGCGCCGCTTCGGCGGCACCGGTCTGGGGCTCGCGATCTGCAAGCGCCTCGTCACCTGCATGGGCGGCGACATCAAGGTACAGAGCAAGGTGGGCGAGGGCAGCACCTTCACCTTCTCGATCCAGGTCCAGCCGCAGCCGGACGTCGAGCAGGTGAGCGCGCCCGAGGCGACCATCGTGCCGGTCGGCGAGACGATCGCCGAGGAACGTCCGGGCAGCCTCGCGCCGCTGAAGATCCTCGTTGCCGAGGACAATCTGACCAATCAGTTCGTCATCAAAAAGCTCCTGGACAAGCTTGGTCACGGCTACGACATCGTCGAGAACGGCACGCAGGCGATCGCAGCCGTGCAGAAGCAGCCTTACGACCTCGTGCTCATGGACATGATGATGCCCGAGATGGACGGGCTCACGGCGACGCGGATGATCCGTTCGCTGCCGCCGCCCGCGCAGGACATCTACATCGTCGCTCTGACGGCCAACGCCACCAGCCAGGATCATCTGGCGTGCACCGACGCCGGCATGAACGACTTCGTGACCAAGCCGGTCACGCGCGATCGACTGAATGCCGCTCTGCTTCGCGCGGCCGCTGCTACACACAAGGAAAGGCTTGTCGCATGACCGACTGGGTGCAATTCGACGAATCCGTCTATCAAATCCTGGTCTCCGAGCTCGGCGAGGAGGATGCGCTGGAGGTCCTGCGCACGTTCCTCGACGACACGTCCGGAAAGTTCGGCACGCTTGCGGCCAAGTTCGAGGATCGCCTCGAACTCAGGCGCGAGGCGCATTCGATCAAGAGCTCGTCGGCGACGTTCGGTTTCTCGGCGCTGTCGCGCCTGTCGCGCGAACTCGAGGTGGGATCGGCGACGATGGAGCCGGCGCAGATGCTGGAGATGGTCCACAAGATGCAGCGATCATTCGATCAGTCAGCCGTCTTCGCCGCGGCGAACCTGCTCAAGTCCGGATCGTCGGTCGCTTGAGCGAGGTCGGCGTCGTCTGCGGCGCTGCTGTTTACCTTTCATTATGCCTACCGAATTCAGTAACTCGTCCTTAATGGCGGACATTTAGTGTCGTGACATGCGGTCCAGAAGCACCGCGTCGGTCCGGCAGGGTCCGTGGTTTGCGTACGCGGTGGAGTTGACTCATGGATATTATGACGAGTGCGGGGCTCGTGGCTGGCGTGATCGTCATCGCGACGATGATGCTGCTGGGCGGCGATCTCGAGATGTTCGTCAGCGAGCACGCCGCAATCATCATCTTCGGCGGTTCGATCGCAGCCACCATGATTCGCTTCCCGCTGGGCGTCATGCTGCACGGTGTTCCGCTTGGAATGAAGTACGCTTTCACCATGAGCCGCCTGTCGGCCCGCGAGCTCGTCGACGAGCTCGCCCGCATCGCCGAGATCGCGCGCAAGCAGGGCCCGGTCGGCCTGGAAAAGGTCGAGACCGACGAGCCGTTCCTCGCCAAGGGAATCCGATACGTGGCCGACGGCTACGACCTCGAATTCATCCGCGACAATCTCGAGCGTGACCGCGACAATTTCCTGATGCATCTGGACGAAGGCAGCAAGATCTATCGCGCCATCGGCGACTGCGCCCCGGCGTTCGGCATGGTCGGCACGCTGATCGGCATGGTGCAGATGTTCGCCAACATGACCGACCCCTCGAAGCTCGGCCCGTTCATGGCGACCGCGCTGCTCGCGACCCTGTACGGCGCGCTGGTGTCGAACCTGATCTGTCTGCCGATCGCCGACAAGCTGCATGGCAAGCTGCTGGACGAGGAAACCAACCGGACGCTGATCATCGACGGAATCCTGATGATCCGCGACTCCAAGAGTCCCGCCCTGGTCCGCGAAATGCTCCTGGCCTATCTGCCGGAGAAGCATCGCCACGCCGAAGGCGAGCCCGTGCCGGCCTGATCGGCTGCGGCGGGGCGATCCGGGGTGGGGTAGGCAATGGCCAAGAAGAAGCGGGGCGATGCGCATGGCGGCGGTCACGGCTGGTTCGTGACCTTTGCCGACCTGATGGGACTTCTGGTCAGCTTCTTCGTGATGCTGGTCGCGTTCTCGACCATGGACAACGCCAAGCTGAAGGTCGTCGCAGGCTCGATGCGCGACGCCTTCGGCGTGCAGACCGAGTCGCGCTATTCGGGCATCGTGGAATCCGACGGCCTGCCGACCCGGCCGAAGCTCAAGAACGCCGCCCACATCTCGCCGGAGGAGACCGCGCGCGAGCCGAGCCCCGAGCAGGAGGAGCGCCAGCATACCAATGGCGCCAAGCTGAAGATCGATCGCCAGTTCGCGCTGGCGTCCGCCTCGCTGCGCCAGGCGCTGCAGGACATGCCGGAGATGACCGAGATCTCCAAGCACATCATGTTCGAAGAGACCAAGCAGGGTCTCAACTTGGAGATCGTCGACCAGGACGGGCGGTCGATGTTCGCTGATGGCTCGAAGGTGCCGTTCGACCGCACGCGACGCCTGATCGAGAAGCTGGCTGCCCCGCTCAAGGCGACCCCGCTTCGGGTCCAGATCACCGGGCACACGGCCGCCGGCTTCGTTCCCGCCCGCAGCGACTATGGCGGCTTCGACCTGTCGGCGGACCGCGCCAATGCGGTGCGCCAGATCCTGGAGCGGGAAGGGCTGCCGGCGAGCCACATCTATGCCGTCTCCGGCAAGGCGGACACCCAGCCGCTGTTTCCCGACGACCCGTCGCTGGCAGCCAACCGCCGCGTGACGATCACCCTGATGCGGGAAGACCCGCCATTGCCGCCCGATCTGAAGCCGTAGCCGGGATGCTTCGCTTGCCGCATCATAATGCCGCATGGCGGCTTGCGAACGGCAACGAAGAGCATCAGCGGGCACTTGATTCGCCGGGGGTAGATCCGACATCTGCCTCAGGATGCCTGGGCTAAAGGCACTTGCCGCGATGCGGCATGCGACATCCGTGTCAGCCATGCCGTTTGGTTGCGACCTGGGAACAGCGGTCTGCTTACGCTAGAGACTTGACCTGCGAACGGTCTACGTTCACACGCGCCGGGCCAAACAGAGAAGATGCGTTCCGAGCAACATGACGGCCAGCGCGACATCGACCGAAGGACAGGACACCGCGAGCACGTCGGGGTTCTGGGGGCTGACGCTAGGCAGCATCGGCGTGGTGTTCGGAGACATCGGCACCTCGCCCCTCTACGCCTTTCGCGAGGCCGCGCACGGCGCCGCTCAGGGGCAGCCGGTGTCGCGGATCATCGTGCTCGGGGTGCTCTCGCTGATCCTCTGGTCGCTGTTCATCGTGGTGACGGCCAAATACGTCCTGCTGCTGCTCCGCGCCGACAACAACGGCGAGGGCGGAACGCTGTCGCTGATGGCGCTCGGACAGCGGGCCTTGGGTCGGCGCAGCCTGTTCCTGATGTCGCTGGGCGTGATCGGCGCTTCGATGTTCATCGGAGACTCGATGATCACGCCGGCGATTTCGGTGTTGTCGGCGGTCGAAGGCCTCAAGCTCGCGGCGCCCGCGCTCGAGCACTACGTCGTGCCGCTGACCGTGTTCATCCTGGTCGTACTGTTCGCGGTCCAGAGCAAGGGGACGGCGCGCGTCGCCTCCGCCTTCGGCCCGGTCATGGTCACATGGTTCACCACCCTCGCCCTGATGGGACTCGTCCACATCCGCGACGACCCCTCCGTGCTCGCGGCGATCAATCCCTATTATGCGGTGCAGTTCCTGCTCTCGCACGGCACGATCGGCCTGGTCACCCTGGGCGCGGTGTTCCTCGCGGTCACCGGCGGCGAGGCACTCTATGCGGATCTCGGTCATTTCGGCCGCAAGCCGATCCAGTCGGCCTGGCTGTTCTTCGTGCTTCCGGCGCTGCTGATCAACTATTTCGGGCAGGGCGCACTGGTGCTGTCCGATCCTGCCGCGATCGAGAATTCGTTCTACCGGATGGTGCCCGAACTGCTGCTGCTGCCGCTGGTGGTGCTGGCCACCGCCGCGACCGTCATCGCGAGCCAGGCCGTGATCACGGGCGCCTATTCGCTGGTCAGCCAGGCGGTCCAGCTCGGCCTGCTGCCGCGTTTCGAGGTGCGCTATACGTCCGAGAGCCATGCCGGCCAGATCTATCTGCCGCGGGTCAACCGGTTGCTGCTGATCGGCGTGCTGCTGCTGGTGCTGCTGTTCCGGACCTCGAGCAATCTCGCCTCCGCCTATGGCATCGCAGTGTCCACCACCATGGTCGCCGACGGCATCATGGGCTTCGTGGTGATCTGGAAGCTGTGGAACTTGCGCGCGGCCGTGGCGGCCGCCGTGATCGCTCCCTTCGTCATCGTCGACATGACCTTCTTCAGCGCCAACCTGCTGAAGCTGCTCGAAGGAGCCTGGGTTCCGCTGCTGTTCGGTGCCGCGATGGTCGTGACGATCTGGACCTGGCGGCGTGGTTCGGCGATCCTGGTGCTCAAGACGCGCAAGATCGAGGTTCCGCTGGATGACCTGATCACCAGCCTGGAGAAGAGGCCTCCTCACATCGTCAAGGGCACGGCGGTGTTTCTCACCAGCGACCCGACCTCGGTGCCGACCGCATTGCTGCACAATCTCAAGCACAACAAGGTGCTGCACGAGCACAACGTGATCCTGACCATCGAGACCGCGCAGACGCCGCGGGTCGATGTCTCGGAGCGCGTGCGCATGGAGAAGATCAGCGAGAAGTTTTCCAAGGTGCGGCTGCGCTTCGGATTCATGGAATCCCCGAACGTGCCGCGCGCGCTCGCGGTGGCGCGCAAGCTCGGCTGGCAGTTCGACATCATGTCGACGTCGTTCTTCGTCTCGCGCCGCTCGTTGAAGCCATCGTCCCAGTCGGGCATGCCGACCTGGCAGGACCATCTCTTCATCGGTCTGAGCCGGTCGGCCAACGACGCCACGGACTATTTCCAGATTCCCACGGGCAGGGTCGTCGAAGTAGGTACCCAGGTAACGATTTGATCGCTGGACTTCCCTGACGGCTCGTGCATGCTTAAATGCATGGCTGAGGCGCATTCCCGACGGGTCCGTCGTAACGCGCTGCCGCTATAAGCCGCGCGCTCTGCCGCGTTGTGCAGTGAAGCATTAACGAGTCCTCGAGGGGGCTACCCCATGACAGTCGACGTCGCAGCTACGCCCGCGGAAGCGCCGGCGACCAACGGGCATGGCAACGCCCATTCCACGGCGAGCTTCGCGGCGCTGACACTGGGAAGCATCGGTGTCGTCTATGGCGACATCGGCACCAGCCCGCTGTACGCGTTGCGTGAAGCGGTCTTGGCTGCGAGCAGCAGCGGCGAGCCTGCGCCTCACGCCGTGATGGGGGTGATCTCGCTCATCCTGTGGGCTCTCATCGTCGTCGTGACCCTCAAATACGTCGTGATCCTGCTGCGCGCCGACAACCACGGCGAGGGCGGCACCCTGGCGCTGATGGCGCTCGCCCAGCGCGGAGTCGCGCGCGGCGCCAGCATCATCGTGCTGCTCGGCATCATCTCAGGCGCGCTGTTCTATGGCGATGCGGTGATCACGCCGGCTCTGTCCGTGCTGTCGGCGATCGAGGGCATCAAGCTGGTCACGGCAGCGTTCGAGCCCTACGTCGTGCCGCTGACCGTCGTGATTCTGGTCGCGCTGTTCGCTGTCCAGGCGCGCGGAACGGCCAAGGTTGCGGCGTTCTTCGGTCCGATCATGCTGATCTGGTTCCTGGTGATCGGCATTGCGGCGTTGCCGCCGATCCTGCGCCATCCCGAGGTGCTGTGGGCAATCAACCCGCTGAATGCCGTGACCTTCATGCTGCATCACGGGATCATCGGCTTCGTCACGCTCGGCGCGGTGTTTCTGGCCGTCACCGGCGCCGAGGCGCTGTACGCCGACCTCGGCCATTTCGGCAAGCGGCCGATCCAGACTGCCTGGCTGTTCATCGTGCTGCCATCGCTGGCGCTGAACTATCTGGGGCAGGGGGCGCTGGTGATCGCCGACGCGAAGGCGATCGAGAACCCGTTCTTCCTGATGTTCCCGGAGTGGGCGCTGATCCCGATGGTCGCGCTCGCCACCATGGCGACCGTCATCGCGAGCCAGGCCGTCATCACCGGTGCCTATTCGCTGACGCGGCAGGCGATTCAGCTCGGCCTGCTGCCACGCTTCGAGATCCGCCACACCTCCGAGGCGCATTCGGGCCAGATCTACATTCCGCGCATCAACAAGCTGCTGCTGATCTCGGTCATGCTGCTGGTGCTGATGTTCAAGTCATCGAGCGCGCTCGCCTCGGCCTACGGCATCTCGGTCACCGGCACAATGGTCGTCACGGCCATGATGGGCTTCGTCGTGATCTGGAAGGTCTGGCGATGGTCGCCGATTGCGGCGGCCGCGCTGATCGCGCCGTTCCTGTTCCTGGATCTGACCTTCCTGGCGGCGAATCTCCTGAAGGTGTTCGAAGGCGGCTGGGTGCCGCTGGCGCTGGGCGGCTTCGTGATGACGCTGATGTACACGTGGCGGCGCGGCAGCCGGCTCTTGTTCGACAAGTCGCGCAAGCTCGAATTCCCGCTCGCCGATCTCGTGACCATGCTTGAGAAGCGTCCGCCGCAGCGGGTGGCCGGCACGGCCGTGTTCCTGACCAGCGATCCCTTGAGCGCGCCGACCGCGCTGATGCACAGCCTCAAGCACTACAAGGTGCTGCACGAAAAGAACGTCATCCTGACGATCGAGACCGCGCCGACGCCGCGCATCGAGCCGTCCGAACGGGTTCGCCTCGAGCAGATCAGTCCGACGTTTTCCAAGGTGACGTTGCGCTTCGGCTTCATGGAATCGCCCAACGTGCCGCGCGCACTTGCGATCGCGCGCAAGCTCGGCTGGCAGTTCGACATCATGTCGACCTCGTTCTTCCTGTCGCGCCGTGCGCTGAAGCCGGCTGCGCATTCAGGCATGCCGCGCTGGCAGGATCACCTGTTCATCTCAATGAGCCGCTCCGCCAACGACGCGACCGACTATTTTCAGATCCCGAGCGGACGGGTGGTGGAGGTCGGCACCCAGGTTACGATCTGAGCTCGAGACCCGTCTCCTCAGCGTGCCGAAGCGCTTGATTTTCGTAGCGTCTGGGGTGAGTTTGGCGACCAGATTGGGGCCGATATGGCCCTGCTGAAGGCTTGGAGGATGGGCGTGGCTGTTGTGCACGATTTGACCCCGCAGGACGTGGCCCAGGGGATCGCGGAAGGGCGAATTCTTCTGGTTGACGTGCGCGAGCCGAATGAAGTTTCTGCGGAAGCCTATCCCGACGGCGTCGTCGTTCCGCTGTCGGGCTTCGACCCGAAGCTGATCCCGGATCCGCAAGGCAAGGACGTCGTGTTCGCCTGCCGCTCCGGCAAGCGCTCGGTCACGGCCTCGCTGGCCGCGCAGGCCGCCGGTCTGCCCTACGACAAGCATCTCCAGGGCGGTATGCTCGGCTGGAAGGCGGCTGGCCTGCCGACCAGGACTGGCGGCTGACAGGCGATCATGATCTCGCAGAACAAGGTCTTTGCCGACCTGCCCGTCACCATTTTCGAGCAGATGTCGCAGCTCGCGCGCGACAACGACGCGATCAATCTGGGGCAGGGCTTTCCCGACGATCCGGGTCCGGAGGATATCCGCCGTGCCGCGGCCGACGCGGTCCTCAACGGCTACAACCAGTATCCGTCGATGATGGGCCTGCCGGAGCTGCGCCAGGCCATTGCCGCGCACTACAAGCACTGGCACAAGCTCGATCTCGATCCGATGAGCGAGGTCATGGTCACCTCCGGCGGCACCGAGGCGCTGACGTCGGCGATCCTGTCGGTGGTGGAGCCGGGCGACGAGGTGATCTGCTTCCAGCCGGTCTATGATTCATACTTGCCGATCATCCGCCAGGCCGGCGGCATTCCGCGCCTCGTCCGTCTGGAGCCGCCGCACTGGCGGCTGTCGGAGGAGATGCTGCGGCAGGCGTTCTCGCCAAAGACCAAGGCGGTGCTGTTCAACAACCCGCTCAACCCGGCCGCGGTGGTCTACCCGCGCGAGGATCTCGAGCTGCTGGCGCGCTTCTGCCAGGAGTTCGACGCGGTCGCGATCTGCGACGAGGTCTGGGAGCACGTCGTGTTCGACGGCCGCGCGCACATCCCGCTGATCACCATTCCCGGCATGCGCGACCGCACCATCAAGGTCGGCTCGGCCGGCAAGATCTTCTCGCTGACGGGCTGGAAGATCGGCTTCGTCTGCGCCGCGCCGCATCTGCTGCGCGTCGCCGCCAAGGTGCATCAATTCCTGACCTTCACGACGGCACCGAATCTGCAGGTCGCGGTCGCCTACGGCCTCGGCAAGTCGGACGACTACTTCATCAACATGCGCAGCGAGCTCGCGCGCAGCCGCGACCGGCTCACGGCCGGTCTCGAAAGCCTGGGCTTTCCCGTGCTGAAGGCGCAGGGGACCTACTTCCTGACCGTCGACCTTTCGCCGCTCGGCCTCAACGAGACCGACGAGCAGTTCTGCCGTCGCATCGTCAACGACTACAAGGTGGCCGCCATCCCGGTGTCGGCGTTCTACGAGACGAATGCCGTGACGTCCGTGGTGCGGTTCTGCTTCGCCAAGAAGGACGCCACCCTGGATACGGCGCTGGAGCGCCTCTCGGACGCCATCCACCGGCGCTAGGAGACACGAGTGATGACGCGCGGCTGCATGGGTTCGGCTCTGGCGCTGGCTGTCGCGGCGCTGACGCTCACGGGGGCGGCCGGTCGCGCAGAGGAGCGTGTCGTCAACTTCTACAACTGGTCGAACTACATGGCGCCCGGTGTCCTTGACGACTTCACCAAGGAGACCGGCATCAAGGTGGTCTACGACACATTCGACGCCAACGAGACCCTGGAGACGCGGCTGCTCGCCGGCAAATCCGGCTACGACGTCGTGGTGCCGACCGCGTACTTCCTGCAGCGCCAGATCAAGGCCAAGATATTCCAGCCGCTCGACAAGTCGAAGCTGCCCAATCTCGTCAATGCGTGGCCCGCCGTGACCGAGCGTCTGGCGACCTACGACCCCGGCAATCAGTTCGCCGCCAACTACATGTGGGGCACGACCGGGATCGGCTACAACGTCAAGGCGGTCGAGAAGATCCTGGGGCCCGGCGCGCGGATCGACAGCTGGGACATGGTGTTCAAGCCGGAGAACCTCGCCAAGTTCAAGGACTGCGGCGTCCACATGCTGGATTCCGCCGACGACATCTTTCCGGCGGCGCTGAACTATCTTGGCCTCGACCCGAACTCGACCAGGCAGGCCGATCTGGAGAAGGCGGCCGAGGTGGTCGGCAAGGTCGCACCATCCGTGCGCAAGTTTCATTCGTCGGAATACTTAAGCGCGCTCGCCACCGGCGAGATCTGCCTCGTCGTCGGCTGGTCCGGCGACATCATGCAGGCGCGCAGCCGCGCGGAAGAAGCGAAGAACGGCGTCGAGATCGGCTACGCAATCCCGAAAGAGGGCGCGCAGATGTTCTTCGACAATTTTGCGATTCCCACTGACGCTCCGCACGTGGCCGAAGCCTATGCGCTGATCAATTATCTCTACCGGCCCGAGGTCGCGGCCAAGAACTCCGACTTCCTGTCCTATGCCAACGGCAACCTGGCGAGCCAGAAGCTGATCGATCCAAAAATCTTTGGCGACAAGAACATCTATCCGGATGAGACGACGCTGAAGAAGCTGTTCGTCATCACCGCCCGCGAGCCCGCGACGCAGCGCGTCATCAACCGGCTCTGGACGAAGGTGAAGACCGGGCGGTAGCCAGCGCTGCTGCCGGCATTGCGAACGCTGCGAAGCAATCCAGGGCTGAGAAGAAGATCTGGATTGCTTCGTCGCGTTGCTCCTCGCAATGACTCCGCGGGATTACCCCAGCCGATGCATCGCGCAGAGCTTGTTGCCGTCGAGGTCGCGCAGATATGCCAGATAGAGTTTGCCGGCGGAGCCTTCACGAACGCCGGGCGGATTTTCGCAGCTGGTGCCGCCGGCTTCGAGCCCGGCTGCATGCCAGGCGTCTGCCTGCTCAGGTGAGTTGCAGGCAAAGCCGATCGTGCCGCCATTGGCGTGCGTGGCCGGCTCACCGTTGATCGGCTTCGACACCCCGAAAATGCCGGTCGGCGTGATGTAGAAGATGCGGTGGCCGTCGACCCGTGCCGGCCTCACGCCGAGCGTTCCCAGCAGCTTGTCGTAGAAGGCCTTGGCCTTGTCGAGGTCGTTGGTGCCGATCATCACATGCGAAAACATTCGCGCTTGTCCTCCCTGCAGCTTCCGAACAGCCGTCGGATACGCGACCAAGGTAGCGAGCGTCGATGGATGAGGTAAGCGTTTTCTTTGAACGGCCCGTCAGCGGTAAGTGGTGCTGCAGCGCTGCTTCCCCGCAGCGGAGTTTGTCCGGGCGCGGGCTACCGCCAGCGCCGATGCAGCCAGAGCCATTGCTCGGGATATTCGCGGACCCAGCTCTCGACGACGTCGGTGATCGCCTGTGTCGTGCCCTGGATGTCGATCTGACCATCGGCCGTCCGGACCGGCTTCACCTCCTCCGAGACTTCGGCGCGGAAGCGGTTGCCGGGAAGGCGGATGATGCGGACGCCGTGCACGGGGCATTCGACCTGGCGTAACAGACGGGCCAGCATCGGATTGGCGCGGGTCTTGCGGCCGAAGAAGGTGACCTCGACGCCACCGGTCAGGTACTGATCGACCAGCATGGCAACGTGCTGGCCGTTCTTCAGCGCCTGTGCCAGCCGCAGCGGCGCGTCGCGGCCGGCCGGGACCAGTGTGCCCATCTTGACCTGCCGTATCTCCTGGATGATGCGGTCGGCGGCGGCGATGTTGGGCCGGCGATAGAGGATCGCCGTATCGAGCTTGTGGGCGACCGCGGCGAGCGCCGGCATCTCCCAATTGGCGAGGTGGCTGGCAAAGATCAGCGCCGGCTTGCCGTCGAGACGGAGCTGATGAAACAGCTCATGGGTGCGCGGCGACAGCTCGATCCGGCTGCGCTCCGGATGAGCCTCGTCGTAATCCCAGATCTTGTCGAGATGGGCGAACTCGGCGCCGACGCGGCCGAGATTGTCCCACACGCCGGCGAGGATTTTCTCGATCTCCTCGGGCGATTTCTCCGGAAAGGCCGCCGTGAGATTGTCGCGGCCGATGCGCTGCTCGCGCAGCCGCGGACCGATCCACTGCGCGAGGCGCGCGAAGCGGTCGGCCGTCTTCTGCGGATCGAAATAGCGCGTGGTCCTGAGCATGCCTACCGTCAGCGCGCCGACGGCGGACGCCCCGGCCGACTTCACGGCTCGGCGGATCACGAGCTTGGTCCGGAGGGGCAGGAGACTCATCGATGTGACAGGCGGATCAGGCCGGTTCGCGCGTCAGGATCAGCGAGGCGTTCTGGCCGCCGAAGCCGAACGAATTCGACATCACGGTGGTGACGCGCGCATCGCGGGCCTTGTTGCCGACGACGTCGAACAGGATCGCGGGATCCGGAATGTCGTAGTTGATGGTCGGCGGAATACGCTGATGCTCGAGCGTCTGCAGCGAGAAGATCGCCTCGACCGCGCCGGCCGCCGAGATGGTGTGGCCGACCATCGACTTGTTCGACGACACCGGGATCTTGCCGGTGTGCTCGCCGAACACGGCGGAGACGCCGACATATTCCATCTTGTCGTTCTCGGGCGTGGCGGTGCCGTGGGCGTTGATATGGTCGATCTGCTCCGGCGCCATGCCGGCATCGGCGAGCGCCTTGCGGATGCAGCCGATGATCGGCTTGCCGTCCGGCGAGGAACGGGTGCGGTGGAAGGAGTCGGTCAGCTCGCCGCAGCCGGCGACGACGCCGAGGATCTTGGCGCCGCGCGCCACGGCCGCGTCGTAGCTTTCCAGCACCAGCGCACCGGCGCCCTCGGCCATCACGAAACCATCGCGGTTCTTGGAGAACGGCTTGGAGGCGGCCTGCGGCGGGTCGTTCTGGGTCGACAGCGCCGACAGCAGCGAGAAGCGCACGAGCCCTTCCGGATTGACCGAGCCTTCGGTGGCGGCGCATAGCGCGACGTCAGTCTCACCGCGCCGGATGGCTTCGACGCCGAGCTGGATCGCGGTCGCGCCGGAGGCGCAGGCAGTCGACAGCGAGATCGGCGAGCCCTTGGTGCCGAAGGTGTCGGACAGCGAATCGGCGACCGAGCCGAACAGGAAGCGGTGGTGATAGTTGACGAACTTGCCGCCGCCGCAGACCTTCAGCAGGTCGTCATAGGTGAACTGAGTGCCGCCAACCTCATGCGCGAGCTCCAGGCGCTGCGGCCACTCGATCTCGACGGGCGCCACGGCGAGAAACAGCGGGCCCGGGAAGTCGCCCTTGCTGCCGATTCCAGCCTGCGCGATGGCTTCCTCGACGGCCATGTGGCCGAGCCGCTCGGACAGGCCCGTCGACGTGAACGGCGCCACGGGGACGAAATCGACCGTGCCGGCCATGGTCGTCTTCAAGCCGTCGATCGGAAAGCGCGTGATGGTGCGGATGCCGGACTCGCCGGCCACGAGCTTGTTCCAATTATCGGACTTGCCGGCCCCAAGGGAGGTGACGATGCCCATCCCGGTCACGACCACGATGGGGCGTCCAAACTTGTCGCGTACACTCATGATGTCCCCCGTCGCGTCTTCTTAAGGCCGTACCGTGTTCACTTGACTGCTTCGACCAAGGCCATGCCTTCGCCGCGGTAGTGGCCGGCGCCGACCACCACGATCTGGGTCGGAGCCTCCTTCATCTCTGCCTCCACACCCGAGGCGTCGCCCGGTGCGAACAGGGCGCCGCGCGAGATCGAAAGTGCGGCAAGCGCCAGACCAAGCGCGAAATGCGCTTCCATCGTGTGGCCGAAACGGGTCCCGCTCGAGCGCACCGCGAACGCCTTGTGATGGTCGAGGAAGGCGCGCTCCTCCGAGGTCACCGGCTCCGCACCGGTCGCGCCCGTGATGATGGCGCCGGGGGCCTCGTGGACGTCGAGCGCCGACCATAGACGGTCCAGCGTTCCGGTCACCGCGCCTGCCTCCTTGCGGCGGGCGCGGTCGGCGACGACCTTGCTGAGCCGCGCCAGCGGCTTGGCGCCGCGGGCCTCCGCATGCGGCTTGGATTCCAGCACCAGGAACGCGCCGGCCGATCCGAGCGCGAAGCCCGGATGGTCCTTGCGGGACCAGACCGGCTTGAATTCGTTCTTCAGATTGTAGTCGCCGAACTCGTACAGCACGAGCAGATCCTTGCGCTCGCCATTGTGCGAGCCGCCGACCAGCGCGATGTCGCTCTGGCGGCCGGCGATGCGGGCCAAGGCGATCTTGAACGCGTCGACGCCCGCAACCTCCTCGCCCATGAAGGTGCGCGAGGTGCCGCAGACGCCGTGCGAGATCGCGATGTTGCCGGCGAGCAGGTTGGACAACTGCGCCAGGAACAGGGTCGGGCGCAGGTCGCTCATCAGCCGGTCGTTCAGGAAGCCGGGCGTGCAATTGCCCTGGGCCTCCGCGTTGAGGATCGCTGTGTCGACGGAGATGTCGCGCTCGCCGCCGCCCGCGGCCACGATCATGTCCATCCGGGACAGGATGTCCTTGTTGCCCTTGAGGCCGGCGGAATCCAGCGCAAGCCCGGCGGCATAGGTGCCGATGCGCTGCCACGCCTCCATCTGGCGCTGCTCCTTCTTCGGGATCTGCGCTTCCAGATTCACCTTGGCCCAGGGATGCACGATGTAGGGTGCAAAACCCTGCTCGTCGACGTTGATCTGGCCGGCGTTGAGGGCCTCCCAGTTCGCATCGAGTCCCTCGCCGAGCGAGGTCGCAAGGCCGATACCGGTGATCCAGACTTCGACGGGCTCGGAGGTCACGGCTGTCGTCTCACTCATCGCTGTAGGACCTGTTGCGGAAAGCCGACGCGCTCGGCGACGGCGTCCATGTGTCCGCGCAGCTCCGGATTGGGGAAGGGGACGTGGCTGAAGGTGATCGTCGCGTTCGAGCGTAGCTTGCCGCCGACCTTCACGCGCGCTTCGGTCATGGCATAGCCGGAGCCCTCGTGCAGCACGTTGGCCTCGACGGTCAGCACCTCGCCCGGCGACACGAAGCCGCGCATCTTGGCCTCCTTGACCGCGGCGAGGAACGGCATCCGCTCGAACTTCATGAGCGCGAGCAGCAGCCAGCCCGATGTCTGCGCCATCGATTCGATCAGGAGAACGCCGGGCATGATCGGATAGCCCGGGAAATGCCCTTCGAAGATCGTGCTTTCGGTGGGGACCTTGGCTTCGACGGTGATGGCCTTCTCGTCCAGCCGAAGATCGAGAATGCGGTCGATGAGCAGGAAGTATTCGATCTGCATGGCAGGCGCTCACGCGCCCTTGGCGGCGACCAGCTCGTCGATGCGGGCGCACAGGTTCTTCAGCACGAAATACTGCTCGGTGCTGGCTTTGCCGTCGTTGACTTCCTGCGTCCACTTCTCGAGCGGCAGCTTGATCCCGAAGGCCTTGTCGATCGCAAACGCGATGTCGAGGAAATCGAGGCTGTCGATGCCCAGATCGTCGATGGCGTGGCTATCCGGCGTGATCGTGTCGCGCGGGATGTCGCAGGTTTCAGCGATGATCGTGGCGACCTGATCGAATGTTGAGGACATCACTAAGCCTTTGATATTTTGGAGCTAATCCGGTAGGTGGCGACGGGAGGACACCGCGCCCCCGGGGGCGTCTGATGCGAGCCCTTTTACCCCCGTCGCCCGGGGAGTCGTGTGCCCGTATATCGGAGCGACGCGGTGAGTTCAATGGAGCCGGACACGGCGGTTGTGGCGGGATTGTGATGCCCCGCCGGCCGCGGCAGCCGCGTCCAGCAGGGGATCAGGGCGTGTAGGTCTCAGTGATGATGCGGGCGCAGTCGCGCCGTCCGGTCAGCAGGCAGTCCTGGGTCTTGCGCAGGTCGGCAATGCTCATCGCCAGCCAGATGCCGATCGCGGTCAACGCGACCGTGAAGGCGATGGCGGCGATGTTGGCCAGGATGCGGTGGCGGAAGTCATCGGGCTCCTCACGCGGCTGCTCATACCGGGAGAGATCGAGTGTCGGCTGCTCGCGCCGGTGCAGCTGAATCGGCGGACTGCCGCCCTCGGCCGCGCGCCGCACCGGACTGCTGCGCGGCCGGAACGGCACCACGCGATGCTCTTCCTCCGCTGCAATGGGGCGCTGGGACTTCATGCCTCGACTCCGATGGTCCTTTTTAGCACGCGGGCCCAACCTCTCACAAAGAAACTTTGCCATAATTGAGCTGCATCAGCAAAACATCTCCCTCCTCGGATGCATCCAGTCGGCGCCTGCTCCGCGGGTGATTGGAACCTGCCGCGGTCGGTCCGAACGGCGTCGCAGCTCGGGGAAGATGCGCTGGAACGGCTCGGCAGGCGTGGCATAATGCTGATCATCCCCCTGGAAGCCCAGCCATGGCCAATACCCGCGAGCCGCTGCTTCATCCCGTGCCGATCCTGTCGCTGCGCCCGACCCAGATGACCGTCGGCATGCGCGAGGTGAAGGAGAAGCGCGAGCGCTGGCGCGAGCACAAGTCGAAGAAGAAGCAGGCCGAGCTGCTCGGCAAGCACATGATCCCGGTGGTGCTCGGTCCCGACGAGCGGCACTACGTCGTCGACCACCATCACCTCGCCCGCGCGCTCCATGACGAGGGCGTCAAGGATGTGCTGGTCACGGTGATCGGCGACCTCTCGATGGTCGATCGGGAGGCGTTCTGGGGCGTGATGGACAACAAGCGCTGGGTCTATCCTTACGACGCCAAGGGCGTGCGGCGGCATTTCAAGGACCTGCCGAAGACCGTCGCGAATCTGAAGGACGATCCGTTCCGCAGCCTGGCCGGTGAGCTGCGCCGCGCCGGCGGCTTTGCCAAGGACACGACGCCGTTCAGCGAGTTCCTATGGGCCGACTTCCTGCGCCGCAAGGTCAAGCGCAAGACGGTCGAGACCCATTTCGCCGCCGCCATGGAGCACGCCCTGGCGGCCGCAAAGAGCCACGACGCGGTCTATCTGCCCGGCTGGTGCGGGCCGGCGTCGGACGACTGATCGTCTCACTTGGTCTTCGGCAGCCGCCCCATCAGGTAGAACTCGTCGTTGGGCCGCATGCCTGTGACATTCGCCATCCGGTTCGACAGCGCGAAGAATGCCGCGATTGCGGCGATGTCCCAGATGTCGTCGTCGCTGAAACCGTGGCCGGCCAGCGCCTTGAAATCGGCGTCCCCGACGGTCTGCGCCTCGAGCGCCACCTTCATCGCGAAATCGAGCATCGCCCGCTGCCGCGGCGTGATGTCGGCCTTGCGGTAGTTGATCGCGATCTGGTCGGCGATCAGGGGACTCTTGGCGCGGATGCGCAGGATCGCGCCATGCGCGATGACGCAATACTGGCACTGGTTGGCGCTCGAGGTCGCCACCACGATCATCTCGCGCTCGGCCTTGGTCAGCCCGCCGTCCTTCTCCATCAGCGCGTCGTGATACGCAAAGAACGCGCGGAACTCGTCCGGCCGGTGCGCGAGTGTCAGGAACACGTTGGGCACGAAGCCGCTCTTCTCCTGCACGCCGAGCAGCCGGGTGCGGATGTCGTCCGGCAAGGCGTCGATTGCGGGAACGGGAAAGCGGCTGATGGGAGCTTGCGTCATGGCAACGGGTCCGGCGTGCGTGGCAGGGGGCGAACCTTAGTCGATCGCCGCGCAGGCGCAACGGTCCAGCTCAGCCCATCACCTTGCTTTTGGCGACGTGCCCGCAACGCCTCCTCGGGGCGTCATCGACCGGGATTTGAGAGCGGCGGCCGCCGTGTTTAGCGCAGCGGCTTCTTCAACAGGGAGAAGCGGTCCGGATCGAGCCCCATCGACGGCTGCAGCATTGGCGCGTCCAGCGATGCGGACATACTTCCTCGATCCCCGAGGTTGCCGGCGCCGCCGTCGCCGCTCGAGGCGTCCCGGCTCGAGGTCGCTCCGCGCCAGCGCTCCAGCACGGCACTGACGAAATGCATGTCGTGTCCGGCATTCACCGAGCGGACGGTGGCGATCGTCGCCTCGCTGCGCGGCAATTGATGCAGCGGCACCTCCTTGAAGCGCAGCCGGGTCGGCAGCGCGACGCCTTCGCCGAACGCCAGCACCTCGCGGGTGCCGAGCGAGGGGACGAAGGAGAGCAGGTTGGCGGCGGCGTCCGACACCGCCGAGCGCAGCAGCGACTGGTCGCGCTCGTTGGCGAGGCGCATCGTGAACAGCGTGTTGCACTGGGAGATGATGGTGGCGTCGAGCTCGGCCGGCCGCTGGGTGATCAGGCCGAGATAGACGCCGTATTTCCGGCCTTCCTTGGCAATGCGCGAGATCGCCTTGCGGGTCGGGCCGAAGCCGATCGAGCGGTCGGCGGAGGCGTAGCGGTGCGCCTCCTCGCAGACGAACAGCAGCGGCGAGACGCCGTCGCTCCACAGCCCGAAATCGAACGCCATGCGGCACACCACCGACACGACGGAATCGACAACCTCGGCCGGGAAGCCGGCGAGCTGCATCACCGTCATCGGCCGGCCATTGGCGGGCAGGCGGAACAGATGGCTGATGACCTCGGCCATGGTGTCGCCGCCGACATTGGCGTTGTCGAACATGAAGGCGTAGCGCGGGTCGTTGCGTACGGTCTCGATGCGCGAGATCAGCTTGTGATAGATGATGCGCGAGGAGCGGTTCTCGAGCTTGCCCATCCGCTCGTCGATCAGGTTGATCAGGTCGACGAGGCGGTAGGGCACCGGCGTATCGACGGTGTAGCCGACCATCTTGGGGTCGACGCGCTTGAGCCCGATGCGGTCCGTGTTCTGGTACTGGGTGTAGATGCCCTTCGCCAGCGGGATCACTTCGGCCAGGATGTCGAGCTCTTCCGGCACGCCGGGCCGGCCGCCGAACAGGACGTCGACGATCTCCTCGAAATTGAACAGCCAGAACGGCAGCTTCAGGTTGCGCGGGTTCAGCACCAGCGCTTTTTCACCAAAGCAGCGGCCATATTCGTTGTGGACGTCGAGCAGGAAGATGCGCAGGTTCGGCCGCGCCTTCAGGATCTCGTTGAGCAGCAGCGACACGCCGGTCGATTTGCCCACGCCGGTCGATCCAAGCACCGCGAAATGCTTCGACAGCATTTCCTCGACATTGACACAGGCGCGCACGGAGGTGTCCTGCTGCAGCGCGCCGATGTCGATGTGGTCGCCGGCGGTCGGCGTGTAGATCGTGCGCAGCTCCTCGCTCGTGATCATGTCGACGGCGTCGCCGATGGTCGGGTAGTGGGTGACGCCGCGTTGGAACTTGGGCCGTTCGGCCGGCCCGAGAATCTCGCCGAGCAGGTCTACCGACGCCGTCGCGACGTATTCGCTGGCATGCGAGAGGTCCTCGCTGGTCACCTCGGTGATGATCGCAATGATCGTGGCGCTCGGGCAGCGAATGCTGATGAAACGGCCGACTGTCGCGCGGATATCGGAGACGTTCATCTGCTGTTTCGACAGAATGCCGACGCGGGCCTGGGAGCCCCGCACCGAGATCACGCGTCCGAAGGATGTCACGGTCATGAAACCTGTGGTGAATTGTTGAGCTGACACCTTCTCTGCTGGGACTGGAAAATTTGTTAAGCGGGCAATGTTTGTGAACGCGCCGGCGCCCGGTCCGGCCGTCGGAGGGGCGCGCGGGGCGTTGCGATCGCGCCTCCTCAATGGGGCCTAACACTTTGGAGTGTAAGGATTTCTGCATCCTTCCCTAAAGCGTTGCGCGAGCCGTTCGGGTTAACGTCCGGTTCACCATCTCCAAGGCTCTTCCTTCAGGGCTCTTCGGCGCTGGACGCCCCGACCCCGAAAGCAACCTGGATGGGTTGCCGCACCGATCCGAAAGCCGTCCGGCCGCTCAGCGATTTGATCGCAATCAATCTGGAACCCGGGCGTGCCGGCTATATCTTTCCCGTCAAGCGCGAGGGAGCGGATGCCGGCCGATCTCGTCGGATGACATTGGTCGCGCCCATGCCGTTGCAGACCTGATCCTCGCGTGAAGCAGGAGGATGATGTTATGGCTGAACCTACCAAGCTGCCCGTCAACACCGAGAAGGCAGGTGCGCCCTCCATGCAGGGATGGCGGCCGTTCGAGAACCTGCGCCGCGAGATCGATCGCGTGTTCGAGGACTTCCATGGCGGGATCTGGCGCACACCGTCGCTGTTCGACCAACTGCCGGGTCTGGCCCGCGCACGGTCCTTTGCCGTGGCGCCGGCGGTCGACGTCGCCGAGCACGACAATGCCTATGAGGTCACGGCTGAGTTGCCCGGCCTCGACGAGAAGAACGTCGAGGTGAAGGTTGCGAGCGGCGTGCTCTCGATCAAGGGCGAGAAGCAGGAGGACAAGGAGGAGAAGAAGAAGGACTATTACGTCCGTGAGCGCAGCTTCGGCTCGTTCGAACGCTCCTTCCAGATCCCCGACGGCGTCGACACCGACAAGATCGAGGCCGTGTTCAAGCAGGGGGTGCTCAAGGTCACCCTGCCGAAGAAACCCGAGGTACAGAAGGCCGCCAAGACCATCGACATCAAGGCGGCGTGACCGCATCCTGTGGCTTTCTGTCCCATGATCATGGGACAGACGATGGATCGGACGCCGAGGAAGGGCCGCGCGCGCGGCCCTTTTTTTCGCGGAGCTGCAGGGGTAATCTGCCTCCCAAGCAAACGGTCGGCGATGCCGGACCGTGGAACGACCGGAAGGGAGACGAGAGGATGGGCAAGCTCGCACTGGCGGCCAAGATCACGCATGTGCCGTCGATGTATCTCAGCGAGCTGGATGGTCCGGCCAAGGGCAAGCGACAGTCGGCGATCGACGGTCATATCGAGATCGGCCGGCGCTGCCGCGAGGCCGGCGTCGACACCATCGTCGTGTTCGACACCCATTGGCTGGTCAATGCCGGCTACCACATCAATTGCGCGCCGCATTTCGAAGGGCTCTACACCTCGAACGAGCTGCCGCACTTCATCGCCAACATGACCTATGAATACGATGGCAACCCGGAGCTGGGCCACATCCTCGCCGAGGGCGCCAACGCCCATGGTGTTGCCACCATGGCCCACGATGCGACGTCGCTGGCGCTGGAATACGGCACCTTGGTGCCGATGCGCTACATGAACCCCGACCGCCACTTCAAGGTCGTCTCCGTCTCGGCGCTGTGCACCTCGCATTATCTCGCCGACAGCGCCAAGCTCGGCTGGGCGTTCCGCCGCGCGGTCGAGGATCATTACGACGGCACGGTCGCCTTCTTCGCCTCGGGCTCGCTGAGCCACCGCTTCGCCCAGAACGGCACCGCCGACGAGTATCGCGACCGGATGTTCAGCCCGTTCCTGGAGCGGCTCGACCACGAGGTGATCCAGATGTGGGAGCACGGCGAGTGGCCGGATTTCTGCGACATGCTGCCGGAATATGCCAGCAAGGGCCATGGCGAGGGCTTCATGCACGATACGGCCATGCTGCTGGGCGCGCTCGGCTGGAACCACTACGACCGCGGCGTCGAGGTGGTGACGCCGTTCTTCCCATCATCGGGGACGGGCCAGATCAACGCGGTGTTTCCGGTCTCACCGATGCCGCAGGCGCTGGACGACGTCGGCCGGCCGCGCGCCGCCGCGCTCGCGGGCGGTCGGCTGTAGCGCCGCTCACCAGACCTCCGGATGCCGGAACATCTCGATGATGTCCTCCGGATAGACCTGATCGGCGGTCGCCGTGAGCCCGGCTGGTCGCCGCCATTTGCTCGGTGTTGAACCGCGGCGTCGGCGGCGCGACCAATGCGGGATGGACCGGAGGCCGGTGACCGCTCAATGCTGACGAGAATTCTGTTGCTGACCGCGATGCTCATCGTGCCGGGCATGGCGGCGGCGCAAGTGCCGCATCGCGAGGCCTGCAACGTCGAGGCCGACATCATCGACCGCGATCCGAACGGCGCCAATGTCCGCGCCGAGCCTGGCGGCAGCATCACCAAGGTTCTGAAAAATCCGACCAGCGACGGCTGGATCGTCGTGCATCTCACCGCGCAGCAGGGTGACTGGTTCGAGATCGACCGGGCCGTGCTGAACGACGTCGAGCAAGGCAAGGAGACCGTGATCTTTCAGGGCAGGGGCTTCCTGCATCGGAGCATCGTCGGCGCCGGCGGCCTGCAGAACGGCGCGGCCATCTACCGCGATCACGCCACATCGAGCGCGAAGCTCGACCCGCATGCGAGCGGTGACCAGGCGGTCGAGCTGCTCGGCTGCTTCGGCGACTTCGCCAGGATCCGCGTCAAGAAAGGCGTCGGCTGGACGCGGCAGCTCTGCACCAACATGGTGACGACCTGCTCGTGAGCGGCTGCGCCCTCTGATGCGATCCTTCAGGCCACGTGGCGTTGATGCGACAGCCGCTCGCGCTCGCACCGGCACTCGGCCGCGAATTGGCGCAGCCGCTCGATCGTCAGCGTGTCGGTGATGCTGCGCGCGAGCCGCTCGGCGCGTTCGATCTGGTCTTCGAGGTCCATCAGCTTGGTCATGTCCCGTCTCCCTGGCCAGACAATTTGAAGCAAATTGCATCGTTCCGGCCGGATGAGGATCGTGGTGAATGACGGGTTAATTCCGTGATCGGGCGCACCTTGGCGAGATCGTGAAGTCGAGGAGACGATGCGAGGCGGGGACCGGCAGGACAGCGTCGTCGACGCAGCGCAAGCGTCGCATTCAGCCTCGATCGCGGCGCCTCTGTTGTGATCGGGCGGGCCGTTCGCTAGCATGGACGCCTCACCGCGCCCAGGGAAGCGTTCCATGCCTCGCCGGAAAGTCGATTCCGACGAAACCATCGTCGTCGCTCCAGAGCTGCGCTCGCCCAAGGCCGCACAGCTCCTGACGAGGATGCTCTCCCTGGATCGCGAACTTGGCGCGAGGCAAGTGCTGGACGTCGATCAGTTGCTCGACCTGGCGCAAAGCCGCGTCGGCTCGGTGCCGCTGGGGACGCGCGGCGAACTGCATCTCGAAGGGATCAGGTGCCTGGCAGGCTCGATCGCACGCGATACCCACTATGACGATCTCGGCCGCTACATGGCGAGCCACTACATCTATGGCTGGCTCGAGCGGTACCTTCAGTTCGAGCAGGATGTGGCCGACTTCCCCGACATCGTCGACGTGCCCGTTGCAAAGCCTCTGTTTCTCGTCGGTTTCGGCCGGACCGGAAGCACGTTTCTGCATCATCTGCTGGCCCTCGATCCCCAGGCGCGGGCACCGCGGCTCTGGGAGTTGCAGGAGCCGTCGCCACCGCCTCGTCGGGAGACGTATGAGACGGATCCGCGGATCGACCGGCTTCGCGTGCACGCCGATTTTAGGTCGGCCGTGATGCCGGATCTGCACAAGATCCATGAGTTCGCCCCCGCGGCCCCCGAGGAGTGCCAGCTCATGATGTGGCACGGCCCGCAGCACATGATCCTCGGGCTGAGGTCACCGGACTATTGGCAATGGTTCCGAGGGGTGAGTCCGTCAGAGTTGGACATGCTGTACGCCGGCTACAGACGTCAGGTTCAGCACCTGCAACTGTTTCATCGCGGCGGGCACTGGGTCAGCAAGTCGCTGGCTCATGCGCAGTTCTTTCCGGTGCTGTTCAAGAGCTTTCCCGACGCACGGATCGTTCGGCTGCATCGGGATCCCTGCCAGATCATTCCGGCCCTCGCCAGCCTGATCGCGCAGATGCAGATCGCCTATACGCCGCGCCTCGATGCCCACGACCTCGGCCAGCGCATGCTCGAGCTGTTCGAGCAGTCGATGGCCCGGATGATGCAGGCCGACGAGGAGGCGAGATCCGGCCAATTCATCGATGTCCTGTTCGAGGATTTGACTCGCGACCCGATCGCGACCGTTCGCACCATCTATGCGAAGTTCGGCTACGATTTCACGGGCGAGTTCGAGACCCTCATGCGACGGCACTTGCAGGCGGAGTCCATCAGCCGCCGTTTCAAGCATGTCTACTCGCTCGAGCAATTCGGATTGTCGCGGGCGCAGGTGCTGGCCCGGTCGGAAGAGTATCTCGCATGGGTGGAACGGCGCACGGGCGCGAGGCTCTGCCGGCCCGGTCGGTCCTGATCCAATCAAAACAGGAAACGCTAGCGGATCGGCGCTTGCCGGCAATAGTCGCGCCAGAACGTCCGATATCCCTGTTCCACATGCTGCGTGTAGAGCGCGCCGTTTCCGGCCGCTGAATGCGAGACCCTGGCCGGCAGCTCGGCGCGGAGCGCGGCAAGCTCGGCAGGCCGCGAGCAGAATTTCAGCGCTGTCGCGAGATAGCTTTCGTCGTCATCGGCGACCCACGCGTCCAGGCCCACTGCCTTGGCGATCGCGCCGCCCGCGCGGGCGGCAGGGCCGCTGCCGAGCTTGGTGACCACAGGCACGCCCATCTGCAGCGATTCCCAGGTCGAGATGC
This sequence comes from Bradyrhizobium sp. HKCCYLRH3073, assembly GCF_051167995.1. NCBI lineage: Bacteria > Pseudomonadati > Pseudomonadota > Alphaproteobacteria > Hyphomicrobiales > Nitrobacteraceae > Bradyrhizobium > Bradyrhizobium sp. HKCCYLRH3073. Next base: position 246,752 of record NZ_JBNPUD010000005.1, read on the forward strand.
CGCCATTCTGCGGGAACGGATCGAGCGAGATGTCGATCTCGGCGAACATCGCAAGATGCTCCTGGCGCGTCGTCTTTCCTGCAAAACGGACGCGGTCCGCGGTAATGCCGTGAGCGACGAAGCGTGCAACCAATCGGTCGCGCAGCAGGGGATCGCCCATCGAGTGGTTCTTGACGACGATGATCGAGCCGGGCGTTGCAGCCATCAGCTGCGACCAGAGTCTGAGAGCAGGTTCGGACATCTTGTCGATGCGATTGAACACGCCGAAGGTGACGTGGCCGTTACGAAGCATCGGCAGCGGCGATGGCGGAATGGGAGGCGGGGGTTCGATCGTGATCAGCGACGGCAGGTCGTAGATCTTTTCGGCGAACAGATGCCGGACCGCGGGTGGAATCGTCACCGGATCGGCCAGCAGATAATCCATGACGGGCAGGCCCGTCCCGGTGACGCTGCCGACGGCCGAGACCTGGACCGGGGCGGGCTTGCGCGCAAACATCGTGAGCCGGTGGCCGGCGGAATGCCCCGAGAGGTCGACGAGGATGTCGACCTTGTCGGCCTGGATCTGATCGGCGAGCTTGTCGTCGCCCCACAGCGAGGCGTCGACAAAGCGATCGACCAGCGAGCGGCACAGGTCGGTCTTGGCATCCTTCATCGGCGAACAGGAATAGGCGAGGATTTCGAACTTGTTGCGATCGTGATGGCGCAGGAGGGGCAGGAAGGCAAAGGCCGCTGAATGGTCGCGGAAATCGGACGAGACGTAGCCGACGACAAGCCGCCGGTCGGGGTCGATGTTTCGCACGCCGAGCGAGCGGCGCTCCAATCGCGAGCCGATCGCATCCCACCAATATCTCCGCGCTTCCTGAAGACGTTCCACCCCGGTGTCGGGCAGGAAATCCAGCGCGAAGATCTTCTTGGTGATCGCGTCCTCATGGTTCGGTCGGATCGCGAGCGCGCGGTCGTAATGTTCGATCGCCGTGGCGGTGTCGCCCTGCGCTGCAGCGCAGACGCCGAGCAGGGTCCAGGCGATCTCCGAGTCCGGGTTCTGTGCCAGCACCTTGTTGATAACGGAGATCGCGAGCGCGATATTGCCATGGACGAGAGTCACCGCGGCCTTGCCGCAAAGTGCTTCTTCCAGCAGCGGCTCGAGCGCGAGCGCGGCGTCGAAATCGGCTTCCGCCTGGTCGAACTTGCCCATCTCCTGATACGCCCGGCCGCGCTGGGCGAGCACGGCGGCAGCCTTCGGATTGATCGCCAGCGCCGCATCCAGCGCGGCCAGCGCGGAATCGAACTCCCGCAGGTTCATGCTGGCCACGCCCTTGCCGAACAGGGCCGTCAGCAACCGCGGCTGCAGCGCCAGCGCGCGATCGAAGTTCTGACCGGCCTCGTCGTTGCGGCTCGTGAACAGCAGCGCCATGCCGCGATTGGCGTAGGCCTCGGCATAGTCGGGCTTCAGGGCAATGGCGCGGTCATGCGCTGAGATCGCCTCCTCGAAACGGAAGAGGCTCATCAGCGCGTTGCCCAGATGCGTGAGCGCGGTCGGGAAGTTCGGCCTGAGCGCGATGGCGCGCTCGAAGCGGGCGCGAGCGTCCTCGTGGCGGCCGAGCCGGGACAGCGACAGGCCGAGATCAGACTGGGCGTCGGCCGAGCGCGGATCGATCTCGGTCGCGCGTGTCAGCACGCGCACCGACTGGTCGAAGCGGCCGCAGTCCCGCTCGGACACGCCGAGCAGATGCAGGGCGCCGAAATGGTGCGGCAGGTCCTGCAGGATCTGCTGGCACAGGGCCTGAGCCTCCGGATGCCGGCCCTCGCGGTAGGCCTTGACCGCTGCCGGCAGCAGCACGTCCGCCTGTTTCTTGGCCCGCTTTTGCAGCCTTGCGTTTTGGAAGGCGCGGGAGCCGACGCTGCTTTGCAAGTGTGTCCTCCACGGAACCGGTCCATTGCTCGCAATGGTTGTTCCGTTCTCGCCGATTCGCAATGAGCAGACGTTAACGCGCGGGACCGCGTGCCGAAGGGGCGGACGCCGCAGCGTGTCCCGCATGGGCATGCAATCTCGGGCGTAGGGCAAAACCGAGCCGGATGCTTCTCAGATCACAAGGACGAGGCGGTGGAGCTTCAAGCCGTCGCGGCGATGATCAAGCTGGCTGGGGAACCTGGATTCGAACCAAGACAAACAGAGTCAGAGTCTGTTGTGCTACCGTTACACCATTCCCCAACGGAATGCCCTGCAGTTTCAAGCAATTGCCGGACTGTTTGGCACCGTTCTGCGCGCCGGCCGGCAAAGCTCGGGCGGCGGCGACGCGTCCTTCTACCCGTATGTATCAGGCTTTGGCAAGCCGCTGGATGACGGATTTCCAACGTGCTCTGCCGCCCGTCGCGCCACGGGCTGGCCGGGTCTAGCGCTCGCCTCTCGCGGCCCGCGGCTTTCGCGGCGTGCCGTCCGGGCCGCCGCGCACCAGCAGGACCAGACAGGCGCCGAGCCGTTCCGCAATCTCGTCGTCGTCGATCGACAGCGGGCCGGGATCGTTGAGGATGGCGTTCACCAGGGTGCCGAGCACGACCTGGACGCCGAACGCGACCGTCTTTCGCGCGTCCGCTGTTCCCGACCGCGTGCGTGACGCCGCGCCGGCGCGCCCGCCCCCAGGCAGCAGCAGCGCCGCACGCTCCGACAGTGCCTGTGCCAGCTCCTTGAAGCCGCTCCAGTGGTTCGCGCCGCGCTCGCTGCGCACCAGCGCGGCGCGCAGCACGCCCTTGTGACGGCGCATCCACAGCACGGTGCCGCGCACCAGCAGGTGGCATTGCCGGTTCAGGTTGCCCGCGCGGGCGGGATCGGGCGGCTGGAGTCTCGAGAGCTGCTTCCGCCCGTCCGCCAGGGTGAGCGAGAGCAGGGCGTTGAAGTAGGCCTCCTTGCTGTCGAACCGGCTGTAGAAGGCGCCGACCGTTGCCCCGATATGCGCACAGAGGTCGCTGATCGACAGCTCCGCGAGGCCGCGCGTGTGCAGCAGCTCCGCGCCGGCCGTCAGCAGGGCAAGCGTCGTCTCGCGGCTGCGCTGCTGCCGCGACGGGGTGACGCCGGGCAGGTGGTCCGGCGCGATCCGCTGAGGCATGTCGCTGGCTCCCTCTAGAACAATAATCATAATTATGATTATGATCTGAGGCAAGCCTGGCCGTGCCGCCCCTGCCTGGGACGTCGCGGATCCCAGAGCCATCAGAACGATACAACTCGTGCGGGCTGCCAGGCGCGGCCGGGACGCGAGCAAGAGGGAGGACGAGGCATGAGCGAGCCCGCATTCGGTGGCACGATCGGCAGGACCATTGCAGGCTCCAGGCCGTGGTGGCCGGCGCCGCAGCAGCCGCCGAAGGGCGCGCCCAACATCCTGGTGGTGCTGTTCGACGATGTCGGCTTTTCCGATTTCGGCTGCTACGGCTCGCCCATCCGCACCCCCGCGATCGACGCGCTGGCCGCGCAGGGCCTGCGCTATTCGGGCTTCCACACCACCGCGATGTGTTCGACCACGCGGGCGGCGCTCCTCACCGGCCGCAACCATCATTCGGTCGGCGTCGGCTGCCTTGCCAATTTCGACTCGGGCTATCCCGGCTATCGCGGCAAGATCGCGCGCGAGGCAGGGACGCTGGCGGAGATGCTGCGCACCCATGCCTATCGCAACTACATGGTCGGCAAGTGGCACGTGACGCCCTTGACCGAGAGCGGCGCGACCGGGCCGTTCGACGGCTGGCCGCTGGGGCGCGGCTTCGACCGCTTCTACGGCTTCCTCGACGCCGAAACCGATCAATATGCGCCGGAGCTCGTGCTCGACAACACCCCTGTCAGTCCGCCCGGCAGCTACGCCGACGGCTATCACCTGACTGCCGATCTGGTCGATCAGACCATTCGCTTCATCGCCGACCACACCGCCGACCGACCGGAATTGCCGTGGCTGACCTGGCTCGCGCTCGGTGCCTGCCACGCGCCGCACCAGGCGCCCCGCGAGATCATCGAGAGCTACGACCCGGCCTTCGCTCATGGCTGGGACGCCGAGCGCGCGCAGCGGCTGGCGCGGCAGAAGGCGATGGGGCTGGTGCCGGAAAATACCGATCTGCCGCCGCGCAATGACGGCGTGAAGGCCTGGGACGCGCATTCCGACGACGAACGGCGCGTCTTCACCCGGCTGCAATCGGCCTTCGCCGGCATGCTCGATCATGCCGACCAGCACCTGGCGCGGCTGCTCGCCTTTCTCGACAAGACCGGCCAGCGCGACAACACGCTCGTGATCGTCATGTCCGACAATGGCGCCAGCCAGGAGGGCGGGCCGCTCGGCTTCGTCAACGCGATGGGACCATTCAACTTCAAGCCGGAGCCGGTCGCCGAGAAGCTCGCGCGGATCGACGACATCGGCGGGCCGGATACGCACTCGAACTTCCCGCATGGCTGGGCGATGGCGTCGAACACGCCGCTGCGCCGCTACAAGCAGAACACCCATGGCGGCGGCATCCGCGATCCCTTCATCGTCTCCTGGCCGCAGCGCATCGCGGCGCGCGGCGAAGTCCGCCACCAGTTCGTCCATGCCTGCGACCTCGTGCCGACCCTGCTCGACCTGATCGGCATCGATGCGCCGGCCACGATCGCGGGTGTGCCGCAGATGCCGCTCGAGGGCGTGAGCTTCGCCGCCTCCATCACCGATCCGTCCGCGCCGTCGAAGCCCGTGCCGCAATATTTCGAGATGTTCGGCCATCGCGGCCTCTGGCACGACGGTTGGAAGGCGGTGGCGTTTCACCCCACCGGTACGCCGTTCGACAACGACAAATGGGAGCTATTCCATCTGGCGCAGGATTTCTCCGAGACGCATAATCTCGCCGCCGCCGAGCCGGAGCGGCTCGCGGCACTGGTGAAGCTGTGGTGGGAGCAGGCGGAGGCGCACCAGGTGCTGCCGCTCGACGATCGCTTCGGCCCGCGCTTTGCCGAGAACGCCGCGCGTTTCCACGGTGCGCGTACGCGCTTCACGTTCCACGCCGGCATGGGCCATGTGCCGACCGACGTCGCCCCCGACGTGCGCAGCCGCGACTATCTGATCGAGGCCCATGTCGAGATCGATGCAGAGGGCGCATCCGGCGTACTGATCGCCCATGGCGATGCCACGTCAGGCTACAGCCTCTACGTCAAGGACGGCCATCTCGTGCACGATCTCAACATCGGCGGCCGCCACGAGATCGTCAGATCGGCCCGCCCGGTGCCGGCGGGATCGCATCGCCTGGGCGTGCGCGTCGAACGTCTGAGGCGGCAGACCGAGCCGGCCAAGGGCGCGCGCACCGGCATGAGCCAGTACACGTTGCTGATCGACGGCCAGGAGGCCGGCGCGCTGACGACGCAGCTGGCCTTTCACACGCTGATCTCATGGTCGGGGCTCGACATCGGCCACGACCGCGGCAGCCCGGTGTCGGACTACGCGGCGCCGTTCGCATTCACCGGACGGCTGTCGCACGTGACCGTGACGATGCAGAACGAGCAGAGCCTGGATGGCGAAAGCGTCGGCAACGCCGAGATGGCGCGACAATAGTCGACGTCCAGGGGAGCGGCGGATCGTTATTCCGCCGCTTCCTTCACGGCGCCGCCGGCAGCGGCCGCGTCGGGCTCGTGGTCGATATGCGCGCGGCCCCAGCGCGCGAAGGCGTTGTTGACCTTGTCGAGATAGAGATAGATCACCGGCGTGGTGAACAGCGTCAGCATCTGGCTGACGATCAGGCCGCCGACCATCGCATAGCCGAGCGGCTGGCGGATCTCCGAGCCGGTGCCGTTGCCGAGCATCAGGGGCACGCCGCCGAGCAGGGCCGCCATCGTCGTCATCATGATCGGACGGAAGCGCAGCAGGGCGGCCTGGCGGATCGACTGCTCCGGCGGCAGATGCTGGTCGCGTTCGGCGGCGATGGCGAAGTCGACCATCATGATGCCGTTCTTCTTCACGATGCCGATCAGCAGAATGACGCCGATCAGCGCAATCAGGCTGAAATCGTAGCCGAACGCCATCAGGATCGCGAGCGCGCCGACGCCGGCCGAGGGCAGCGTCGAGAGAATCGTGATCGGGTGGATGTAGCTCTCGTAGAGGATGCCGAGGATCAGATAGACCACGACGAGCGCGGCGAGGATCAAGAGCGGCACGGTCGACAGCGACTGCTGGAACGCCTGCGCGGTGCCCTGGAAGCTCGAGTTCAAGGTTGCCGGCGCGCCGAGCTCGACCATCGCGCGCTGCACCGCATCGGTGGCCTGGCCGAGCGCGACGCCCTGGGCGAGGTTGAAGCTGATCGTGATCGACGGGAACTGACCCTGGTGGCTGATCGACAGCGGCCGCACCGGCACGTTGGTCCAACTGGCGAAGGTCGAGAGCGGCACCTGGTCGCCGGTGGTCGGCGACTTCACGTAGAGCTTGTTGAGCGTGTCGATATTGCCCTGCAGCTCAGGCAGGATCTCCAGGATCACGCGGTAGGAGTTGAGCTGGGTGAAGTACTGCGCGACCTGACGCTGGCCGAACGCGTCATACAGCGTGTCGTCGATCAGCTGCGGCGAGATGCCGTACCGCGAGGCGGTGTCGCGGTTGATCGTGAGCTGCACGGTGGTGCCGTCGGCCTGCTGGTCGGTGGCGACGTCGCGCAGCTGCGGCAGCGAGCGCATCTTCTCCAGGATCTTCGGCGCCCACTCGTTGAGCTCGGCGAGATTGGAGTCCTGCAGCGTGAACTCGAACTGGGTTCGGGACGGCCGGCCGCCGAGGCGGACGTCCTGCGCGGCCTGCATGTAGAGCCGGGCTCCCTCGACCTTCTCCAGCTGCGGCCTCAGGCGTGCGATGATCTGCTGCGCCGATGCATCACGCTCGTCACGCGGCTTCAAGGTGATGAACAGATTGCCGGTATTGCCGGCGCGGCCGGAGCCGCCGATCGCCATTGCGACGCTGGCCACGCCCGGATCATCCTGCACGATCTTGGCCAGCGCCTCCTGGCGCGACTGCATCGCCTTGAAGGAGATGTCCTGCGACGCCTCCGACGCGGCGGTGATCAGGCCGTTGTCCTGCTGCGGGAAGAAACCCTTGGGGATCAGCACGAACAGGTAGATCGACAGGCCGAGCGTGGCGAAGAACACCATCAGCGTGGTGAAGCGCCAGCGCAGTGCGATGTCCAATCCCTTCTCGTAGGCCCTGAGCAGCGCCTCGAAGCCGCGCTCGCTCCACTGGTAGAATTTGCCATGAGCCTGGTGGCCGCCGCGCAGGAAACGCGAGGCCATCATCGGCGTCAACGTCAGCGAGACGAACATCGAGACGAAGATCGTCATCGCCAGCACGACCGCGAATTCGCGGAACAGGCGCCCGATGATGCCGCCCATCAGCAAGAGCGGGATCAGCACGGCGACCAGCGAGATCGAGATCGAGACAATGGTGAAGCCGATCTCCTTGGCCCCCTTGTAGGCGGCAGCCATCGGGGACTCGCCTTCCTCGACATAGCGAGAGATGTTCTCGAGCATGACGATGGCGTCGTCGACGACGAAGCCGACCGCGATCGTCAGCGCCATCAGCGAGAGGTTGTCGAGTGAATAGCCGACCCCCCACATCATCGCGCAGGCGCCGAGCAGGGCGAGCGGCACGGTGATCGTCGGGATCACCGTGGCCCAGAAGCTGCGCAGGAAGATGAAGATGACCATGACCACCAGAAAGATGGTCAGGAGCAGCGTGAACTGGACGTCTTCGACCGCGGCACGGATGGTCGTCGTGCGATCCGACATCAGCTCGACCTTGATGGCCGGCGGGATCGCCGCAACCAGGCGCGGCAGCGTCGCCTTGATCTTGTCGACGGTTTCGATGACGTTGGCGCCAGGCTGCTTGAAGACCACCAGGAACACGCCGCGCTTGCCGTTGGCCCAGGCGGCCTGCTTGGCATCCTCCGGTCCGGTCACCGCCCGGCCAATGTCACGGATGCGCAACGGACCGCCATTGCGGTAGGCGATGATGACGTCGTTCCAGTCCTTCGACTCGGTGAGCTGGTCATTGGCGTAAATGGTGTAGGCCCGACGCTCGCCGTCGATGTTGCCCTTCGGGCTGTCCACCGTGGTGATCGCGATCTGGCTGCGCACGTCCTCCATCGAGAGGCCCTTGGCGACCAGCTTGGCCGGGTCGATCTGGATACGGATCGACGGCTTCTGCTGGCCGCCGATGATCACCTGGGCAACACCCGAGATCTGGCTGATCTGCTGCGCGAGCTGCGCATCGACGGAGTCGGAGACCGTCGTCAGCGGCAGCGTCTCGGACGTGGCGGACAAAATCAGGATCGGCGCGTCCGCCGGGTTGACCTTGCGGTAGGTCGGCGGCGACGGCAGGGTCTTGGGCAACTGGCCCGAGGCGGCGTTGATGGCGCCCTGGACGTCGTTGGCGGCGCCGTCGATGTTGCGATTCAGGTCGAACTGGATCGTGACCGATGCAGTGCCCAGGTAACTGGTCGACGTCATCTGGGCGATGCCGGGAATCTGTGCGAATTGCCGCTCCAGCGGCTGGGCGACCGAGGTCGCCATGGTCTCAGGGCTGGCGCCCGGCAGATTGGCGGTCACCTGGATGGTCGGGAAGTCGACCTGCGGCAGCGGTGCGACCGGCAGCAGCGGGTAGGCAACTAGGCCAATGAACAGGATACCTGCCATCAGCAGCGAGGTGCCGATGGGGTATTTGATGAAGGGTGCCGAGATGCCGCCGCCGTTCATTCCTGCCGGACCTTAGCTGGCGCCGGCTCCGAGCTGGCCACCGCGGTGGTCACGACCGAGCCTGGCTGCACTTTGAATTGACCGCCGGTAATCACCTGCTGGCCGGGCGTCAGCCCTTCTTCGACGACGGTCCGGCCATCGAGCGAAACGCCGACCTTCACCTTGCGCAGCTCGGCCTTGTTGTCCGGGCTCACCGTGTAGGAATACAGCCCGCTGGTCGAATGCTGGACCGCGTCGTCAGGAACCACCGTGGCGTCCTTCAGCGTCCGCACCAGGAGCCGCGTCGAGACCGACTGTCCGGGCCACAGCACGTGGTCCTTGTTGTCGAACACCGCTTTCAGCCGGATCGTTCCGCTGGACGTGTCGACCTGGTTGTTCACGACCATCAGCTTGCCCTCGGCGAGCTGCTTCCTGCCGTCGGTGGTGAACGCGATCACCTTCAACGGGGCGGTCTTCTGCGCCTCGTTGATGTAGGGCAACTGCTCTTCCGGCGCGGTGAAGATCACCGCGATCGGTTCGATCTGCGCGATCGAGACGATGCCGGTCTGGCTCGAGGCGTTGACGATGTTGCCGATGTCGACCTGGCGGAGGCCGGCGACCCCGGAGATCGGCGCCTTGACCTGGGTGTAGCTGAGCTGGGTCTGGGCATTGGCGATCGCGGCGTCGTCGGCGGCGATCTGCGCCGTGAGCTGTGCGACGGTGGCGCGCTGGGTGTCCTGCTGCTGCCGGGTCGCGAACTCGCCGAGCTTGGTGGTGCGCTGCAGGTCGAGATTGGCGTTGTTGAGATTGGCCTCGTCCTGCGCCCGCTTGGCCTTGGCCTGGTCGAGCGCGGCCTGGAACGGCCTCGGGTCGATCTCGACCAGCAGGTCGCCTTCCTTGACGAGTTGGCCTTCGGTGAAGGCGATCTTGTCGATCTGGCCGTCGACGCGGGTGCGGACCTGGACGGTGTTGAAGCCTTGCACGGTCCCCAGGCCGGTGAGGAAGACCGGAAAGTCCGTCTTCTCGACCGGCACGGTCGAGACCCGAACCGCCTGCGGTCGGGCCGATTTCTGCTCAGCGGTCTTCTTCGCTGCCTCGGCGCCCTGATGACGCTGCCAGCCATAATAGCCGGCGCCGCCGAGAGCCGCGACAAGCAGGATCCAACCGAGGGTTCGTGATGTCTTCATGCTGGCCCACATGCTGAGACGAACAGGATAACCGGTCTTTAAAACCATTCCCAGCATGCCAGATATAGTACGCACGCAATTAATGTGTAAACACACGAGCGCGTGGACAAACCTAAACAATCGGCAAGCTTCGAGGGATCGCAAGGGAGTTCACAGCCATGTCGCTGGATATGAGACGGCAGCTCGTTACGCAGCTTGTCGAAAGCTCGCGCATCCTGCGCAACTATATTGATCATCGTGCCAAACAGCGCGGCACGACCCGCGCCCAATGGGTGGTGCTGTTTCGGCTGCGCGCGCATGAGGGGATGTCACAGGTCGATCTCGCAGAAGTGCTGGAACTGCAGCCGATTTCACTGGTGCGTCTGCTCGACAGGCTGGTGGAGCAGGGGTTGCTGGAGCGCAGGCACGATCCGAGGGATCGCCGCGCGAACCGTCTCCATCTCACCGCCGCGGGACGAGAGCTCGTCGATGATCTCGACGAGCTGCGCGATGCGATCGCCGGCGACGTTCTGCACGACATTCCGGACGAGGCCGTCGCCACCAGCCTGTCGACGCTCAGGGACCTGAAGGATCGGATCAAGACGCTGTCCGATCCGAAAGCCGAGGTGGCGCTCAAATAGCCGAGGCGCAGCGCAGACCGGTCTCATCTTGAGTTGTGTCGTATCGTAAAACATCTTGAGTGCGAAAAGCCGCGGACAAGCTTGGCCTTGCCGCGCAGCGTGGCCTGCGCGAGAGCAGGGCGGTCTGTGGCGATCCTCTGCCGCCATCGTTGGGCAGCGCGCCGCTCCGGACCATTCGCGGGCCGCGCGGGTCTCTCGTGCGAACGCCGCACTCCGACCTATTCTCGCCGTCTTGTCGCGCCCGATGGGAGCTGATTAGAAGCCGATGAGTCCGGCCGCCGTCATGGCGCCGTCGGGCAGCGGCAGGATTCAACCGGAGCGAGGCCGCGTCGTCCGACGATGCGCCGTGCGACGATAGCGAATGGGGAGCTCACGATGGAAGAACTGAATGGAAAGATGCTCGCGTGCCAGATCCTGGTCACTGGTCTGATCGCACGCGTCGCCAACGAGCAGCGCGATCCGTTGCGCTTCCTGACCGATTTTCGCGATGAGATCAGGGCCGTCGTCAAGGGCGTGCGGATCGCCGGCATCGACGATTCCGATCGCGTGCGCCAGATCGCGGTGCAGACCGTGGACGAGCTGTTCTCGCTGATGAAGCCGCCGAGCAGCGACGGGCCGGCTGGCTCGTCGAACTGACCTGCGCCGGAGTGACGTGCGACGCAGTGGTGATTCGACGGCAGCGCGAGGCGAATCGCGCTGTTTAGAACGATTTCAAGTTCCGCACGTTGTTAGTTGCGCGTTTTTAGAATTGTTTTGATCTGGAACTATTCAAGGCCAAATTAGGGCTCCTCAAATTGACCCCCTGAAACGCGCCCGATACCAACGACACATCGTCGCACTGCGAATGATCCGCGTAAGCGATGTGGAATGAAAATCTGGGGCGCGTGAAAATAAATGGGACAGGTGAGAGCACCGCGGTCGCTGCGTGGAGCCGCAGCGATGAAGTTCAATGACGGACGAGGAGAGGGGCCCTCCGTCACCAAGGTGTCGGCGGTGGCCGGGCTGATGGCGGTGGCGTCGATGTCGTCGGCCGAGGCGCAGCCGGCATCCGACCTGCCGCCCGTCAACGTCGATGCGCCGATCGCGCGGGCCAAGCCGACGTCCTCCAAGCCGACCGCCGAGCAGGTCCGCGCGCGCAATGCCCTGCGCCGCGCGGCGGCCCGCCAACAGGCGGCGCAGCAGGCCGCGGTGGCGTTCCCGAACGCAGGCGGCCTGTCCGCGCCGGACGCCAACCCCTACGCGGACGCCGCCGAGCCCTACAAGGTCAACCGCGTGCAGGCGTCCGGCAAGTTTCCCGAGCCGCTGCTGAACACGCCCAAGACCATCACGGTGATGAGCAAGGAGGTGCTTGCCGACAAGCACGTCACGGCGCTCAAGGAAATCGGCCGCTCGACCGCCGGCGTCACGCTCGGCTCGGGCGAGGGCGGCAATGCATTCGGCGACCGCTTCTTCATCCGCGGCTTCGATGCCCGCAACGACGTGTTCATCGACGGCATCCGCGATCCCGCGGTATCGATCCGCGAGAACTTCTTCACCGAGCAGATCGAGATCCTGCGCGGCCCCGCGTCGTCCTATGCAGGGCGCGGCACGGCCGGCGGTGCCATCAACATCGTCACCAAGCAGGCCGGCGACACCAACTTCAAGCGGATGGATACCGAGTTCGGCACCGATCAGCAGAAGCGCGTCACGCTCGACGTCAACCAGGTGATCTCGCCGACCGTCTCGGTGCGCACCGGCGGTCTGTTCCAGGACTCCAACGTCGCCGGGCGCAATTTCGTCACCGACGACCGCTGGGGCGCCTTTCTCTCGACCAAGTGGACGCCGATCGACGATCTCAAAATCACGACCAACTACGTTCACACCGATCTGTCCGGCTATCCCGATTTCGGCGTGCCCTACTACAAGCAGGGCAACGTGCCGGTGACCTCGGCCGGCATTCCGCGCGGCACCTGGTATGGCTTCCTCAATCGCGACTTCCAGACCGCGCGGCAGGATTTTGGCACCGCCGCGGCCGAGTACAAGGTCAACGAGGCCATCACGCTCAGCAGCAAGTTCCGCGGCGAGCACTCGCTGCTCAACTATATCGGCACGCTGCCGCAGAATCCGAACACGACCAACGCGAATCCGCTGCTCTGGACCACCACGGCCAGTGCGCAGAGCCGCTATCAGACCGTGGACGTCTGGGCCAACCAGAACGACGCCACGTTCAAGCTCGATACCGGCGGCGTCAAGCACACCGCCGTGCTCGGCACCGAGTTCTCGAACGAGAACATCTCGATCGACCGCTACACCGGACTGTCATCGGAGCTGTTCGGCGGCGGCTCGACCAGTAACGGCGCCGTCACCGGCGTCAACGTTTACTCGCCGCAATATACCTACATTCCGTTCAGCAACACACCGTCGCTGTCCGGCAACCCGACGCGCTACGGCGTCAACACCAACAGCGTCTACGCGATGGATACCGCCAATTGGCGGGACATCATCATCCTGAACGGCGGGGTGCGCTATGACGGCTACAACATGAGCTCGTCGACCAATTCGCCGAAATACCTCAAGATGAACGCCGACCTGGTCAACTACAATGTCGGCCTGGTCTACAAGCCGATGCCGATCGGCAGCATCTACGCGGCCTATGCGACCTCGGCCAATCCGTTCGGCTCCGAGCTCGACGCCACCGGTACCGACTACGGCGGCGTGCCCGCCAACACCGCAGTCCTGCTCGGACCCGAGCGCAACAAGGCGGCCGAGCTCGGCACCAAATGGGAGCTGGTCGATCGCCATCTGCTGGTCTCAGCTGCGCTGTTCCAGACAACCAAGGACAATGCCCGCGAGACCGTCGGCGGCCTGCTCACCTCGGGCGCGGCCTACCGCATCCAGGGCATCGACATCGAGGCGGAAGGCAAGCTTACCGATCGCTGGAGCATCTTCGGCGGCCTGGTGCTGATGCAGTCGAAGGTCACGCAGAGCGGCGTCGCCTCCAACATCGGCCTGCAGCTCGCCAATATCGCCCACCAGTCGTTCAGCATGCTGTCGAAGTACAAGCTCGACAATGGCTGGGAGATCGGCGGGCAGGCGGTCTACCGCTCCAAGGTGTATGGCGGCACCTTCGCGGCCAACACCGGCAACGAGCTGCCGAGCTACTGGCGCTTCGACGCCTTCGTCGAGAAGCAGCTCGACAAGAACTGGACGATGAAGCTCTACGCGCAGAACCTGACCAACAAGCTGTACTACGACACGCTGTATCGGAGCGCGGTGCCGTTCGTCGCCGTGGCGCCGGGGCGCGCCTTCTACATCGTCACCACTGCGAAGTTTTGATCATGCTGATCTGCATCCCGGACGTTCTGTCGAAAGACGAGGTGGCCGACTTCCGCCGCATCATGGATGCGGCGGATTGGGAGGACGGCCGCTCGACGGCCGGGGCGCAGTCGGCCATGGTCAAGCGCAACGAGCAATTGCCGCCCAGCGGCGAGGCGGCGCGGGTGCTGGGCCAGCGCATCATCACGGCGCTGACGAAAAATCCGCGCTTCCTGTCGGCGGCGATCCCGCTGCAGATCTTTCCGCCCTTGTTCAACCGCTACACCGCCGCGCGGGGCGACCATTTCGGCATCCATGTCGACAATGCCGTGCGTGGCGATCCCTTGACAGGCCTGCGCATCCGCACCGATCTGTCGATGACCTTGTTCCTGGCCGAGCCCGACAGCTATGACGGTGGCGAGCTTGTGATCGAGGACACCTACGGCTCACACGAAGTCAAGTTGCCCGCGGGGCAGGCGGTGCTGTATCCGTCATCGAGCCTTCACATGGTCACGCCGGTCACGCGCGGCGCCCGGGTCGCCTCTTTTTTCTGGATGCAGAGCATGATACGGGATGCCCACGTCCGGAGCATGATCTTCGATCTGGACACGGCGATCCAGAGCTTGGCGGAACGCCTCGGGAGGGACGATCCCGATGCTGTCAAGCTGACCGGCATCTATCACAATCTGATCCGGCAGTGGGCCGAGGTCTAATGGGCCGAGATATGATGACATCGTTCCTCGTTAGGTTTGCAATCGTCCTGTCATGTCTGTCTGTTGCTGCGGGGCTACCTGCACATGCGCAGCAGGAGCCGGCCAGGTCCGCGCCGGCGGTCTCGACCGATCTCTCCGCGCCGGCACCGGGCACAGCGCAGACGATGGCTCCTCCTGCGTCGGGCCAGACGGCCGCAACGACCGCTGCGCCGGCGGGCAGTGAGAGCGCCACCCGAGCTGGCAAGTCGGTGAGCACCGGGCTCGACGAGCTGTCACCGCTCGGCATGTTTCTCAAGGCCGACATCGTCGTCAAAGCGGTCATGATCATGCTGGCGCTGGCCTCGGTCGCGAGCTGGACGATCCTGATCGCCAAGAGCCTCGAATTTTCCGTCCTGCGTCGCCGGCTGGTCGGGGCGTTGCGCAAATTGTCCGCGGCGAAGTCGCTGGCCGAGGCCCAGCTCGCGCTCGGACAGAGCAAGAACGTCGCGACCGTGCTGCTGCAGGCTGCGATCGCCGAGGCGCGGCTCTCGGCCGGGCTCGGCAGTGACGAGGGCATCAAGGAGCGCGCGGCCTCGAGCTTCACCGAGATCGTCCGCGCCGAAGCGCGCCGCGTCCGCACTGGCATGGGCCTGCTCGCCACCGTCGGCGCGATCTCGCCGTTCGTCGGGCTGTTCGGCACCGTCTGGGGCATCATGAACAGCTTCATCGGCATTTCCAAATCGCAGACCACCAACCTCGCGGTGGTCGCGCCGGGCATCGCGGAAGCGCTGCTGGCGACCGCGATCGGTCTCGCTGCCGCGATCCCGGCGGTCATCATCTACAACCACTTCTCGCGGGTCACGAAGGGCTATCTCGAGCTCGTCAACCGCGCCTCCGGCACCACCGGACGATTGCTGTCGCGCGATCTCGATCGCAGCCATGGCGGTCTTCACGTCCGGGCGGCGGAGTAGCAGGCGATGGCCGTCTCGCTCTCCGAAGGCGATCTCGACGACGATTTCGACGAGACCCACGACATCAACGTGACGCCGTTCATCGACGTCATCCTGGTGCTCTTGATCATCTTCATGGTGGCCGCGCCGCTCTCGACCGTCGACCTTCCGATCGATCTGCCGTCGTCGACGGCGACGCCGCAGAAGAAGCCGGACAAGCCGACCTACGTCTCGATCAAGCCCGACCTCACGCTGGCGATCGGCGAGAGCCCCGTGAAGCGGGTCGACCTGCTGTCCGAGCTGAACAGGGTGATGGCCGATCACGCCGCGGACGACCGAACCGTGTTCCTGCGCGGCGACCGCGCGGCGCCCTATGGCGAGGTCATGGAGGTCCTGGAGCTGCTGCGCAGTGCCGGCTATAAATTCAAGCTGGTGGCGCTGGAGCGCGTGCCTAGCGCGGCGGGTGACGCCGCCGCGGCGCCGGCCCCACAACCCTGAGCGGCCGTTCTGAGATGAGTGACCTCGAGACCGGACTTTCGACTTCGCGGGTCGCCTGGTTCGCGGCCGCAATGGTGGCCGTCGCGCTCCATGTCGGGGGCGTCGCGGTGGCGCTGACCACGGCCCATGGCGACGATGACGGCGGCGGGCTCGGCACCGCCGCTGACGTCATCGATGTCGAGCTGGCCGCACCGAAGGTCGAGGAGAACGATCTGCCCAACGGCGTCGATTCCGTCGCGGAGACGGCTTCGGTCGCGACCCCGGAGCAGAAGGCCGAGACCGAGCAGGCGGATCTGCAGAAGGGTGTTCCAACCACCACGGAGGAGGCCGACCAGCGGGTCTCGCCCACCGAGGTCAAGAAGCCGACGGAGGAGGAGAAGGTCGCCGCCGTCGAGACGAACGCCTCCGAGGCGCACGACTCGGCCATCGACAGCTCGCGGAAGACGCTCGATGCGAAGGTGCCCGACGCCGAGCGGGTCAAGGCGCCCGATCCGACCGGCATGGGCAAGGACCGGGATCCGCAGACGACGAACTGGCAGCGCAAGCTCAGCCTGATCGTGAAGAAGAACCAGAAATATCCGGCCGGCAAGACGCAAGGCGGCAGCGTGCGGGTGTCGTTCAAGCTGAACCGCCGCGGCAACGTGATCTCTGTCGACGTGATCCAATCGTCCGGAGATCCGGACTACGACCGCGAGGCCGTGGCGATGGTCCGCCGCTCCGACCCGTTCCCCAAGCCGCCGGCGCAAGTCTCCGACGACGAGATCCCCTTCAACATCGTCGTCAAGTTCCCGGCGACCAAGACCTGACGTCAGGACGAGCGGCCGACCGCGAGCGTCACTGCCAATACAGTCTGATCCCGACATAGACCACGCAGAGCGCGGCGAAGATCAGCCCGACCGGCAGCTTGCGCGGAGCGGTCGTCCCGCTTTGCGCCGCCTTCGGCTTCGGCGGCAGCTTGCGGAAGGCGGTGACATTGTCGGTCACCGGCTCAGCTGTGACCGGCTTGACCTCGGGCGGGGCGCCGCCGCCGCCCATCTCGGCATAATAGGCCTTGTACATCTCGCGGATGGTGGCCTCGGTCGCCTCGTCCTCCGGCATGTCGCCAAGGCGGGCCTTGTAGCTGGCCAGGAATTCCTGCGCCGCCGGCGGCAGGCCGGAGGCGCCGTTCAGCTTGGCGATCATCTTCCAGGTCGCGAAATCGGCACGGGCGCGGGTGTCGGCGCGGCGTGCGATCATCATGTCGGCGGCTTTGACCAAGAGTGCCTCGGG
This sequence comes from Bradyrhizobium sp. HKCCYLRH3073, assembly GCF_051167995.1. Taxonomy (NCBI): domain Bacteria; kingdom Pseudomonadati; phylum Pseudomonadota; class Alphaproteobacteria; order Hyphomicrobiales; family Nitrobacteraceae; genus Bradyrhizobium; species Bradyrhizobium sp. HKCCYLRH3073. The sequence goes on from NZ_JBNPUD010000005.1 coordinate 263,966, forward strand.
GCTCGTTCGTTACCATCCCTGACGGGTAGATCTAGGCATTACCCGTCAATAGCAGAAGCAGCTGCTTCAGAGAATCGGTCGTGGCGCGGAGCAGCCCCGACACAAGATCAAGATTGAGACCGAACTGGGAACCCGCCAGCGGCAGGAGGATCAGGCATCCGATCAGAATCAGCATGCCGTACGGCTCGAGCCGGGCCAGCGGCCGCGCCAGCACCGCCGGCAGGACACCGACCGCGACCCGGCCCCCGTCGAGCGGCGGTATCGGGAGCATGTTGAACACGGCGAGCAGAATGTTGAACGAGAAAATATTCCATAGATTGCTCGCCACCCACCGCGCGGCCTCAGGTGGAACCAGCGGAAGGGCGTGGAACGCCAGTCCCGCCGCCAGCGCGAGCGCGATGTTGGTGGCGGGTCCCGCCAGCGCCACCATCACCATGCCGGCGCGGAGCGGCTGCAGATTGCGAAAATCGACCGGCACCGGCTTGGCGTAGCCGAACAGGAACGGCGAGCCGGACAGCAGCAGCATGCCCGGCAGCAGAATCGTGCCGAACGGATCGATGTGCCGGACCGGGTTGAAGCTGACGCGACCGAGTCGCAACGCGGTCTCGTCGCCGAACCGCCAGGCGACGAAGGCGTGAGCAGCCTCATGAAAGGTGATGGCGATGATGATCGGCAGGATCCAGACGGAAATGCCGTAGAGCGAGATGTTCAAGGATCGGGTTTCCGGACGCGTTGTGCCCTACATAGGCACGATGGTTCCTTGATGCTACGCGGGATTTTCCGGAAATTGCGGCAGTCCGTCGCTGAGCTGCACCCAATCGATCTTTTCCGAGACCCAGATGTGCTCGGTCGGGGCAAAGGCGTTGCGGTCGTCGAAGCAGGCCAGGGCCACGCCGACCACCGGGCGCGTGGTGCGCCATGAGAACAGCCTGACTCCGCAGCGCGGGCAGAACATGCGGTCGAGCGCGTCGGAGGAGGGGAAGCGCGCGGTTTCGCCGGTGATCGTCAAAGCGTCGTGCGAGAACAGCGCGCGGGCGAAGAACGGCGCGCCCGTCGCCCGCTGGCAGTTGCGGCAATGGCAGACGCGCACATTGATCGGCTCGCCCGTGCATTGGAAGCGCACCGCGCCGCAGAAGCAGCCGCCGTGGTGGGTCATCAGGCAAGCTCCATGGATCGGGACATCCGTATCGCCAGCGAGACGAAGGTGGGCCCATCGCCGTCTGCGTTGGCACCTTTGCTCGCCCCGCCGCAAACTAATAGGTCGCGCGGCCGCCGGAAATGTCGAACACGGCGCCGGTCGAGAACGAACACTCCTCCGAGGCCAGCCACGACACCAGCGCGGCGAGCTCTTCCACCAGCACGAAGCGGCCCTTCGGGATCTTCGACAGCATGAAGTTGATGTGCGCGTCCGTCATCTGGTCGAAGATCGCGGTCTTCGCCGCCGCCGGCGTCACCGCATTCACCGTGATGTTGTGCTGCGCCAGTTCCTTGCCGAGCGACTTGGTCAGCGCGATCAGGCCGGCTTTGGACGCCGAGTAGTGCGCGGCATTCGGGTTGCCCTCCTTGCCGGCGATCGAGGCGATGTTGACGACGCGGCCATAGCCCTGCTTCAGCATCACCGGCACGATCGCCTTGGCGCAGATGAAGGGACCGTCGAGATTGATGCGCAGCACCTTGCGCCACTCATCGAGATCGGTCTCCCACACCGTCTTGTTGATGCCGGCGATGCCGGCATTGTTGACCAGGATGTCGATGCTGCCGAACGCGGCCAGCGTCGCGTCACGCGCGCCTTCGACCGCTTTGGTGTCGGTGACGTCGACCTGCAGCGCCAGCACCTCCGGACCGATCTCCTGCGCGGTCTTCTCCGCCAGCGCGATGTCGTGATCCCAGATCGCGACCTTGGCCCCGGAGGCCTTGAAGCGCTCGGTGACGGCGCGGCCAAAGCCCTGCGCGCCGCCGGTGACGACGGCGCAGCGGTTGGCGAGATCGATGTGGTTCATGAAGAAAGACTCCTCTTTCGACCCTCATGGTGAGGAGCGCGCAGCGCGTCTCGAACCATGAGGCCCCTGACATCCGGGCCTCATCCTTCGAGACGCCGCTGCGCGGCTCCTCAGGATGAGGAGAAGCTACAGTGTCCAGCCGCCGTCGATGGTGTGCGCGACGCCGGTCGTGAACGCGCTCTCGTCGCTGGCGAGATAGACCGCGAGATGGGCGATCTCCTCCGCCGTGCCGAGCCGGCCCATCGGTTGGCGCGAGATGAACATCTCGAGCCCGTTCGGGCCGGCCGAGGCCGCCCGTCCGAGCATCGAGGGCGTTTCGATCGTGCCGGGGCAGATGCAGTTGCAGCGGATTTTCTTGCCGACGAAATCGGCTGCGACCGAGCGCGTCAGCGCCGCCACCGCCGCCTTGGTCGCGCCGTAGACGTAGCGGTTCGGTGCCGCCTTGAACACGCCGGCGGCGGAGGCGATGTTGACGATGGCGCCGCCGCCCTGATCGAGCATGTCAGGCAGGAAGGCGCGGATCGTGCGATGCATCGACTTGACGTTCAGGTCGAACGAGAGATCCCAGTCGTCGTCGGAGCAGTCGAGGATGGTGCCGTTGTGCACGAAGCCGGCAGCGTTGAGCAGGATCTCGACCTTGCCGACGCGATCGGCCATCGCGTTCACGGCCGCGGTGTTGCGCACGTCGAGCGTCGCGACCTCGGCAATGCCTTCGCTCTTCAGCGTGCTCAGGCCGTTCTCATCGATATCGGTGGCGAACACGGTCGCGCCCTGACGCGCGAAAGCGATCGCGCAGGCGCGGCCGATGCCGGCTGCGGCGGCGGTGACAAAGGCGCGCTTGCCCTTGAGGCGGTCGGACATGGGGTCTCCCTTGGGATGCTCGTTGATTCTTTCGTCATTGCGAGCGCAGCGAAGCAATCCAGGGCTGCGCGCGCGGCTCTGGATTGCTTCGTCGCTTCGCTCCTCGCAATGACGGTGGCCGGCTTTGCGCGGCGTGTCTAGTGATTATGCCTTGCCACGCCGACAGTGCCGGCGATGTTGTGATAGCGCGTGGCAAGCTCCATGCAGGCGCCGGTGGCCTGCTGGCCGACGGTGTTGCGATAGAGCTCCTGCCACGGCGTCTGGTTGGCGGGGTGTGGGAAGCCGCCCTTGGCCTTCAGCTCGGCGCGCCGCGTCGCAAGCTCCTCGTCCGAGATCAGGATGTTGGCCGAGCCCTTGTTGAGGTCGATGCGCACGCGATCGCCGGTCTTGAGGATTGCGAGCCCGCCATCGGCGGCGGCCTCCGGCGACGCGTTGAGAATTGACGGTGAGCCCGAGGTGCCGGATTGCCGGCCGTCGCCGATGCAGGGCAAGGACAGGATGCCGCGTTTGATCAGCGCTGCCGGCGGCTGCATGTTCACCACTTCGGCGCCGCCGGGATAGCCGATCGGGCCGGCGCCGCGGATGAACAGCACGCAGTGCTCGTCGATCTCGAGCGATGCATCGTCGATGCGGTCGTGATAGTCCTCCGGACCCTCGAACACGATGGCGCGGCCCTCGAAGGCGTTCGGGTCCTTCGGATTGACGAGATAGCGGTCGCGGAACTCCTTGGAGATCACGCTGGTCTTCATGATCGCGGAATCGAACAGGTTGCCGCGCAGCACCAGGAAGCCGGCATCCTTCACCAGCGGCTTGTCGTAGGACCAGATCACGTCGTTGTCCGGCTTCGGCGCCTCGCGGCAATTGTCGCCCATGCTGCGGCCGTTGACGGTGATGACGTCCTCGTGGATGCGCTTGTGCCGCATCAACTCGCCGATCACGGCCGGCACGCCGCCCGCGCGATGGAATTCCTCGCCGAGATAGAAGCCGGCCGGCTGCATGTTGACGAGCAGCGGTACGTCGTGGCCGACCTTCTGCCAGTCGTCGATGTCGAGCTCGACGCCGACATGGCGCGCCAGCGCGTTGATGTGGATCGGCGCGTTGGTCGAGCCGCCGATCGCGGAGTTGGCGACGATGCAGTTCTCAAATGCCTTGCGCGTCAGGATGTCCGACGGCTTCAGGTCTTCCCACACCATGTCGACGATGCGCGTTCCGGTCTCGTAGGCGATCTGGCCGCGCTCGCGATATGGAGCTGGAATCGCGGCGCAGCCGGGCAGGGACATGCCGAGCGCCTCGGCCAGCGCATTCATCGTCGAGGCCGTACCCATGGTGTTGCAATGGCCGACCGACGGCGCCGAGGAGGCGACGATCTCCATGAACTCCTCATAGCCGATCTCGCCGGCGGCGAGCCGCTCGCGCGACTTCCACACCACGGTGCCGGAGCCGGTGCGCTGGCCCTCGTGCCAGCCGTTCAGCATCGGGCCGCCCGACAGCACGATGGCGGGGATGTTCACGGTCGCCGCGGCCATCAGGCAGGCCGGCGTCGTCTTGTCGCAGCCGGTGGTCAGCACCACGCCGTCGAGCGGATAGCCGAAAAGGATTTCGACCAGGCCGAGATAAGCGAGGTTGCGGTCGAGCGCGGCCGTCGGGCGCTTGCCGGTCTCCTGGATCGGATGGGTCGGAAATTCCATCGCGATGCCGCCGGCGGCGCGGATGCCCTCGCGGACGCGGTGCGCCAGCTCGATGTGGTGGCGGTTGCAGGGCGAGAGATCGTTGCCGGTCTGGGCAATGCCGATGATCGGCTTGCCCGACTGCAGCTCAGCCCGGGTCAGGCCGTAATTCAGGTAGCGCTCGAGATAGAGCGCGGTCATGCCCGGATTGTGCGGATCGTTGAACCACGCCTGCGAGCGCAGCTTGCGGCTCTTGTCAGCGCCGTTGCCGGCATGCCCGTTCGAGTTCGTCATGTGTTTTCTCCCGCAGTGCAAACGTGGCGAGGCCGGTCCGTCGTCTGTGCGCCATCGGCCCGCTGTCGAGGATCGCCTACGTCTTTCGTTCAAGTCGTTGTTGGTTCGAGTGGTTCTAGTGCATGGTTTTTGGTTGCGCTACCATTTTGTTCCGGAAGCGCGCCCCGACGCAGGCTGCGGATTTGCGGTGCCGCGCTGCAAGGTCGAGCTCTGCCGTTCGATCACCTCGAAGCCGAGATCGACGACACGCTGCGCCACGGGACGGCCTTCCACGGCGTCCATGATCATCGTCGCCGCACGCCGACCCATCTCGTAGCGATTGGTGCGCACGCTGGTGAGCGTCGGAACCGCCGCGGCCATGAACTCCATGTCGTTGAAGCCGACGATCGCGATCTGCTCGGGCACCGCGATGTGCCGGCGCTGGCATTCGAACAGCACGCCGAGCGCGAGATCGTCATTGGCGCAGAACACCGCGTCGAGATCCGGCGCCTTCATCAGCAGATCGGAGAACAGGCTGCCGCCCATCGTGGTCGAGGTCGGAACAGGCGCCGTGACGATGAGACGCGGGTCGAACAAACCGGCCCCCTTCATCGCGTTCTGATAGCCCTGCAGCCTGCGCTGCACCCTTGGGTCCATGCGGGCGCCGATGAAGCCGATGCGGCGGCAGCCCTGCGCGAGAAGGTGTGAAATGGCTGCAAAACAGGCATCGACGTGCGAAAATCCGATCATCATGTCGATCGGGTCGGCGCCGAGCTCCATGATCTGCACGACGGGACAGTCTGCCGCCTGGATGATCAACCGGCTCTCCGCCGTCTGGTCGAGACCGGTCACGATCAAGCCGGCCGGCTTCTGCATCAGGAACAACCGCAGCAGGCGCTCCTCCTGCAACACGCTGTAGCGGGTGTTGGCGAGCTGGATGCTGTAGCGGCTGCCTTCGAACGCATCATAGATGCCGCGCAGCACGTCGGAGAACACGTTGTTGGTGAGGGACGGTATCAGCACGCCGATCACTTCGGTGCGCTGCGATGCGAGCGCGCGCGCGGCGAGGTTCGGCACGTAGCCGAGCTCCTTGGCGGCGCTCTCGATCCGCGTGCGGCGGCCGGCCGAGACCGTGGCGGGATTACGGAAGAAGCGTGACACCGTGATCGGGCTGACGCCCGCCAGTGCCGCAACTTCGGTCAGCCGGACTTTGCCCGGCTCGATGCGTTTCCGTCCCATGCCTCGCTCATAGCATAGGCGGTCTGGTACACAAGCGATATTGACAGCGCTATCACGCGGTTGCTAAGCGAGACATTGCGGAAGCGAACTGAACTGCGGACAATGCCAGCCGAGCTGGCCCTGTTTCGGAGCCAGTCGGAGCGACCGGAGCCAACAACAAGACCACCAAGAACAAGACTGCACGACCAGGACTACAAAACGACAAACGGCCTGATCAAACGGCCGAGAACAACGGTCAGAATGCCGCCGGCAAGCAGCCAATGCTGTCGGTCTTTGAGGAGGAAATTGATGTCGTCGGTGCAAATTCGCGACGTGCGCAAATCATTCGGCGGATTCGAGGTGCTGCACGGCGTGACGATTCCGATCGAGGATGGCGAGTTCGTCGTGCTGGTCGGGCCGTCCGGCTGTGGCAAGTCGACGCTGCTGCGCATGCTCGCAGGGCTCGAGAACATCACCTCCGGAACCATCTCGATCGGCGAACGCGTCGTCAACAACGTGCAGCCGAAAGAGCGCGACATCGCGATGGTGTTCCAGAACTACGCGCTCTATCCGCACATGACCGTCGCCGACAACATGGGCTTCTCGCTCAAGCTGCGCGGCGCACGGCCCGAGGACATCAGGAAGGGCGTCGCGCGCGCCGCCGAGATCCTGGCGCTGACGCCGCTGCTCGACCGCTATCCGCGCCAGCTCTCCGGTGGCCAGCGCCAGCGCGTCGCGATGGGCCGCGCCATCGTGCGCGATCCGCAGGTGTTCCTGTTCGACGAGCCGTTGTCGAATCTCGACGCCAAGCTGCGCGTCGCGATGCGCACCGAGATCAAGGAGCTGCATCAGCGGCTCAAGACCACCACCGTTTACGTCACTCACGACCAGATCGAGGCCATGACGATGGCCGACAAGATCGTCGTCATGCATGACGGCATCGTCGAGCAGATGGGCTCGCCGCTCGATCTCTACGACAAGCCGGACAACCAGTTTGTCGCCGGCTTCATCGGCTCGCCGGCGATGAACTTCCTCGACGGCCACCTCAAGTCGAACGGCTCGGTCTATGTCGAGACCGACAACGGCGCCAAGCTGCCGCTGCTGACCGCGCCGGCCGCCTCCGACGGCCGCCCCGTGGTCTACGGCGTGCGGCCCGAGCATCTCGAGCTTGCCGATGACGGCATCGAGGCCGAGGTCGTCGTCGTCGAGCCGACCGGCTCGGAGACGCAGATCGTCGCCCGCATCGGCACCCAGGACATCATCGCGGTGTTCCGCGACCGCCACGAGGTCAATCCCGGGGAGAAGATCCATTTGCGCCCGCGCGCGTCGGCGGCGCATCTGTTCGACAAGGACAGCGGCCGGAGACTCTGATCCGGGCGCTCGAGGCGCAGAACTGACAACAAACAAAACAAGCAAATACTCAACGGGAGAAAACTTCAGATGACTCATTTCCCCACCGATCGCCGGTCCCTGCTCAAGGGTGGCGCGACCTTGCTGGCGGCCGCGGCGACGATGTCGGCCGACGAACTGCTCGGCTATGCCAAGGCCTGGGCGCAGACCTCGCCGTGGAAGCCGGAAGCCGGTGCCAAGATCAATCTTCTGCGCTGGAAGCGCTTCGTCGAGGCCGAGGACGTGGCCTTCATGAAGATCGTCGATGCGTTCCAGAAGGCCAACAACGTCACCATCAACGTCTCCAACGAATCCTACGACGACATCCAGCCGAAGGCCTCGGTCGCCGCCAACACCGGTCAGGGCCTCGACATGGTGTGGGGCCTCTACACCTTGCCGTTCCTGTTCTCCAACAAGGTCACCGATGTCAGCGACGTGGCCGACTATCTCGGCAAGAAGTGCGGCGGCTGGACCGACTCGGGCAAGGCCTACGGCATGCTCGACGGCAAGTGGATCGGCATCCCGGTGGCGGCCACCGGCGGCCTCGTCAACTACCGCATCTCGGCGATGGAGAAGGCCGGCCACAAGGAGTTTCCGAAGGATCTCGCGGGCTTCGCCGACCTTGTGAAGGGCATGAACAAGAACGGCACGCCGGGCGGCATGGCGCTCGGCCACGCCTCGGGCGACGCCAACGGCTGGCTGCACTGGGCGCTGTGGGCGCATGGCGGCAACCTGATCGACAAGGACAACAAGGTCGTCATCAACTCGCCGGAGACCGCCAAGGCGCTCGAATACGTCAAGGGCCTGTACGACAATTTCGTGCCGGGCACCGCGTCGTGGAACGACTCGTCCAACAACAAGGCGTTCGTGGCCGGACAGCTCTATCTGACGGTGAACGGCATCTCGATCTACGTCGCGGCGAAGAAGGACAATCCGGAAGTCGCGAAGGACATGAACCACGCGCATCTGCCGGCGGGCCTCGACGGCAAGACCCGCGAGCTGCATCTCGGCTTCCCGATCCTGATCTACAACTTCACCAAGTTCCCGCAGACCTGCAAGGCGTTCACGGCCTTCCTGCTGGAGCCGGAGCAGTTCAACCCGTGGATCGAGGCGGCGCAGGGCTACCTGTCGCATTTCCTCAAGGCCTACGACGCCAACCCGATCTGGACCGCCGATCCGAAGAACACGCCGTATCGCGACGTCGCGGCGACGGCTGTCACGCCGGCCGGCGTCGGCAAGCTCGGCGAGGCGGCAGCCGCCGCGATCGCCGACTTCGTCGTGGTCGACATGTTCGCGAACTACTGCACGGGCCGCGAGGACGTGAAGACGGCGATGGCGAGCGCCGAGCGCTCCGCCAAGCGCATCTTCCGCTGAGGTGATGACTGCGTAGGCTGGGCAAGGGCGCAACCCGCCGTGCTCGCCGTCATTGCGAGCGAAGCGAAGCAATCCAGGGCAGTGCGCTCGACTCTGGATTGCTTCGTCACGGAGCCTGCCCACGGGCTCGCCGACGGCGAGACCCGGGGGGCTTCTCGCAATGGCGGAACAGAACCATCCGTCCCGAACGCCGGTGGGCATGCTGCGGTTTGCCCATCCCTAGGTTCGAAGGGAGCTGCTCGATACGATGAGTACCATTCAGACTTCGCTGCCACGTGGCGCGGCCGTGACCGGCGAGCCCTCCGCGTGGGAACGCATCAAGACCAACCGCAACTTCGTCGCGCTCTGGTTCATGCTGCCGGCGGCAGCATTCCTGATCCTGTTCCTGGCCTATCCGCTGGGCCTCGGCGTCTGGATGAGCTTCACCGACGAGAAGATCGGCCGCGCCGGCGTCTTCGTCGGGCTGGAGAACTACGAGTGGCTGTGGGATGACGCGATCTTCTGGCTCGCGGTGTTCAACACGCTGCTCTACACGATCGTCGCAAGCGCCATCAAATTCGCGATCGGCCTCTATCTGGCGCTGCTGTTGAACCGGCGGATGCCGTTCAAGGCCATGGTCCGTGCGATCGTGCTGGTGCCTTTCATCGTTCCGACGGTGCTGTCGGCGATCGCGTTCTGGTGGATCTACGATTCCCAGTTCTCCATCATCTCCTGGTCGCTGATCAAGCTCGGCCTCATCAGCCAGAACATCAACTTCCTGGGCGACACCAACTGGGCACGCGCCTCCGTGATCATCGCCAACATCTGGCGCGGCGTACCGTTCGTCGCGATCACGCTGCTGGCCGGCCTGCAGACCGTCTCGCCCTCCCTGTATGAGGCCGCCACGCTCGACGGTGCCACCAGCTGGCAGCGCTTCCGCTTCATCACCTATCCGTTGCTGACCCCGATCATCGCGGTGGTGATGACCTTCTCGGTACTGTTCACCTTCACCGATTTCCAGCTGATCTGGGCGCTGACCCGCGGCGGTCCCGTCAATGCCACCCACCTGATGGCGACCTTGAGCTATCAGCGCGGCATCATCTCCGGCCGCCTCGGCGAGGGTGCAGCGATCGCCACCGCCATGATCCCGTTCCTGCTCGCGGCGATCGCGATCTCCTGGTTCGGCATGCAACGGCGCAAATGGCAGCAAGGATCCGACCAATGACCGAGACTGCTGCGCTGCAATCCAAGACGCAATCCAACGCCACGACGACGACGGCGGCCGCGCTCGCGGCCGACGACGACAGCGAGGGCATGAGCTATCTCGAGTCGCTGCCGCGACGGCTGATCACGCTGTATCTGCCGCTCGGCATCATTCTCCTGGTGCTGCTGTTCCCGTTCTACTGGATGGGGCTGACGTCGATCAAACCGGACGAGCAGTTGATCGACATGGAGAAGTACAACCCGTTCTGGGTGGTGCATCCGACCTTCAAGCACATCTCCAAGCTGCTGTTCGAGACGCAGTATCCGCGCTGGCTGTGGAACACGATGTATGTCGCGGTCGGCGCCACCACGCTGTCGATCTTCGCATCCGTGCTCGCGGCCTATGCGATCGTGCGGCTGCGCTTCAAGGGCGCCGACACGGTGGGCGTGCTGATCTTCTTCGCCTATCTGGTGCCGCCGTCGATCCTGTTCATCCCGCTGGCCTCGGTGATCCAGGCCTACGGGCTGTTCGACTCGCCGCTGTCGCTGATCCTGGTCTATCCGACCTTGCTGATCCCGTTCTCGACCTGGCTCTTGATGGGCTACTTCAAGACCATCCCGTTCGAGCTCGAGGAATGCGCCCTGATCGACGGCGCCAGCCGCTGGCAGATCCTGGTCAAGATCGTCGTGCCGCTCGCCGTGCCCGGCCTGATCTCGGCCTTCATCTTCTCGTTCACCTTGTGCTGGAACGAGTTCATCTACGCGCTGACCTTCCTGCAGTCGACGCCGAACAAGACCGTGCCGGTCGCCATCGTCAACGAGTTCGTCGACGGTGACATCTACAAATGGGGATCGCTGATGGCCGGCGCCCTGGTCGGCTCGCTGCCGCTGGTCATCCTTTACGCCTTCTTCGTCGAGCATTATGTGTCGGCCATGACCGGCGCGGTGAAGGAGTAGGGCGCTCGCACAGCACTTCAATCTCACCGCACGGGCGGTGCACCCTCTCCCCTTGTGGAAGAGGGTGGTGACGCGCGAAGCGCGCCGCCGGGTGAGGGGTCTCTCTCCGCGATGGCGGAGTTTGTGGGACCAAACCCCTCACCCAAGCGAGCGTGCGGCACCGGCAGTGTAGCCCTCTCCCACAAGGGGAGAGGGCGCAGTCATGAGCACCGCTTTGCGTCGATGATCGTCGTCGCGCATGGTGAAACAACAAGAAACAAGGAGCATCCCCTTGCATATTCTCGTTCTCGGCGCCGCCGGCATGGTCGGACGCAAGCTGGTCGAGCGTCTGGTCCGCGACGGCCGCCTCGGCCAGGCGGCCATCACCCGTATGACCTTGCAGGACATCGTCGCGCCGGCGAAGCCGGACACGCCCATCGCCGTCGAGACCATTGCCGGCGACTTCGCCGTCGCAGGCTTCGCCGAGAAGCTCGTCGCCGCGCGTCCCGACGTGATCTTCCATCTCGCCGCGATCGTTTCCGGCGAGGCCGAGCTCGATTTCGACAAGGGCTACCGCATCAATCTCGACGGCACGCGGATGCTGTTCGACGCGGTCAGGCTGATCGGCGACGGTTACAAGCCGCGCCTGGTCTTCACCTCGTCGATCGCGGTGTTCGGCGCGCCGTTCCCCGACGCCATCGGCGACGAGTTCGTCAATGCGCCGCTACTCAGCTACGGCACCCAGAAGGCGATCGGCGAGCTCCTGCTGGCCGACTACAGCCGCCGCGGCTTCTTCGACGGCGTCGGCATTCGCCTGCCGACCATCTGCATCCGCCCCGGCGCGCCGAACAAGGCCGCCTCGGGCTTCTTCTCCAACATCCTGCGCGAGCCGCTCGCCGGCAAGGAGGCCGTGCTGCCGGTGTCCGAGGACGTCCAGCATTGGCACGCCACGCCGCGTTCGGCGGTCGGCTTCCTGCTGCATGCCGCGACGATGGACACCGCGAAGATCGGCCCGCGCCGCAATCTCACCATGCCCGGCCTGACGGCCACCGTCGGCGAGCAGATCGCCGCGCTTCGGCGCGTGGCGGGCGACAACGTTGCCAACCGCATCCAGAGGGTTCCGGATCCCTTCATCATCGGCATCGTCGCCGGCTGGCCGCGGAATTTCGAGGCCAAGCGGGCCCGCGAGCTCGGCTTCACCACCGAGGAAAAGACGTTCGACGACATCATCCGGATTCACATCGAGGACGAGCTCGGTGGTAAGTTCGTGGCCTGAGAACGCCACCAGCCTCTGGACTCCAATGGCGCAAAGCGCCATTTGAGCAGGGAGACATTCGGGAGAGAAATCATGACCGCCAGCATCGTCGGATGGGCGCATACGCCGTTCGGAAAGTTCGACGCCGAGACCGTCGAGAGCCTCGTCGTCAAGGTCGCCAATGAGGCGCTCGCCGACGCCGGCATTTCGGCGGGCGACGTCGACGAGATCGTGCTCGGCCATTTCAACGCCGGCTTCTCAGCCCAGGACTTCACGGCCTCGCTGGTGCTGCAGGCCGATCCGGCACTGCGCTTCAAGCCGGCGACGCGGGTGGAGAACGCCTGCGCGACCGGCTCGGCCGCCGTGCACCAGGGCATCCGCGCCATCGCTGCCGGCGCCGCGAAGATCGTGCTCGTCGTCGGCGTCGAGCAGATGACCCGCACGCCGGGGCCGGAGATCGGCAAGAACCTGCTGAAGGCGTCCTATCTGCCGGAGGACGGCGACACCGTCGGCGGCTTCGCTGGCGTGTTCGGCAAGATCGCGCAGGGCTACTTCCAGAAATATGGCGACCAGTCCGACGCGCTGGCGCTGATCGCGGCCAAGAACCACAAGAACGGCGTCGCCAATCCCTATGCGCAGATGCGCAAGGATTTCGGCTTCGAGTTCTGCCGCTCCGAGAGCGACAAGAACCCCTATGTCGCCGGCCCCCTGAAGCGCACCGACTGCTCGCTGGTGTCCGACGGCGCCGCCGCTTTGGTGCTGACCGACAGCGAGACCGCGAAGTCCTTCGCGAAAGCGGTGAACGTGCGCGCCACCGCGCACGCGCAGGATTTCCTGCCGATGTCCAAGCGCGACATCCTCGCCTTCGAGGGCTGCACCGTGGCCTGGCAGCGCGCACTGGAAAAGGCCGGCGTCACGTTGTCCGATCTCTCCTTCGTCGAGACCCATGACTGCTTCACGGTCGCCGAGCTGATCGAGTACGAGGCGATGGGCCTCACCCCGAAGGGGCAGGGCGCCCGCGCCATCAAGGAGGGCTGGACGCTCAAGGACGGCAAGCTGCCGGTCAATCCGTCCGGCGGCCTCAAGGCCAAGGGTCACCCGATCGGCGCCACCGGCGTCTCCATGCACGTCATGACGGCGATGCAGCTCACCGGCACCGCGCCCGAAGGCATGCAGCTCCCCAACGCCAAGCTCGGCGGCATCTTCAACATGGGCGGCGCCGCGGTGGCCAACTATGTGTCGATTCTCGAGCCGACGAAGTAGGCTACGTTTCAAGAGGGGCCATCCACCGTCATTGCGAGCGCAGCGACGCAATCCAGGGCCGCGCGCGGGATTCTGGATTGCTTCGTCGCTTCGCTCCTCACAATGACGGTGACCCAGGGGGGCTTCAAGGCAGGGTAATCTGGTCGTCAGCCTCCTCAGTGATCTGTCATGATCATCCAAACCGACCGCCTTATCTTGCGCGAATGGTGCGACGATGATCGCGCGCCGTTCGCGGCGATGTCGGCGGATACCGCGGTGATGCGATACTTGCGCGCGCTGCCGACGCGGCAGGCCTGCGATCAGTGGATCGACTTTCAGATCAAGCATTGGGCCGAGCACGGCTTCGGTTTCTGGGTGGTCGAAGACCGCGCCACCGGCAGCTTCCTCGGAGCAACCGGCTTATTCCGCGTGTTCTTCGATGCGCCGTTCACGCCGGCGGTCGAGATCGGTTGGCGGCTCGCGCGCGCGGCCTGGGGGCGGGGGATCGCGACGGAAGCCGCGCGCGCATCGCTCGCCTTCGGCTTCGATCGGCTCGGTCTCGATGAGATCATCGCCTACGCCGCGCCGGCCAACGAAGCCTCGCAGAACGTCATGCGCAAGCTCGGCATGATCAGGGACGAGGCCTCCGATTTCGATCATCCGCGCGTCGAGGCGGACAGCCCGTTGTGCCGGCAAGTGATGTACCGGCTCCCACGCGCCCTGTGGGAAGGCGCCTCGCGCTGATCTCTCCTCCTCGTCGTTCCGGGGCTCGCGCAGCGCGCGCTCCGGAATGACGGAGAGAGTGTGCGTCGTGGGCAGTCATCTGGGCTACGGCTTCCAGATCTTCTCCTCGCTGAACCCCAACTCGGCGAAATCCTTCGCGCGCAGGCCGGCGTCATCGGCCGGAAAGAACTCATCCAGCTGCGGTGGCTTGACGGACGTCGCCGACAGCATCGCATGCGCCTGGCCGCGGTGATGGATGTCGTGCTGGAACAGATGCAGCAGCAGCCGGTCGCAGCGCTCGTTCTGCACCCGGCTCTCGCGGTTGATGCGGACGGTGTCGTCGAGCCGGGCCGGCGTCAGCGCCTCGCAGAATGCGATCAGCCGGCGGTCCATTGCGCCCTGCGCCTTGACGAGATCGGAGAGACGCGGGAACGGCACCTGGTTCTGCCACGCCATCGGGCCGAGCCAGCCGCCTTCTAGCGCGTCGATGTAGAACAGGTCGATGATGTAGATGTGGTTCAGCGTCCGCTGCAGGCTGGGGAAGAAGCCCGCGCGCTCCGCGGCGAAATCCTCGGCGCTGAGCTGGCCGCAGGCGGTCAGCAGCCGGTGATTGGCCCATGAATTATTATAGGCGAAGGCGCGAAACGTCTGGACGAGATCGGCGGGCATTGGGACAGGGCACCCCGTGATGGCTCGCTTCACATCATACGGAACTGATGACGCCATTCACCACCGATTTCCGCAGCCGTCCGTGCACCATCCCCATGCGCATTTGCGGAACTCTGCCACAATTGGTCGCGGTGCATCGCTGCGCCTCCCGTGCAACAAGTTGAGATGCCGCACGACACACCCCTCATCGCGACCATCGTCGCCGGCCTTGGACTGGCCTTCGTCTTCGGAGCGCTCGCGCAGCGGTTCCGTTTCCCGCCGCTGGTCGGCTACCTCCTCGCCGGCGTCGCCGTCGGTCCGTTCACGCCCGGCTTCGTCGCCGACCAGGCGCTGGCGACCGAGCTCGCCGAGCTCGGCATCATTCTCCTGATGTTCGGCGTCGGCCTGCACTTCTCGCTCAAGGATCTGATGTCGGTGCGCGCGATCGCCGTGCCCGGCGCGATTGTGCAGATCACGGTGGCGACCCTGATGGGCATGGCCCTGAGCTGGGCGATGGGCTGGTCGATCGGCGGCGGCCTCGTGTTCGGCCTCGCGCTCTCCGTCGCCAGCACCGTGGTGCTGCTGCGCGCCTTGCAGGAGCGGCGGCTGATGGAAACCGAGCGCGGCCGCATCGCGGTCGGCTGGCTGATCGTCGAAGACCTCGCGATGGTGCTGGCGCTGGTGCTGATCCCGGCCTTTGCCAGCCTGCAGAACGGCAATGGCGACGTCGCCGCCGCCGATCCGCTCGCCGCCCGCTTCGGGCTCGGGCTGACCGGCGTGCTGTTGCTGACCTTCGTCAAGATCGGCGTGTTCATGGCGGTGATGCTGCTGGTCGGCCGCCGCCTGATCCCGTGGATCCTGCACTACATCGCCCACACCGGCTCGCGCGAGCTGTTTCGCCTGGCGGTGCTCGCAATCGCGCTCGGCGTCGCCTTCGGCTCGACAAAGCTGTTCGGCGTGTCGCTCGCGCTCGGCGCCTTCTTCGCCGGCATGATGCTCGGCGAGTCCCCGCTGAGCCAGCGCGCCGCGCAGGAATCGCTGCCGCTGCGCGATGCCTTCGCGGTGCTGTTCTTCGTCTCCGCCGGCATGCTGTTCGATCCGGGAAGCGTGATCCGCGAGCCCTGGCCGCTGCTCGCGACCTTGTTCATCATCCTGTTCGGCAAGTCGGTTGCCGCGTTCCTGATCGTGATCGCTTTCCGCCGTCCGGCTTCGACCGCGCTGACGATCTCCGCGAGCCTTGCGCAGATCGGCGAATTCTCCTTCATCCTCGCCGAGATCGGCGGCGCCTCGAATCTCTTGCCGAAAGCCGGGCGCGACCTGATCCTGGCCGGCGCCATCATCTCGATCATGCTCAATCCGCTGATGTTCGCCGCGCTCGATTGGCTGATGCCGCGGCTGGAGCGCCGCCGGGCCGATGCCTCGACGCCTTCAGCAACACCGCCGGCCGAGATCCCGGTGACGCAACTGACCGAGCACACGATCATCGTCGGCTATGGCCGCGTCGGACGCCTCGTCGGCGAGGCGCTGCAGCAGCGCGGGCATCCGTTCCTTGCGGTGGAAACGTCGGAGGACATCCTGAAGCAGCTGAAGAGCGCGGGTGTCGAGACCATCACCGGAAACGCCGCGCGCAGCAACGTGCTGCGGGCGACGAATCTGGCCGGCGCGCATGCGCTCGTCATTGCCATTCCCGAGGCGTTCGAGGCCGGACAGATCGTCGAGCAGGCCCGCGCCGCCAATCCGGCGCTGCACATCGTGGCGCGCGCCCATTCCGATGCCGAGGTCGAGCATCTCAGATCCCTCGGCGCCGATATGGTGATCATGGGCGAGCGCGAGATCGCGCGCGGCATGATCGAGGAGCTGGATACGCGGCCGCCTGATCCAGCGCCGGAGCTGGCGCCGCAGCGAGCGGCGGAGAGTATCCCGATTTGAGCTGATCACGCCGGCGGGCGATGTCGCTACAAGTCTTCGGGACGCGGCTTTGCCAACAATGCCTTTTCCGCCGCGGCAACCTCACTCTCAGTGTCATTCCGGGGCAATCGTCGAGGCGCTTGCGCGTTGACGATTGAACCCGGAATCCCGAGCTGGTTTGCACGAGATGCAAGACAAGATCGAGAGTCCGGGTTCAAGGCCTGCGGCCTTGCCCCGGAATGACGCTGCCTGTGGCTGCGCCGAGCGGCGAATTTCTCTTGCGCATTCAAGCTGATTTGCCCTGTCCAGTCCCCGGGCGAAAAATATAGTTGTTTCGTTTTTCCAGAATATATGGTTCACTCTCCCCATCCTGCTTCGCCACGAGGGGCGCTTCGCGATCGTCACGAACGTTGAGGCAGGGATGCGGTGGCCGCGACGTGTCGCAGCGCAGCTTGGCTCGCGTGGACGAACGGCAGGTTGCGGACGTGAAGTCGCGTGGTCCCGGCATCCCGACGCTGATGCCAAGCCTGCGGGTGATGATGAGCCCAATGGCGACGGTGGCCAAAAGCCGGTGCACCGAGGAGAGCGCGAAATAAGCGTGAAGACCATCGCGCAGGGAGGGCCGGGTTGATCCGGCTGAACCTGTGGTTCTCTCCCCGTGCTTTCTTTCGCACGGGGGCCACGGGTGCCAGTCGGCACCCGGCCTTCCCTGCGCCCTCTTTTTCAAGAGAGGGCCACATCGATCAGCAGAGCTCGGACAAATCCTGTCGCGAGGCCGGTGATGCTTGCCCGCCTGTTGAAAGCGAACCTTGGCTCACTCCGGCATCATCTCGCCGGAGCCGCCGAACTCGGCCGGAAAATCCTTCAGCTTCGGCAGGCCGTCCTTGATGGGCAGCACGCTCTCCGCGTAGTTCACGTGGACGCCGGGCGTGAACTTCAAGGTCGGAATGGTCGCGGCATAGACGTCGATCATGCCGAGCGGCGGATGGTCGGTCATCAGATGACCGCCGCACTTGGTGCAGTACTTGCGGTGGCTCATGTCGGTCTTGTGATAGGTGCCGATCGCCTCCGCGCCCTTGGTGACGCGCACGTTCGAAGGCTTCCACAAGGTGAAGGCGTTGACGGGGCCGGCCGACCAGGAGCGGCAGGACGAGCAGTGGCAATAACCCATCGCCTCCGGCTCGCCATCGGCCTCGAGCTCGACCGTGCCGCAGAAGCATTTGCCCTGATACAGCGTCATGACAGCGTTCTCCCTCAATCGTCTTTTTGGATGTTGGACTGCCATGCTGACACAGCTGCCCGGCGAAAGGGAATCGCAGAATGCAGGTGTTGGCACGGAACATCTGGTGCGATGCAACGGCGGGCGTCCGGCAGTGATCCGCGCGGCGGAATGTTGCGACGGCGCAATCCCACGCATGGCCCCATACGCGCGCGCCCGCTTGCCCCGGAACCGGGTGTGCCGTTAGCTCTGTCCATAACGACGAACGAGGGAGCTGACGCCGCGATGGGACCGCTTGCCGGCATCAAGGTCATCGACATGACCACCGTGCTGATGGGGCCGTATGCCGCCCAGACGCTCGGCGACTACGGCGCCGACGTGATCAAGGTGGAATCACCCGACGGCGACGTCACCCGCAAGATCGGCCCCTGGCGTCATCCCGGCATGGGGCCGGTGACCCTCAACACCAACCGCGGCAAGCGCGTGATCTGCCTCGACCTCAAGAAGCCGGCGGGACGGGAAGCCGTGCTGCGCATGGTCAAGGATGCCGACGTCCTGCTCTACAACATCCGTCCGCAGGCGATGGCACGGCTGAACCTCGGCTACGAGGTGGTCGCCGCGCTGAATCCACGGCTGGTCTATGCCGGCGTGTTCGGCTTCGGCCAGAACGGACCTTATGCGGCCAAGCCGGCCTATGACGACCTGATCCAGGGCGGGGCGGCGCTGTCTCACCTGATGGCCGTCGCCGGCGACGGCACGCCGCGCTATGTGCCGAATGCCCTGGTCGACCGCATCGTCGGCCTGACGGCGGTCGGCGCAATCTGCGCCAGCCTTGTGCATCGCGACCGCACCGGGCGCGGCCAGCGCCTGGACGTGCCGATGTTCGAGACCATGTCGGCCTTCATCATGGGCGACCACATGGGCGGTCTCACCTATGAGCCGCCGCTCGACCGCGGCGGCTATGCGCGGCATTTGTCGCAGGACCGCCGGCCCTACAAGACCGCCGACGGCCACATCTGCGTCATCGTCTACAACGACAAGCAATGGGACGCGTTCTTCGAAGCATCCGGCCGCACCGACCTCCGCGCCGATGACCGCTTCAACAGCTTTGCCCGTCGCGCCGCCAACATCGACATCGTCTATGGCGAGCTCGCGCGCATCTTCCAGACCCGCACCACGGCGGAGTGGACCGCACTGCTGGACAAGGCGGACATTCCGGTGATGCCGATGCACGATCTCCAAAGCCTGCTGAACGATCCGCACCTCGTGGCGACCGATTTCTTTCCCGTGGTCGAACATCCGACCGAAGGCCCGATCCGCAGCACCCGCGTTTCCGCGACCTGGTCCGAGACCAAGGCCGAGCCGCAGCGTCTGGCGGCGCGGCCGAACGAGCATGGCGCGCAGATCCTGCACGAGCTTGGTTTCTCGGACGAGGAGATCGCCGCGATGATCCGCGACGGCGTGACCACGCCGGCGCCTGCCAGGGAGTGAGACGATGGATTTCGCGCTCTCCGCCAACCAGGAATCGATCCGTGATGCGGTGGCCAAAATCTGCGCGCGCTTCGACGACGCCTACTGGCTGAAGAAGGACAAGGAGGGCGGTTTTCCCGCCGACTTCCACAAGGCCTTGGCGGACGCCGGCTGGCTCGGCATCTGCATTCCCGAGGAGTATGGGGGCTCCGGTCTCGGCATCCTCGATGCCGCGATCATGATGCGGACCATCGCGGAATCGGGCGCCGGCATGTCCGGTGCCTCGGCGATCCACATGAATGTGTTCGGGCTCAATCCGGTCGTCGTGTTCGGCACCAAAGAGCAGTGCGCGCGGATGCTGCCGCGCATCGTCGATGGCAGCGAGAAGGCGTGCTTCGCCGTGACCGAGCCGAACACCGGCCTCAACACCACACAGCTCAAGACGCGCGCCGTGCGCAAGGGCGACCGCTACATCGTCAACGGCCAGAAGGTGTGGATCTCGACCGCGCAGGTCGCCGAGAAGATCCTGCTGCTGGCGCGGACCACGCCGCTCGAGGAGGTGCAGCGCCCGACCCATGGGCTCAGCCTGTTCTACACCGATTTCGATCGCGGCCGCATCAAGGTGCACGAGATCGAGAAGATGGGCCGCAAGCCGGTCGACTCCAACGAGCTGTTCTTCGAGGATTTTGAAATTCCAGTCGAGGATAGGCTGGGCGAGGAGGGCCGGGGCTTCGACTACATCCTGCACGGCATGAACCCGGAGCGAATCCTGATCGCGGCCGAAGCCGTCGGCCTCGGCCAGCTCGCGCTGTCGCGCGCGTCAGCCTATGCGCGGACGCGCAACGTGTTCAACCGCCCGATCGGCCAGAACCAGGGCATCCAGCATCCCCTGGCCAAGAACTGGATGGAGCTGGAGGCGGCCTGGCTGATGGTGCTGCAGGCCGGCTGGCAATATGACCAGGGCATGGCGTGCGGGCCAGCGGCGAACGCCGCCAAATATCTCGCTGCAGAGGCCGGCTTCCACGCCTGCGAGCAGGCGGTGATGACTCACGGCGGCTTCGGCTACGCGCGCGAGTACCACGTCGAACGTTACCTGCGCGAATCCCTGATCCCCCGCATTGCCCCAATCAGCCCGCAACTGATCCTGAGCTTCATCGCCGAAAAGGTCCTCGGCCTGCCGAAATCGTATTGAGGATGAATTGCACTGAGATGGCGAACGCAGACGTGATGGACGCACAATGCCAGCATTCCCTCCCCCCTTGTGGGGGAGGGACAGGGAGGGGGGTACCCCACAAAGACTCGTTGTGTGGCTACCCCCACCCCCAACCCCTCCCCGCAAGGGGGAGGGGAGCGCAGTTGTCCTCGGAGCATCGTCCTCGATCAAAAATAGACTCTGTACGTCAGACCTCGTCATTCCGGGGCGCGACGAAGTCGCGAACCCGGAATCTCGAGCTTGTCGTGCACGATCGTCTCTCATTTCGAGATTCCGGGTTCATCGCTGCGCGATGCCCCGGAATGACGGGGGAGCGAGTGGCACGATGACCTACATCACCGGCACCGGCCTCACCTCGTTCGGCCGTCACGACGGCCGCTCCTCGCTCGACCTGATGAGCCTGGCCGCGCAGCTTGCGCTCGACGATGCCGGGCTGACACGGCGTGACATCGACGGCATCCTGTGCGGCTATTCCACGGTGTCGCCGCACATCATGCTTGCCACCGTGTTCGCCGAGCATTTCGGCATCACGCCCTCCTATGCCCACGCCGTGCAGGTCGGCGGCGCCACCGGCCTCGCGATGGTGATGCTGGCGCATCATCTGGTCGAAGCCGGCGTCGTCAGACACATGCTCGTCGTCGCCGGCGAGAACCGCCTGACCGGGCAGAGCCGCGACGCCTCGATCCAGGCGCTGGCGCAAGTCGGCCATCCCGACTATGAGTTGCCGCTCGGGCCGACGATCCCTGCCTATTACGGCCTCGTCGCCTCGCGCTACATGCACGAATACGGCGTCACCGAACAGGATCTCGCGGAGTTCGCCGTCCTGATGCGGACGCACGCGCTGGATCATCCCGGTGCGCAATTTCACGAGTCCATCACGGTGGCCGACGTCATGGCATCGAAGCCGGTCGCGCGGCCGCTGAAGCTGCTCGACTGTTGTCCGGTCTCCGACGGCGGTGCCGCCATCATCATCAGCCGCGAGCCGACCGGAGCGACGGCGGTGCGCGTGCGCGGCTGCGCCCAGGCGCACACGCATCAGCACGTCACGGCGGCGCCGGCCCTGAGCGCGCTCGGCGCCGAGATTGCGATCGCGAAGGCGAAGGCAGCAGCGGGTGTGGACATCCAGGACGTCGACTACGCCGCCGTCTATGACAGCTTCACCATCACGCTCTGCATGCTGCTCGAGGATCTTGGCCTGGCCGGCCGCGGCGAGGCGGCGGCGCGGGTCAGGGCCGGTCATTTCGGCCGCGACGGCGCCGTGCCGCTCAACACCCATGGCGGCCTCTTGAGCTACGGCCATTGCGGCGTCGGCGGCGCCATGGCGCATCTGAGCGAAGCGCATCTGCAGATGACGGGGCGCGCCGGACCTCGCCAGGTACGCGAAGCAGAGCTGGCGCTGCTGCACGGCGATGGCGGCGTGCTGTCGTCGCATGTCAGCATGTTCTGGGAGCGTGTGCGATGAGCGAATCGGCGGACTGGACCAGGGGTGTTGCAGCGATTCGCTTTCAGCGCTGCGCGTGCTGCGCCCACCTGCAGTATTTCCGCCGCGACTTCTGCGCGGCCTGCGGCTCGCTTGCGCTGACCGACCACGCGGCGACGGGTGAAGGCACCATCTATGCGGCATCACTCGTGTGCCGCGCGGCGACGCCGGAGACGCGCGCGCACGTGCCCTACAACATCGTGCTGGTGGATATGCGCGAGGGCTTTCGCATCATGGCCCATGGCGACCACGAACTTGCGATCGGCGATCCCGTCACGGCCCGCTTCGTCACCTTCGCAGGCGGCATCGTGCCTTACTTCGGGAAAGCCAAATGATGATGGAAAACAGGGCGACGTCGGGGGAGAGGCCGACCGCGGGCGGCCGAGGCGGGACGATACGCATCACAAATTCGTCCCGACCCGGATCGCCGCGCGATTGACGCAATACTGTTACGCTACGCTCACTAACTCAAACGCAACTCAACTCGGTCGTTCGCGTGAGCAATCAAGCTCACAACCCTACCTACGGGCGATGAAGAAACTGCGACGCAGAACCTCCAGACAGCCCTTCATCGCCCGTAGAACAGGACGCTGGCGATGACGATCATGGACGTCACCGCCAGCATATGCGCGAGTGCCTCCGACGTTGCCCTCTTAGTGGCTTCCTTCATGCCGTTTCCTCCCTGGACACTGGACACGACTCTCCGTGGCGCAATTACACACGCTACGTCGGCTGGAATTTTACTCGGAACACCCCACTTCGATGTCCGCTTTGCGAGTCCCCACTCGGCGTTCATCGACGGTTCAGAACATCGTCGGGTAATGCGGCGCGAATTGGGCTCGCTTATGGTTGTCCTGCGACCGAGTCCCGGTAACGTTTGGGCGAGCCCGTACAAATACGAGTGATGAAAGATATCGACCGGAACTACTAACTGCTGTGAAATGCAACCTTGAGTATTTGTCTGCTTCGGCCGCGTGCGACACGTCGATGACGAAGGCCGATGCAGCGAAATCAGTCTGCCGCGAGCAGGTTGAGCCGCGCATTGGCGATTGTCAGACGCTCGGCCAGCAGTTGCGCGAGATTGCGCATGATGCGCTCGCCGGCTTTCGGATGTCGCACGCGGAAACGTTCGAAATCCACCAGCGAGATCTCGAAGGCGGTGGCGGAGAAATCAGCGACGACGTCGGCGGAGCGCACGGGCTCAAGCAACGCCATCTCGCCGAAGCATTGCCCTGCCGTCAGCGTCGCCAGCCGGATGCCGTCGGGCAGGGTGACGTGGACGACGCCGGAGCGCAGGAAGAACAGCGAGGCCGCCACATCGCCGGCCGCCAGGATGCGTTCGCCCTGCTGATAGTGCCGGATGGTTGCCAGCGCCGCGAGCTCGTGGCGCTCGTCTTCGGTGATCCCCGCAAGCAGCGGCTGCTCGGCGAGCTCGGTGGTTTCGAGGAAGTCGATCGCCCCGCCATAGCGATAGACGATCTGGTCCTCGGCCCATTCGATCGCGGTGTCGAGAAGGTAGAAGTCGCGCACGTTCTTGATGTCGCCGGTGCGGGCCGCGATCTCCTGCCATTCCGGCGAGCTGCGGCGGATGCCCGACAGCACGACGGTGACGTGAAAGTCGGCCAGCTCGTGAAACAGCTCGGAGAGCAGGCGCAGGCCGGCTTGCGTCATCGCGGTGACGCGATGGAGGTCGACGATGACGAATTGCGGCCGTGTGCCCGCCGCAAGCTGGCGCGAGACGTAGTCGACGTTGGAGAGGGACAGCGTGCCGACCAGCTCGAGCACGCGTACTGCGTCGGGATGCGCGGCGAGGATGTTGCGCTCCTGGGCGCGGCGGCTGCGCCGCGACGGGCTGGCGCCGATGTCGTAGTCGGCGATGATCGTGGTGCGCGCATCGTCGGAGCGGTTGAGCATGTGCAGGCCGTAATGGGCCGACAGCGCCTCGCAGACCTTGATGCCGCGCACGCTGTTGCCGTGGCCGTCGAGCCGGGGCGAATAGCTGCCGAGCCCGAGCCGCGCCGGCAGGCTCGCCAGGATGCCGCCGCCGACGCCGCTCTTGGCGGGAATGCCGACGCGGTAGATCCACTCGCCGGCGAAGTCATACATGCCCGAGGAGGTCATTACCGACAGCGTGCGCGACACCGCATAGGGCGTCACCACCTGCTCGCCGGTGACCGGATTGACGCCGCGATTGGCGAGCGTCGCCGCCATGATCGCGCAGTCGCGCGCGGTGACGAGCACGGCGCATTGTCGGAAGTAGACCGCGAGCACCTCGTCGACAGGCTCCCTGATGACCTCCGACGTCCGCAGCAGATAGGCGATCGCGCGGTTGCGATCGCCGGTGGCCGCTTCCGACGCGAACACCGCGTCGTCGACATCGAGCTTGCGGCCGGCGAAGCGGCCGAGCGCGTCGCGGATGGTCTCGAAGGCGCCGTCATGCCGGGCCCTGCGGATCAGGCCGCTGCAGGCGATCGCGCCGGCATTGACCATCGGATTGAACGGATGGTTCTGCGCATTGAGCCGGATCGAATTGAAGGGATCGCCCGACGGCTCGACCCCGATCACGCGTTCGACCTCGTCGGAGCCGAGCGTATCGAGCGCGAGCGCAAACACGAACGGCTTCGACATCGACTGGATCGTGAACGGCACACGGCTGTCGCCGACCTCGTAGATGTGGCCGTCGAGCGTAGCGAGGCTGATGCCGAAATGCGACGGGTCGGCCTTGCCGAGCTCGGGGATGTAGTTCGCGACGGCGCCGTCATGATCGGGCCAGAAGTCGGCATGGCATGCGGACAGGAAGCGCTGCAGCGGCGGCATGGCGGCCGTCGCCCAATGCTGAGGATTTCTGATCGGCGTCGGGTGGGTGGTCATCGGAAGCTCGGCGGGAACAAGGTCTCGCGCCGGTTATGTCGCAGCCGCGAGGGCGCAGCCAGCCCACACTTGTCGCAAGGCTGGTCAAATGTTGCCGCTGCCCACCGTTTGAGCGGGCTCGCGGGCGTGATGACCGCCCGGTGTTGCCATGCGCAGGAGGGGATGCCGATCGAAAGCCAGCGCTCCGGTACCGCCATTTGGAACCGGCGATGATCGTTACTCCCGCATCCCGCTGCCGATTGTGCGAGGGCGTCGAGTCTTGTGCCAACACGCTGAAGAACGGTGGCTTTTAGAGACGGTCTACTGTTGTGACGGCAAAATGGCTGGGCTAGCTTGTTCGATAAGCGGAATATCATTCCGCATGACGGAATTGGTGGGAAACGGATGGGACGACGGTCTGAGCGATTGAGCAGGGGCAGCATGCTGCCCGGAGATCTCGCCGGCGAGGGCGAGGTCATTCAGGTGGTGTCGCGGGCGTTCGACGTGCTTCGCTGTTTCGAAGGGCACGAGGCGCGGCTCGGCAATCTCGAAATCTCCAACCGCTGCGGTCTGCCGCGGTCGACGGTGTCGCGGCTCACGCACACGCTGACCCGCATGGGCCAGCTGGTCTACCTGCCGCGCGATCAGAAATACCGCATCGGCCCGAGCGCGGTGGCGATGAGCACGTCGATGACCCGCGGCTTGCAGTTGCGCAATCTGATCCGGCAGCGGCTGCAGGACGTCGCCGAGCAGTTGCCCGGAACGGTCGGCTTCGTGATTCCCGACCGCTTCCACCTCGTCTATCTCGAGTTCGGCCGCGCCGCCAACGCGCTCGGCCTGCATGAGACCACCGGCAGCCGCATCTCGATGGCCTCGACCGCGGCCGGGCATGCCTATGTCGCCGCGCTCGAGCCGGAGGTCGGCGACGCCCTGCTGGCCGAGATGGAGCGCGAGATGCCGGACGCGGCCAAGCTGCTGCGGCCACGCCTCGAGCACAACAGGCAGTTTCTCAAGGAGCACGGCTACGTCGTGGCCTGCGGCCTGTGGAGTGCTCACATCAACGGCGTCGCGCTGCCGCTGTGGTCGCCGCAATACCAGACCTATGTCGTGCTCACGATCGGGCTGTTGTCGGCGATGTACGACGAGCAGCGGCTGCACGACGAGGTCGCCCAGCCGATGCGCGAGCTGGGCCGCAGCATCGCGGCGCTATTGCAGGGCGCCGAAGCCGACGTCTTCAACAGCCGGATGGACAGAAAACCGCTCCAGGTGAACGCGAAGACCAACCATAAGAACAAGACCATCACCGGGGCAGGGGGAACGAATGAGTTGGCAGCCGGAGCTCGAGGAACTGGCCCGGCGCGAAGCCTTCGCGCGGGAGATGGGCGGGCCTGACAAGGTCAAGCGTCAGCACGACCAGGGCCGTCTCACCGTTCGCGAGCGCATCGACGGCGTCGTCGATCCCGGCAGCTTCCACGAGATCGGCGCGGTCGCCGGCCTCGGCGAGTATGACGAGCAGGGCGAGCTCAAGCACGTCACGCCTGCGAATTGCGTGTTCGGGCGCGCGCGCGTCGACGGCCGCACCGTGGTCGTGGTCGGTGACGATTTCACCGTGCGCGGCGGCTCGGCCGATGCGTCGATCGCCGCCAAGCCGCTGATGGCGGAGGAGATGGCGCACGACTTCCGTCTGCCGATCATCCGCATCATCGAAGGCTCCGGCGGCGGCGGCTCGGTCAAGACCATCGAGACCAAGGGCGCGGCGAACCTGCCTGGCGGCATCGGCGGCAATCGCTGGTACCGCTACACGACCGAGAACATGTCGCTGGTCCCGGTGGTCGCGCTCGGCCTCGGCTCGGTTGCCGGCCTGGGCGCAGCGCGACTCGCGGCGAGCCACTACTCCGTCATGACCAGGCAGTCGGCGATGTTCGTCGCCGGTCCGCCGGTGGTGAAGCGGCTGGGCCAGGACCTTGGCAAGATGGAGCTCGGCGGCGCCGACATCCAGACCAAGGCGGGCGGCGTCGACCACGCGGTCGACACTGAGGCGGAAGCGTTCGCCTGCGCGCGCCGCTTCCTGTCCTATTTGCCGTCGTCGGTCCATGAGCTGCCGCCGACCTTGCCCTGCACCGACGATCCGCAGCGCGCGGACGATCAGTTGATCAGCGCCGTGCCGCGGGATCGCCGCCGCGTCTACAAGATGCGCCCGATCATCGAGTCCGTCGTCGACAACGGCTCGTTCTTCGAGGTGTCACAGAATTACGGCCGCCCGCTCATCGTCGGCCTCGCCCGGCTCGAAGGCCGTGCGGTGATGGTGCTGGCGAGCGATCCTTATCACTACGGCGGCTCATGGACCGCTGACGCCTGCCAGAAGGTGATCCGCTGGGTCGACTTCGCCGAGACCTTCCATCTGCCGATCGTCTACCTGATGGACTGCCCGGGCTTCATGGTCGGTTTGGAGGCGGAGAAGGCGGCGACCATCCGCCACGGCGTGCGCGCGATGGCCGCGGTCAACCAGTCGACGGTGCCGTGGTGCACGGTGATCGTGCGCAACAATTTCGGCGTCGCCGGCGTCGTGCATCAGCCGGCCGATCGCTTCTCGATCCGCTATGCCTGGCCGTCGGCCCATTGGGGCTCGCTGCCGCTCGAGGGTGGCATCGAGGCGGCCTATCGCGCGGAGATCGATGCCGCACCTGATCCGAAGGCGAAGCTGAAGGAGATCGAGGAGCGGCTGACCAAGCTGCGCTCGCCGTTCCGCTCCGCCGAGAAGTTCTGGGTCGAGGAGATCATCGACCCCCGCAAGACGCGCGCGCTGCTGTGCGAGTTCGCGCGTCTCGCCGAGCCGCTGCGCACGCCGGGGCCGCCGACGGCGATGACGACGCGGCCGTGAGCTCACGCCGCGGCAGGCTTGGCCTGCCGCGAGATAGCCAGCGCGAGCAGCGCGGCGATGATGCAGAGAGCGCCGGCGATGAAGAACGCCGGGAGATAGCTCTGCAACAGCGTGCGCGACAGCCCCGCGCCGAACGCCGCGGTGCCGGCGCCGAGCTGATGTCCGGCGAACACCCAGCCGAACACCAGGTTGGCCCGCTCGGGCCCGAACCGCTGCGCCGTCAGCCGCACCGTCGGCGGCACGGTGGCGATCCAGTCGAGGCCGTAGAACATCGCGAACAGCGACAGGCCATAGAACGAGAAGTCGGTGAACGGCAGGAACAGCAGCGAGAGCCCCCGCAGGCCGTAGTACCAGAACAGTAGCCAGCGATTGTCGTAGCGGTCGGACAGCCAGCCCGACACGATCGTGCCGACGAAGTCGAACATGCCCATTGCGGCGAGCAGACTGGCGGCCTGGACCTGCGGGATGCCGAAGTCGAGGCACATCGGGATCAGGTGCACCTGGACGAGGCCGTTGGTCGAGGCGCCGCAGATGAAGAAGGTCGCAAACAGCATCCAGAACACCGGCGCGCGCGCCGCGTCGCGGAGGGTGCCGAGCGCAGCCGTCAGGATCGGCGTCGTGACGGGCGCGGGCGTTGCGATCGGCTCGGTGCCCTTGTCGCCGTACGGGCGCAGGCCAAGGTCGCTCGGCCGGTCGCGCATCAAGAGCAGCACGGCGGTCGCGGACACGCCGAGCGCGATGCAGACGAGCGCAAGCGCGACGCGCCAGCCGAGCCGCTCGGTGAGGCTGGCGAGCAGCGGCAGGAACACCAGCTGTCCGGTGGCGACGCTGGCGGTGAGAACCCCGACCACGAGGCCGCGACGCGCGACGAACCAGCGCGTGGCGATGGTCGCGCCCAGCACCAAGGCGGTCATGCCAGTGCCGATGCCGATCACGACGCCCCACAGCAGCACGAGGTGCCAGACCTGGCTCATCGCCAACGACGAAAGCAGCGCAGTGACCACGATCAGTTGGGCCAGCAACGTGATGTTGCGCAGGCCATAGCGGTTGAGCAAGGCGGCGGCGAACGGGGCCATCAGCCCGAACAGCACGAAGCGGATGGAGAGTGCCGAGGAGATCTCGGCGGTGCTCCAGCCGAACTCCTGCTGGAGGGGCACGATGAACACGCCCGGCGCCCCCACCGTGCCGGCCGACACCAGGGCCGTAAAGAATGTTACGGCCACCATGACCCAGCCATAGTGGATGTTGCGCCGTGCGAGTGCTGCCGCGAGCCGGTTCGAGATCATGTGCTTCTCAGTCCGATGAGGATTGCGCCCATTTTGCCAGGACGCGTCGACGACATAAATGGCTAAGTTCCCTCGATTCAGGACATCACGGTCGCTCGAGCGCGATCGCCGTCGCCTCGCCGCCGCCGATGCATAGCGCGGCGACACCGCGCTTCAGTCCACGGGCCTGCATCGCATGCAGCAGCGTCACGATCAGCCGCGCGCCGGTGGCGCCGATCGGATGGCCCAGTGCGCAGGCGCCGCCGTTGACGTTCAGCCGGTCGCGCGCAATGCCGAGGTCGCGCTGCGCGGCCATGGCGACGACCGCAAACGCCTCGTTGATCTCGAACAGGTCGACATCCTCGACCTGCCAGCCGACCTTGTCGAGCAGCTTCCGGATCGCCGGGATCGGCGCCGTCGTGAACCATTGCGGCTCCTGGCTGTGCGTGGCGTGGCCCTTGATCTCCGCGAGGACAGGCAGCCCGTCGCGGTCGGCACGCGATCGCGTGGCGAGCACGAGTGCCGCAGCACCATCCGCATTCGCGGAGGACGCCGCGGGCGTAATCGTGCCATCCTTGCGGAACGCCGGCTTCAGTGCCGGGATCTTCGCCGGATCGACCTTCAGCGGATGCTCGTCATTGACGACCAGGCGGGGGCCGGATTTCTCGACGATCGTGATCGGGGCGATCTCGGCCTTGAATGCCCCGCCTTCGACCGCCTTGCGCGCACGCGTCAGCGTCTCGATGGCGTAGGCATCCTGGTCGGCGCGGGTGAACTGATAGGCCTCGGCCGTGGCCTCGCCGAAATCGCCCATCGAGCGTCCGGTCTCATAGGCGTCCTCCAGGCCATCCAGCATCATGTGATCGAGGATCCGGTCGTGGCCGGCACGATAGCCGCCGCGCGCCTTGGTCAGCAGATACGGCGCGTTGCTCATGCTCTCCATGCCGCCTGATACGACGATCTCGGCCGAGCCCGCCCGAATGATGTCGAGCGCCAACATCGTCGCCTTCATGCCGGAGCCGCAGACCTTGTTGATCGTGGTCGCGCCCGTGGCGTCCGGCAGGCCGGAACCGCGCGCGGCCTGCCGTGCCGGAGCCTGGCCCTGGCCGGCCGACAGTACGTTGCCCATGAACACCTCCTGGACCGCATCGGGCGAGACGGTGGCGCGTTCGAGCGCCGATCCGATCACGTGCGCGCCGAGCTTGTTCGCACTCAGCGGTGACAATTCGCCCATGAAACGGCCCAACGGAGTGCGGGCGGCGGACAGGATCACGACGGAATCGGATGAGGCCATGACAGGCTCCCTGATAAAAGATGATGACCATCATATAATAGCGTCTCGCAAAAGGAAACCCCGGCGATCCCTGCTGAACCATCGTGAAGCTGGCGCAAGACTGCCGGGCTCCGAGAGCCGAGACTTGGAGGAAATTGCTATCGCTTGCGGTCGATGAAATGTTGCATCAGCCGTTTTGGCTCATCGGTCAGGAACGACCGTCCGAAGGCGCGGATCGATATCTCGACCGACTCCTTCAGCGGCAGCTCCTCCCATTGACGCAGCAGGGCCTTCTGAGTCCGCAGCGCTTCGGGGCCGCAGGCGAGCAGGGATGCCACGGCCTTCTCGACCGCGATGTCGAGTTCTCCCTCGGCGGCGACGGCATCGACGAGGCCCCAGGCGAGCGCGGTCGGCGCGTCGATCGTCTCGGCGGTCATCAGCAGCCAGCGCGTGCGGCCCCAGCCGATGAGACGTGGCAACAGCGCGGCATGAATGACCGACGGGATGCCGACACGCACTTCGGGCATGCCGAACTTGGCATCATGCCCCGCGACGCGGATATCGCAGGCTGCTGCGACCTCCAATCCGCCACCCAGGCACCACCCCGGCATCCGCGCAATCACGGGGACAGGAAAATGTCGCACCGCTTCGCAGAGCCCGGCAAGTCGCGAGATGAAGGTTTCCGCTGACGCCTGGTCGAGCGTCGCCATCTCCTTGATGTCGGCGCCGCCGATCATGCTCTTCCCGCTTTCGCCGGCCAAAACGAGAACGCGAATGCCGGCCTCGGAAGCGAGCGATTGCAGGCCGGCTTCCACGTCGAGAATCGCCGCCGAACCGAGAATATTGAGCGGGCCGGCATTGCAGATCGTCAGCCGGACCACGCCGCGGCCGTCACGACTCACGCCGCAGTGGGAATTGAGCATGTCCATCGTCGTCCTCGTCGGGTTCCTGGGCAACAGGGGTGTGTCGGGAATAAATCAGGCCAGCGAAGTTGATTTAGATCAACTCGAATTCATCAAATAGCTGCAGCGAGCAGGACGCAGAGCTGTTATAGTATGACCGCAGACATTCAATGGGACGGCAATGCGCTACTCTCCGGAACACAAGGCGGAAACCCACGCGCGGATCGTGCGCAAGGCATCGGTGCGGCTGCGCGAGCGCGGCGCTCACGGCGTCGGGGTTGCCGACCTGATGAAGGAGGCCGGACTGACTCACGGCGGCTTCTACGCGCATTTCGATTCGCGCGAGGCGCTGGTGGTGGAGGCGTTCGGTTATGCGATCGACCGTTCGATGGAGCATTGGCGCAAGCTGCTGGACCAGTTGCCGCCGCAGAAGCGGCTTGCGGCGATCGTCGATGGCTATCTGTCCGCGGGGCATCGTGACGATGTCGGTCACGGCTGCGCGGTTCCTGCGCTCGGGGCGGAAATCGCCCGTGAGAGCGCCAAGACCCGCAAGGCTTTTGCCGCGAAGCTGGAAGAGCTGATCGACCTGTTCGCCGAGTACATCGTCGACGTTCCGGCCAGGACGGCGCGAAAGCGCGCTTCGGCGATGCTTGCGACGCTGACGGGGACGCTCGTGATGGCGCGACTGACCGGCAGCGGCGAATTGTCCGACGATATTCTGAGCTCCGGGCGCGAGGTGGCGCTGGCCGTCGCCAGTGGCGGCGGACCGGCGGGGAAATCCCCCGCGCGAACGCCCGCGAACAGGCCTGCGAAGAAGACGGCCGCCGCAAAGCGCTGATCCCTCGTGTGGGGTCGGATGCTGGACGCGGCACGCTGCACGTCGCGGGGTCTGCCGTGATCGTGCCGACCGAGCGAAGGGGCTGCATTTTCGCAGCGCCGATCAGCGCCTAGACCCTTCCCAAACGCCGCAAAGACTGCAAGATGCCGGCCAAATCGGCACTGCTTACCCCTGCGGAGGATACCCCATGCGTTCGATCGGTCATTTCATTGGCGGCAAAGAGGTCAAGGGCACGTCCGGACGGACGGCCGATGTCTTCGAGCCCATGACCGGCGATGTTCAGGCCAAGGTCGCGTTGGCATCCCGCGCCGAGCTCCGCGCCGCGGTCGAGAACGCCAAGGCCGCGCAGCCGGCCTGGGCCGCCACCAATCCGCAGCGCCGCGCGCGCGTGATGATGAAGTTTCTGGAACTCGCCCAGCGCGATTATGACCAGCTCGCCGAGTTGCTCGCGCGTGAGCACGGCAAGACCGTCCCCGATGCCAAGGGCGACATCCAGCGCGGGCTCGAGGTCGTCGAGTTCGCATGCGGCATTCCGCACCTGATGAAGGGCGAATATACCGAAGGCGCGGGCCCGGGCATCGACATCTATTCGATGCGCCAGCCGCTCGGTGTCGTTGCCGGCATCACGCCGTTCAATTTCCCGGCGATGATTCCGATGTGGAAGTTCGCCCCTGCCATCGCCTGCGGCAATGCCTTCATCCTGAAGCCCTCGGAGCGCGATCCGGGCGTGCCGATGAAGCTCGCCGAGCTGATGATCGAGGCCGGTCTGCCGCCGGGCATCCTCAACGTCGTCAACGGCGACAAGGAGGCGGTCGACGCCATCCTCGAGGATCCGGACATCATGGCGATCGGCTTCGTCGGCTCGTCGCCGATCGCGCAGTACATCTATGAGCGCGCCGCCGCCCGCGGCAAGCGCTGCCAGTGCTTCGGCGGCGCCAAGAACCACGCCATCATCATGCCCGACGCCGATCTCGACCAGGCGGTCGACGCGCTGATCGGCGCCGGCTACGGCTCGGCCGGCGAGCGCTGCATGGCGGTGTCGGTCGCGGTGCCCGTCGGCAAGACCACCGCCGATCGGCTGATGGATAAGCTGATCCCG
Source organism: Bradyrhizobium sp. HKCCYLRH3073 (assembly GCF_051167995.1). NCBI lineage: Bacteria > Pseudomonadati > Pseudomonadota > Alphaproteobacteria > Hyphomicrobiales > Nitrobacteraceae > Bradyrhizobium > Bradyrhizobium sp. HKCCYLRH3073. The sequence continues at coordinate 297,132 of NZ_JBNPUD010000005.1, forward strand.
CGCGTCGAAAGCCTCAAGATCGGCACGTCCGTCGATCCGTCCGCCGATTTCGGCCCGCTGGTGACCCGCGAGGCGGTCGAGCGCGTCAAGAACTATGTCGAGATCGGCGTCAAGGAGGGCGCGACGCTCGCCGTCGACGGTCGCGGCTTCAAGATGCAGGGCTACGAGAACGGCTTCTACATGGGCGGCTGTCTGTTCGACAACGTCACCAAGGATATGCGGATCTACAAGGAAGAGATCTTCGGACCGGTGCTCTCGGTCGTGCGTGCCAAGGACTATGCCGAGGCGCTGGCGCTGCCGTCGGAGCATGATTACGGCAACGGTGTTGCGATCTTCACCCGCGACGGCGACGCCGCGCGCGACTTCGCGGCCAAGGTCAATGTCGGCATGGTCGGCATCAACGTGCCGATCCCGGTGCCGATCGCCTATTACACCTTTGGCGGCTGGAAGAAGTCCGGTTTCGGCGATCTCAACCAGCACGGCCCGGATTCCATCCGCTTCTACACCAAGACCAAGACCGTCACCTCGCGCTGGCCCTCCGGTGTCAAGGAAGGCGCGGAGTTCTCGATCCCGCTGATGAAGTGACGTCAGGGTCCGTTAAGGGCCCTTTCCGTCGTCATTGCGAGGAACGAAGCGACGAAGCAATCCAGACTGCCGCGGTGGAACGATTCTGGATTGCTTCCGCCTCCGCCCAGAGGCTTCGGCGGACAAGTCGCTACGCTCGCAATGACGGAGTTCGGAGAAGCGCCGAAGCCAACATAACAAGCCAGGGAAACGCGGAGAACGAATGCAGTTCGCTCTCAATGAGGATCAGATCGCGGTGCGCGACATGGCGCGCGCCTTCGCCGCGGAGAAGATCGCCCCGCATGCGCTGCGCTGGGACGAGGAGAAGCATTTTCCGGTGGATGTGATGCGCGAGGCCGCAAGTCTTGGCATGGGCGGCATCTACATCCGCGATGACGTCGGCGGCTCCGGCCTGACCCGGCTCGACGCGGCGCTGATCTTCGAGGCGCTGGCGACCGGCTGCCCCACGGTCTCGGCCTTCATCTCGATCCACAACATGGCCTCGTGGATGATCGACACCTTCGGCACCGAGGCGCAGCGCCAGGCTTACCTGCCGAAGCTCTGCGCCATGGACCTGATCGCGAGCTATTGTTTGACCGAGCCGGGCGCTGGCTCCGATGCGGCGGCGCTACGCACGCGCGCGGTGCGGGACGGCGACGACTATGTGCTCAACGGGCAGAAGCAGTTCATCTCCGGCGCGGGCGCGACCGACATCCTGGTCGCAATGGTGCGCACGGGAGCAGACGGTCCCGGCGGCATCTCGACGCTGGTGATCGACGCCAATACCCCCGGCGTGTCGTTCGGTGCCAATGAACGCAAGATGGGCTGGAATGCGCAGCCGACCCGCGCCGTGATCTTCGAGAATGCGCGCGTGCCGGTCGCCAACCGGCTGGGCGAGGAGGGCATCGGCTTCAAGATCGCGATGGCCGGGCTCGACGGCGGCCGCCTCAACATTGCCGCGTGCTCGCTCGGTGGTGCGCAGGCGGCGCTCGACAAGACGTTGGCCTATACGAAAGAGCGCAAGGCGTTCGGCAAGCGGCTCGACGAATTCCAGGCGCTGCAGTTTCGCATCGCCGACATGGCGATCGAGCTGGAGGCGGCGCGCACCTTCGTCTGGCGTGCGGCGGCCGCGCTCGACCGCAAGGATGCTGACGCGACCATGCTGTGCGCAATGGCCAAGCGCTTCGGTACCGATGTCGGCTTCGAGGTCGCCAACCAGGCGCTGCAGCTGCATGGCGGCTACGGCTATTTGAGCGAATACGGCATCGAGAAGATCGTGCGTGACCTGCGCGTACACCAGATCCTCGAAGGCACCAATGAGATCATGCGGCTGATCGTGTCGCGCAAGCTGATCGAGGCCGCGCGATGAGCGAGGTCCTCGAAGGCGACCTGATCGTCCGCCGCGAGGGCTCGGCCGGCATCATCCGGCTGAACCGGCCGAAGGCGATCAATGCGATGACGCTGGAGATGTCGATGGGCATCGACGCCGCGCTGGATCAGTTCGAGGTCGATCCGGCCGTCGCGGTTGTCGTGCTGGAAGGCGCGGGCGAGCGGGGACTTTGCGCGGGCGGCGACATTCGCGGGCTCTATGAAAGCTCGAAGGTGAATGGCGACCTTGGCAAGGTGTTCTGGCGTCAGGAATACATCATGAACGCGCGCATCGCGGCGTTCCCAAAACCCTATGTCGCCTACATGGATGGGCTCGTGATGGGTGGTGGCGTCGGCCTGTCGGCGCATGGCCGCCACCGCATCGTGACCGAGAAAACGAAGCTTGCGATGCCCGAGGTCGGCCTCGGCTTCTTTCCCGACGTCGGCGGCACCTGGCTGTTATCGCGCGCGCCGGGCGAACTCGGCGCCTATTTCGGCCTGACCGGGCAGACCATGAACGGGCCCGATGCGATCCATGCGCGCTTTGCCGATGCCGTCGTGCCGACTTCGAGCTGGCCGGCGCTGCGCGAGGTTCTGACCAAGGTCCGGCCGGGCACGCTCTCGATCGAGATCGATCGGCTGATCGCGGGCTTCGCAACGGACGAGACGGCCGGGCCGGTGGCTGCGCAGCAGGCCAAGATCGACGCCTGGTTTGCCCAGGACAGCATGCACGACATCTTCGCGGCGCTGGACGCGGATGGATCGGAGCTGGCGCTGGCGACGCAGAAGATGCTCAAGGAGAAGTCGCCGCGCGGCATGGTCGTGACGCTCAAGCTGCTGCGGCTGGCGCGCGGAGCGGCGTCGCTGGAGGAATGCCTGGTGCGCGAGTATCGTGCGGCACTCGAAGTGTTCCGCAGCGACGACTTTCGCGAAGGCGTCCGCGCCGCGATCATCGACAAGGACCGCAATCCCAAATGGTCGCCGCCGGATGTCGATCAGGTGACGCCGGAGATGCTGGCGCGCTATCTAGCTGAGATCGGCGCCGACGAGCTGGCATTTCCGCAAACGAGATAACAATCAGGTCGAGGGGAGAGAACGAACCATGGCAACGATCGCATTCATCGGCCTCGGCAACATGGGCGGCCCGATGGCCGCCAACCTGGTCAAGGCCGGCCACAAGGTGGTGGCATTCGATCTGGTCGAAGCCTCGCGTGCGCAGGCCAAGGCCGATGGCGCCGAGATCGCCCACAGCGCCGTCGCGGCGGCCAAAGGCGCCGACGCCGTCGTCACCATGCTGCCGGCCGGCAAGCATGTGCTGGCGGTCTGGAACGAGGTCGTGCCGGCGATGTCCAAGGGCGCTGTCATCATCGACTCCTCGACCATCGACGTCGAGAGCGCGCGCGCCGCGCATGCGCTGGCCGCCAAGCACGGCATCGCTGCCGTCGATGCACCGGTGTCCGGCGGTACCGGCGGCGCCAAGGCCGCGACGCTCACCTTCATGTGCGGCGGCGAGGAGGGCGCGTTCGCCGCGGCCCAGCCGATCCTGGAGAAGATGGGCAAGAAGATCGTCCATTGCGGCGGCGCCGGCGCCGGTCAGGCGGCCAAGATCTGCAACAACATGATCCTGGGCATTTCGATGATCGCGGTCAGCGAGGCCTTTGCGCTAGGCGAAAAGCTCGGCCTGTCGCATCAGGCGCTGTTCGACGTCGCCTCGACCTCGTCGGGCCAGTGCTGGTCGCTGACGTCCTATTGCCCGGTGCCGGGCCCGGTGCCGGCCTCGCCCGCCAACAACGACTACAAGCCGGGCTTCGCGACCGCGCTGATGCTGAAGGATCTCACGCTGTCGCAGGACGCCGCCAAGGCCGCCGGCGCGGCGACGCCGCTCGGGCAGCACGCGCAGGAGATCTACAAGGCGTTCGAGGCCGCCGGCCATGGTGGCGTCGATTTCTCCGGGATCATTCAGCACGTCCGCAAGCTCGCCGGGACCACCTGATGACGACATTCAAGGACGCACGCGCGTTTCTGCTGGCGCATCGCACCGACTACGATGCCGCGGTGCAGGGTTTTCGCTGGCCCGATCCGGCGCCCTTCAACTGGGCGCTCGACTGGTTCGATGCCGAGCTTGCATCCGATCCGGAGAGCCGCGACCGCACGGCGTTATGGATCTTCGATGCCGCGCAGGACCGCCAGACCAAGCTGTCCTTTGCCGCGCTGTCGCGCCGCTCCAACCAGGTTGCGAATTTCCTGCGCGCGCAGGGGCTGAAACGCGGCGACCATCTGCTGCTGCTGCTCGGCAACGTCGTGCCGCTGTGGGAGACCATGCTGGCGGCGATGAAGCTCGGCGTCGTCGTGATCCCCGCGACCACGCTGCTGACCACCGACGAGTTGCGTGATCGCCTGGAGCGCGGCCGCGCGAAAGCCGTCGTCGCCGCGCAGGATCAGGTGGCGAAGTTCGCCGATCTCGGCGCAGATGATCTCGTCCGCATCGTCGTCGGCGCGCCGGCGGCACCTGCCGGCTGGCTGCCGTTCGAGCAGGCGGCTGATACGGCCGAGGCGTTCACTCCGGATGGGCCGACGCAGCCGGATGATCCGATGCTGCTCTATTTCACCTCGGGCACCACGGCCAAGCCGAAGCTGGTGCGGCACAGCCATCGCAGCTACCCGGTCGGCCATCTCTCCACGATGTACTGGCTCGGCCTGCAGCCGGGCGACGTGCATCTCAACATCTCCTCCCCGGGCTGGGCCAAGCATGCCTGGAGCTGCTTCTTCTCGCCGTGGAATGCCGGCGCGACAGTGTTCGTCGTCAACCAGCCGCGCTTCGACGCCAAGGGGCTGCTCGCGATCATCAAACGTTGCGGCGTCACCACGCTGTGCGCGCCGCCGACGGTGTGGCGGCTGTTCATCCAGGAGCATCTCGCCGACTTCAAGGTCAGCCTGCGCGAGGCCTGCGGCGCCGGCGAGCCGCTCAATCCGGAAGTCATCGATCAGGTGCGCGCCGCCTGGGGGCTGACGATCCGCGACGGCTATGGCCAGACCGAGACCGCCGCGATCGTCGGTAACTCGCCGGGCCAGAAATTGAAGATCGGCTCGATGGGCCGGCCGCTGCCGGGCTATCGCGTCGAGGTCGCCGACATCGACGGCAATCTGGCAAGCGAGGGCGAGATCACGCTGGCGCTGTCAGGCGAGCGCCCGGCCGGGCTGATGCAGGGCTATCAGGGCGACGACGGCAAGCTGTCCGGCGCCGACGGCACGCGCTATCGCACTGGCGACGTCGTGTTCCGGGACGATGAGGGCTACCTCACCTTCGTCGGCCGCTCCGACGACGTGTTCAAATCGTCCGACTACCGCATCTCGCCGTTCGAGTTGGAGAGCGTGTTGTTGGAGCACGAGGCGGTCGCCGAGGCCGCCGTGGTGCCAAGCCCTGATCCGATCAGGCTTGCGATCCCGAAAGCCTACGTGCTGTTGACCTCCGGCGCGGAGCGCTCGCGCGCGACGGCGCTGTCGATCTTCGCGCATCTGCAGGCGCGGCTCGCGCCGTTCAAGCGGATCCGCCGGCTCGAGCTGGTCAGCGAGCTGCCGAAGACGATCTCCGGAAAAATCCGCCGCGTGCAGTTGCGCCGGCTGGAGCACGAGAACAACCGCACGGATCATCTGCGCGGCACGGAGTTCAAGGAAGAGGATTTCCCGGAGCTGAAGACCAGGCCGTCCGGGCACGAGGTGTAGGAAACGCATGAACCAGATCTGGAAGAAGCCGCCGATTTCGCTTGAAGCCTACCAGGCCATGGTCGGCCGGGAGATCGGCGTGTCGTCATGGCACGTGCTCGATCAGAAGCGCATCGACACCTATGCCGATGTCATTGAGGATCATCAGTTCATCCACGTCGATCCGGAGAAGGCCAAGGGGACGCCGTTCGGCACGACCATCGCGCACGGCTTCCTCACCATGTCGCTGCTGTCGGTGATGTCCTACGAGGTCATGCCGGCGATCGAGGGCACGGCGATGGGCGTCAACTACGGCTTCGACAAGCTGCGCTTCATCTCGCCGGTGAAATCGGGAAAACGCGTGCGCGGCCGCTTCGTGCTGGCGGAAGCCACGCTGCGCAAGCCGAAGGAGTTGCAGTCGCGCACCCATGTCACGGTCGAGATCGAGGGCGAAGACAAGCCCGCGCTGGTCGCCGACTGGATCGGGCTGATCTATCTGAGCTAACAATCTTCGTCACAACCCACCCATCGTCATCGCCGGGCGTGACCCGGCGATCCATCAAGACTGAGAGTCTTTCGAAGTGGATGGATGCCCGGGCCTTCGCCGCGCCGAAGGGGCTTCGGCCCCGCAGGCGGGTCAGGCCCGGGCATGACGACCTCACTGAAGGAAAAGATCATGGCAATCAGATTTGACGGACGCGTCGCCATCGTTACCGGCGCAGGCAATGGTCTCGGACGCGCGCATGCGCTGGGACTGGCGAGCCGCGGCGCCAAGGTCGTGGTCAATGATTTCGGCGGCGCGCGCGATGGCACCGGCGGCTCGATGACCGCTGCCGAGACGGTGGTCGAGGAGATCCGCAAGGCCGGCGGCACCGCGATGGCCGACGGCGCCGACGTCTCGAATTTCGAGCAGGTCACGGCGATGGTCGAGCGCGCCACCAAGGAGTGGGGCAGCGTCGACATCATGTGCGCCAATGCCGGCATCCTCAGAGACAAGTCGTTCGCCAAGATGGAGGTGGCGGATTTCGCCAAGGTGCTGGACGTGCATCTGGTCGGCACCTTCTACTGCTGCAAGGCGGTGTGGAACGGCATGCGCGAGCGCAACTACGGCCGCATCGTCATGACGACCTCGTCCTCCGGCCTGTTCGGCAATTTCGGCCAGGCCAATTACGGCGCGGCGAAGACCGGCATGGTCGGCCTGATGAACGTGCTGGCGGAAGAGGGCCGCAAGACCAACATCCGCGTCAACATCATCTCGCCGACCGCGGCCACGCGCATGACCGAGGAGCTGCTGCCGCCGCAGGCGCTGGAGCTGATGAAGCCGGAATCGATCACGCCTGCGGTGGAGTATCTGCTCAGCGAGGACGCGCCCACGCGCACCATCATGGGTGCGGGTGCGGGCTCGTTCGCGGTGATCAGGATCCTGGAGAGCGAGGGCATCAATCTGCCGCCGGAGGAGTGGACGCCGGACGCGGTCGCCGCGCATTTCCAAGAGATCAGCGACATGTCGAAGGCGCGAGCGCTGCAGGGTGCGTTCGAGCAGACCCAGAAGTACGTGTCGCAGGCAGCGGCACGGCTGGGGATCAAGCTGTAGGGCACGAAGCCCGCTCCACACTCACCGTCATGGCCGGGCTTGACCCGGCCATCCACGTCTTTGGCACTGCGGCGTGGACGGGCGTGGATGCCCGGGACAAGCCCGGGCATGACGACCTTTGGCTTGGTGCGGTGGGGGGCCTAAACTGACGACATGTCCTCTTTAAAGCACATTGCGGTCATCGGGGCCGGCCCGGCTGGGCTCATGGCCGCCGAGGTGCTGGCGGGCGGCGGCGTCGCCGTCACCGTCTACGACGCGATGCCGTCGGTTGCCCGCAAGTTCCTGATGGCGGGGCGAGGGGGCCTCAATCTCACGCACAGCGAAGAGCTGCCGCTGTTCCTGTCGCGCTATCGCGACGCTGCGTCGTGGCTTGCGCCGGCCATCCAGGCTTTCTCGCCGCAACAACTGCGCGACTGGTGCGAGGCGTTGGGCGAGCCGACCTTCGTCGGCTCCTCGGGCCGCGTGTTTCCGGTCGCAATGAAAGCCTCGCCGTTGCTGCGGGCGTGGCTGCGCCGGCTCGATGCGCAGGGCGTGCGCGTCGCGCTACGGCATCGCTGGACCGGCTGGGACGACCGGGAACATCTGACCTTCGAGACGCCGAACGGTCCGCACACCGTGGCAGCCGACGCGACCGTGCTGGCACTCGGCGGCGCCTCCTGGCCGCGGCTCGGATCCGACGGCGGCTGGGTGCCGATCCTCGCCGCCAAGGGCGTCGCGATCGCGCCGCTGCGGCCCGCCAATTGCGGCTTCACCGTCGGCTGGTCCGACATCTTCCGCGACCGCTTCGAGGGCCAGCCGCTGAAGGGCATCGCGCTGGCGTTCGGCGAGCGCAGCGTGCGCGGCGAGGCGGTCGTGACGCGGGACGGCATCGAAGGCGGCGCGGTCTATGCACTGTCGGCCGAGCTGCGGGAGGCCGTGGCTGTTCATGGCGAGGCTGTCCTGCACGTCGCGCTGCGGCCCGATCTCGCTGCCGCTGATCTGATCAAGAAGCTATCGGCTCCACGCGGCAAGCAGTCGTTCTCGAATGTGCTCCGCAAGGCGTTGCAGTTGTCGCCGGTCGCGATCGGCCTGCTGCAGGAGGCAGCAAAGACGCAAGGGCTGTCGTTGTCGTCGCTACCGCCCGACCGTCTCGCGGCACTGATCAACGCCCTGCCGATCAAGCTGACCGGCACCGCCGGGCTCGCGCGCGCCATCTCCAGCGCCGGCGGCATCGCCCGCGATGAGCTCGACGCCGACTACATGCTGCGGCGACTGCCCGGCGTGTTCGCCGCTGGAGAGATGCTGAACTGGGAGGCGCCGACCGGCGGCTATCTGCTGCAGGCGTCGTTTGCGACTGGCGCGGCTGCGGGGAAGGGCGTGTTGAAGTGGCTGAGAGGGGCTGGGCTGTCGTGATCGAGCTGCTCCCTGAGCCCTGGTGTGCGCTCACCGAAGATCATGTGCGGACAACATTCGAGGCCGAGCTGGCGCGCGAAATTGCTCCAGGTCACGCGCTGGCAAATCTGCCCAGCAGCATCATCGCAAAGCGTGACGATTGTGATGATGTCCTCGTTGCATTGAGTGACGGCCGCGTGGCTGTAGTGCACCTCACGTGGTCTGGCTGTCGTGAAGCTGACCTGCGGTGGCCGACAACCGTGATCTACGACTCGCTCGATGATTGGCGTATGTCTCTCGACTGATCGTGATGTCGGAAGGAGCCAACCTCAGTTTCCGCGGTCATTGCGAGCGAAGCGACTTGTCCGCCAGAGCCCGAAGGGCGACGGCGGAAGCAATCCAGGGCGGCACGTGCGGCTCTGGATTGCTTTGTCGCTTCGCTCCTCGCAATGACGGGCTGAGAGAGCGCCCCCTATCGCAGCTTCCCCCGCGCCGCGACCGGCAGCGTGCCCAAAATCTCCTCGCCGCGCACCATCACCACCTCGTCCATCATGTTGACGACGACGCAGACGTGGTTGGGGACGATGCGGACGACGTCGCCGACATGGGGGCGGGTGTTGCTGCGCGACAGATCGAGGAAGCCGTGTTCCTCGGCGAAGCGCGCGATCTTGGCTTCGGGGTGTTCCAGGATCAGGCCGTGGCCGTCGAGCCCGCCAGTGTCGGTCGTCAGCGTCTTCGAGCCGGCATCGAGAATGCCGCGCTCGGGCGCGGCGCGGCTGACGACGGTCGAGTAGATGTGCAGCGCGCAGTCGTCCCAGGTGGCGACGCCGGCGGCGACCTGCATGCGGTCGTTGTAGATATAGGTACCCGGCCGATGCTCGGTCGCGCCCCTGAGCTTGCCGAGATTCTTCAGGTTCGGCGAGCCGCCGGTCGAGACGATGGCAGCGTCCAGCCCCTCGGCGCGCACGCCGGCCAGCGCATCGTCGTAAAAGCGCTGTGCCTCGTCCCAGCCGCTCTCGGTCGGGTACAGCATGAAGCCGGCGAAGCGCAGTCCCTCGGAGGCTTTGATCTGGCGCGCGAGCTGGATCGCCTCGGCCGGCGTCTCGACCCCGGCCCGCTTGCGCCCGGTGTCGCATTCGACCACGACCGACAGCGTGCGGCCCGACTGCTTTGCCGCCTGCGGCAGGCCGGCGATGACGGTCGCGTTATCGGCGGCGACGGTCATGTCGGCCTTGGCCTGCAGCGCGGCGAGGCGGGCCATCTTCTCCTCTCCGATCAGATTGTAGCTGATCAGGATGTCGGCGATGCCGGCGTCCGCCATGATCTCGGCCTCGCCGATCTTCTGGCAGGTGATTCCTTGCGCGCCGGCCTCGATCTGCAGTTTCGCGAGCACCGGGCTCTTGTGCGTCTTGATGTGCGGTCGGTTGGCGACGCCCGCGGCCTCGCACTGGGCCTGGATGCGCGCGATGTTGCGCTCGACCCTGTCCATGTCGATGACGGCGCAGGGCGTGCCGTACTCACGGGCGATCCTGGCGGCGAGCGGGGTGGTCATGTCATTCACTCCATGTTGCCGTCATTGCGAGGAGCGAAGCGATGACGGAGAGAATGTCGGGTGGGCAAAACGAAGCGTGCCCACCGTCTTCTGTTGCGCAAGCTCGTGGTGGGCACGGCGCTTGCGCGCCTTTGCCCATCCTACGTAAACATCAAGCCCCCTCGATTTCCTCGCGCAGCACTTCCAGCTCCAGCCAGCGGTCTTCCGCGGCGGTGAGCTCGGCCTGCGCGGTGGCGATGGCGAGGGAGGCGGCGTCGAACTTTTTGCGGTCCTTGGCGTAAAGAGCAGGATCCGCGAGCACGGCCTGCTGCTTGGCAATCTCGGCCTGCAGCTTCGCGATCGTCTTCGGCAGGGTCTCCAGCGCGTGCTTCTCGTTGAAGGAGAGCTTGCGCTTCGGCGCGCTCGCCGGCACTGTCGCAGCCGGCTTGGCCTCCTTCTTCTCCTCAGCCGCCTTGGCATGCTCGCGCTTCAGGTCGGCGCCGCGCTGCGCCAGCATGTCGCTGTAGCCGCCGGCATATTCCTGCCATTTGCCGTTGCCCTCGGGCACGATCACCGAGGTCACGACGCGGTCCAGGAAGTCGCGGTCGTGGCTGATCAGGATCACCGTGCCTTCGTAGTCGCCGAGCATGTCCTCGAGCACGTCGAGCGTCTCGAGGTCGAGATCGTTGGTCGGCTCGTCCAGCACCAAGAGGTTCGATGGCTTGGCCAGCGCGCGCGCCAGCATCAGCCGGCCGCGCTCGCCCCCCGATAGCACTTCGAGCGGCGTGCGCATCTGCTCGCGCGAGAACAGGAAGTCCTCCATGTAGCCGACGACGTGCCTCGGCTTGCCGGCCACCATGACGTGATCGCCGCGGCCGCCCGTCAGCGCGTCGGCGAGCGTCGTCCGGGGATCGAGGCTCTCGCGGTGCTGGTCGAGCGTCGCCGTCTCCAGATTGACGCCGAGCCTGATGCTGCCGCTGTCGGGCTCGCTGCCGCCGGTGAGCAGATTGACCAGCGTGGTCTTGCCGGCGCCGTTGGGGCCGACGATGCCGATGCGGTCGCCGCGCTGGATGCGGATGGAGAAATTGTCGACGATCCTGCGGTCGCCATAGCTCTTCGATGCGCCCTTGGCCTCGATCACCAGCTTGCCGGACTTGTCGGCTTCCGCCGCGGCGAGATTGGCGCTGCCGGCCGTACCGCGATAGTCGCGGCGCTGCTGCCTGAGCGCATGCAGATTGGCGAGCCGCTTGACGTTGCGCTTGCGCCGGCCGGAGACGCCGTAGCGCAGCCAGTGCTCCTCGTTGACGATCTTGCGGTCGAGCTTGTGCTGCTCACGCTCTTCTTCCGCCAGCACCTCGTCGCGCCACGCCTCGAATGCCGCAAAGCCGCGATCGATCTGCCTGATCTGGCCGCGGTCGAGCCAAGCGGTCGCGCGCGACAGATTGGTGAGGAAGCGACGATCGTGACTGATCAGCACCAGCGCCGAGCTTCGGCCGTCGAGCTCGTTTTCCAGCCACTCGATGGTCGTGAGGTCGAGGTGGTTGGTCGGCTCGTCCAGCAGCAGGATGTCGGGGTTGGGCGCGAGCACGCGCGCCAGCGCCGCGCGGCGCGCCTCGCCGCCGGAGACTTCAGCGGGATCCTCTTCTCCGGTCATTCCGAGCTGCTCGACGAGATAGCGTGCCTGATAGTGATCGTCGCCCGGCCCGAGTCCGGCCTCGACATAGGACAGCGTGGTGGCATGGCCGGAGAAATCCGGCTCCTGCGGCAGATAGCGCACCGTGGCGCCCGGCTGCACGAAGCGGGTGCCGCTGTCGCATTCGACCAGGCCGGCGGCGATCTTGAGCAGCGTCGACTTGCCGGAGCCGTTGCGGCCGATCAGGCAGACGCGCTCGCCTGGCGAGACCGACAGCTCGACACCCTGCAGCAGGGCCGTGCCGCCGAAGGTCAGGCGGATGTCCTTGAGTTGGATGAGAGGCGGCGCCATGAGGTTAGCTCTGCTGCTGGGTCCGCGCCGCGCGCTGGCGCTGCAGGCGGCGGATCGTGGTGTCGAGGGTGGAAAGGAAGGTGGAGCGGTCGCGCGGCGTGAACGAGCGCGGGCCGCCGGTCACCTCGCCCGATGACCGCAGATCGGTCATGAGGTTGCGCACGGCGAGCGTCATGCCGATCGACTCCGCCGTGAACGGCTTGCCGTTCGGCGCGATCACGGCGCTGCCGGCCTTGACGCAGCGGCTGGCCAGCGGAATGTCCGCCGTGATGACGATGTCGTCAGCGCCGGTGCGCTCGGCGATCCAGTCATCCGCGGCATCCATGGCGCTGCCGGCCGCCACGCGCGTGATCAGGGGATCCTCGGGCACGCGGATGAAGCCACCGGCGACGACGGTCACCGGCAGGCCATGCCGGATCGCAACGCGGTAGATCTCGTCCTTCACCGGGCAGGCGTCGGCGTCGACATAGATGCGGATCGGGGCGGTTTCGGTCGTCATCGGGCCATCGGTTGGAATGGTCCGGTTGGTACTCCATCGCGCCGGGAATTGCGAGCCAAACGCGCCGCTTGCCAGGGCCTTTCCGGCCGCTACCATCGCCCGAAAACGGTGAAAGGGAGGCAAGGATGTCGGGCAGAATCGCGACGTATGCGGTCGAGGCGTTCAACACGGCCAAGCAGTCCGAGAACAAGATGCACGACGACAGTGTGGCGCGGCGATTCGGCTTCGCCGGCGGTCTCGTACCCGGCGTCGAGGTGCTGGCCTATATGCTGCATCAGCCCGTCGCACGCTGGGGGCGGGCGTTCCTGGAGCGTGGGCTGATCGAGGCACGGTTCACCAAGCCGGTCTATGACGGCGAGATCGCGGAGGTCGTCGCGAACGAGACCTCCGACGGGCTCGCCCTTGAGGTGATCAGCCGAGGGCAGCTCTGCGCCACCGGTTCAGCCTCGCTGCCCGCGTCGGTGCCGGATGTCGTGCTGGCCGAGTACCGGGATGTTCCGGCCGCGGCGGTGCGGCCGCTCGTCAGTGCGGAGTCTTTCGCTGTCGGCAGCTGGCTCGGCACGGCGCCGCGCGCGTGGCCAGGGCAGGCGGCTACCGCCTATCTTTCTGAGATTCGCGAGCGCGATCCGATCTATGCCAACGAGCGGCTCGGCCATCCCGGCATGCTGCAGCGGGTGATGAACCGGCTGCTCGTCGACAACGTCGTCCTCGGCCCCTGGATTCACGTCGGCAGCCGCATGCAACTGCTGTCGGCGATCGAAGAAGCCGACGAGATCACCGCGCGCGGCCGTGTGGTTGCCAACTACGAGAAGAAGGGTCACCGCTTCGTCGAGCTCGATGCGCTGGTGGTCGCCAATGGCGACCGCCCGCTCGCGCATTGCCATCACGTGGCGATCTATCAGCCACGCGAACAGCGCGGATAGCCGCGACGAATCGCATCAGTCATCAAGACCATTTGATGGCCTGCTTGTGAATTCATTCACACTCAATCTAAAATTGTGTATGGTTTGGTTGGCCCGTAGTTGTGAGGGGGAAGGGCCAATGATCGGACATGGGAGATGCGGCGTGGCCGCGGGCTGCGTCATGGGGGACCATGAATTCTGGCAAGCGATGCACAAGGTGGGCAGATCGGGCCGGCCGCTTCGGTCGGAAGCGGCGTCGGAGCCGCGGTAACGTGCCCGCCATGTTGGATCATCGACACAACGCGTCCGTGCGCTGAGCCGGGTCATGAAAGACCAGCGGGGACTCGACGGCGGCGATCAGGCCTGGCGCGATCTGTCCAGGATGAGCCGGCCGTATCTCAACGTCGTCGATTTCCTGGCAAGCTATGCACAGCGTCTGGCGGAGCTGTCGCGGGCGGCGACTGTGGAGATTGCCGTCGCCGATCTCGGCCGCATCGTCCTGTCCCGATCCGGATCGGAAACCGTGCAGGACTGGCTCAGCGAAAGAGACGGCGGTGTTGCGGCCACCGCCGAGCGCGAGCCGCGGCGTGCGCCGGAATGGCGGCTCGAACCGACGCCATCCGTGACGGCGCCGCTGGTCTATGCCGACGTCGGGATCGGCCGTTTGACGTTGGCCTGGGAGGGGCGGCGGGGCGGGCCGGACCTGTCCGACGCGCTGGCGGATTGCGCGCGCCAGCTCGCCTTCGTGATCAAGCGCCACGAGGTCTGCGAGTGGGCACGGCAGCGCCTGGGCCGCTCGCTGCTGTTGGTGGGTGTGAGCGAGGCGGTCCGAAATCTCGAGATCTTCGTCGAGAAGGCGTCGCACAGCGATCTGCCGTGCCTGTTGCAGGGCGAGTTCGGGACCGAGACGCCGTATCTGGCCGCCGCGATCCATTGCTGCGGGCCGCGCCGCGATCTGCCGTTCGTGCAGGTCAATTGCGCGCAGCCGCGGGGGGCGCCGCAGGACTGGTTTCGGCAGGCCGAGGGCGGCACGCTGTTCTTCAGCGACATCGACATGCTGGCGCCCGGTCTGCAGAACGAATTGCCGCAGCACATGCATTCTCGCCTGGGACAATGGCTGGACGTGTCGAACACGACGCGCGTGCGCGTGATCGCCTCGGCCGGCGGCGATCTGCCGCGCATGGTGGCCGAGCGCTCCTTCTCGCGCCAATTGCTGGCCGAGCTCGACTTTCTGCCCGTCAGCGTGCCGCCGCTGCGCGAGCGCTGCGACGACATCGAGCCGCTCGTCATCGCTGCGCTCGAGGGACATGGTCATCGCGCCGAAGACAAGATCAGCGCCGAGATGCTCGATCTGTGCCGCAGCTATCCGTGGCCGGAGAACGCGTTCGAGGTCGAGCGCGTGGTCGCCCGGCTCGCGGTCATGACCGGACGTGCGAGGATCCGTGCCGAGGACATCAGGCGCTATTTCCCGGCTCTCCACGCGCGGGCCGAGCGCGTGACGGTGACGTCGGCGGCACCGTCACCGGCGTTGCCGCCGGCCGAAGCCGTTCGCGAGCAAGCGTCCGCGAGGCCGGAAATCGGGGCGGAAGCGGATGATTGGATTCGCCACGTGCTCAACAAGGACATCACGGCGCTGTCGCGCCTGCATCCCAATCTGCGCCGGGCACTTCTGTATCTCGTCGATCACTATGCCGAGCCGATCCGGCTCGGCAGCCTGGCACGCCAGGCCCATGTCAGCCAGTCGCATCTGAGCTTCCTGTTTCGCCACAGCCTGCAGACCTCGTGCAAGGCAATGCTGTCGCGCATTCGGGTCGAGAAAGCCAAGGAGTTGCTGGCAACGAATGCGCGGCAGCCGATCACCGATGTGGCGCTACAGGTCGGCTTCGCCGATCTCAGCCATTTCGAGAAATACTTCCGCCGTCAGGTCGGCCGCACCCCGCGCGAGTACCGGCGCATGGCGGCGGAGTGAGGGGGGCGGTTGTCCTCTTTCACAGAGGCTTTGGAAACATGTAAGCGCCGCCGAGGGTTGGTATGAAAAAGACGCATTTCCACCCAAGGCATTCTCCGTCGCCTAATGCCGGCGATGCTCAACGAGGTACGTCCAATCACCGGTCGACGGCGAGGACCCCGGTAGTTTGATCGAAGACCACATGGTGTCGTAGCGTCCTTCCCACTTCGGTGCTCTGGAATAGTCAAGAAACGGGCGCGCATTTGGCGGCGGCAGATTGAAAGCAAGATCGGTGGATGGATTGCTCGCGTTCAGGAGCATTGCGCCCAGCGCTTTCTCCACCATGTTGATCGCTTTACAGAGAGATTTGACGTCGTACGTCGCGAGCCGTGAGTAAGGTTTCTTTCCGGCCTTCTCTATGTACTCGCGTTGAAATTTTGCGAGTGCGTCCAGCCAAATCGCAGCCGTTTCTCCGGACAAGAGAACTTCGCCGAGCTTGCCGTAAAACGTGCGATCAAAGTCTTCCTTGCTGATCACGTCCAGCAGCGCAGCTTTAAACCAGAGTGCCGTTAAATCCTTCAGGTAGCTATGAA
Organism: Bradyrhizobium sp. HKCCYLRH3073; assembly: GCF_051167995.1. Taxonomy (NCBI): domain Bacteria; kingdom Pseudomonadati; phylum Pseudomonadota; class Alphaproteobacteria; order Hyphomicrobiales; family Nitrobacteraceae; genus Bradyrhizobium; species Bradyrhizobium sp. HKCCYLRH3073. Next base: position 313,188 of record NZ_JBNPUD010000005.1, read on the forward strand.
ATGGCAACCAGCGCCACCAGCCCGGGAATTGGTCCACTTGATATGAATTGATCTGTTCCTCAAAGGGGTATGGATCCCGAAAGATCAACGTCGATTTTTCGGCGTATGCGATTTCCTGGAGCTTGAGCTGATTCATCTCGCTCAGAGCGCCCATTGCACCGCATACCACCTTGTTCGTAACAAGGAAAACAAACGCGGACTTCTTGAGTTCTGCAATAGTCATGTTCAGTTCGACTGGAACTTTCGCCGGATCAATCTGACCGACGTCCTTATAGATCTTTGTAAGCAATGACATGTATCCGCTATAGACTTCGGCCATGACGTTCAACCAGATCCAGGATGGCCGTACCACGCCCTTGCTGAAGCGCAGATTTTCACGAGGTAGTTTCCACGCCATTTGGTATAAAAAATAACCTTGCAAGGTCATGGGCATGTTGACCTGCGAAGAAAAGCCTTCTTTTGGGTCTTTCTGGCTGCGCCCAAGGAGGATGTTGTTGAGGTAATCGTTCCACGGTTGTGGATCTTGGGGGCTTCCCTCGTTCTTGGCGAACGTCCATAGGGCCGCGCCGACATTAGTCGTATCGTCAATGTTGTTTTCGTTCAGTTGAACAAGAACTTGAGTGGAGCTGCGATTCTTCGCCTCGGCTTTTTTCAACGCTTTGCCAAAGAAATTCTTGACGAGGGTATCGAAGGCCTCGCTTGCGAGCGCCGCCTTCCATTGCAGGAAAGTCACATATTTTTGCGTCGATGTCCCGGATACAGAAGCGACGAGATATTCAGCAAGTCGGTCTTTGGCAAGGTAGGCGTCCGCGACGGTCGAAAACCACGTCTTGCCCGTGGTGAGTTCGAAGACGTTGTCCGAATCGGTCTCGATCGTCCAGACGGCTTTTGCTTCCGGCGAGTCTCCAACCGTCAATTCGATGTCGGCTGCTTCAACGTGAGTGAATTGGAACACCCAGCTGTTGTGGCTGCAGAATTCGATCTCGAAGCCGTAGCTGTTGGGGCTGATCTGCTCGCCTCCTGACGCGATGACGACTTGCCTGTCGTCCTTGGTCACGAAGATCGTTGGTTCGTCGCCTTTTGGCATCCTGATCGTCCTCTTCTCTTTGTTTGATGTGAGCACCGTATGCCTGCAAGCCTCGCATCCCCCGGCGCAATCGAATGGGAATCAGTTCTGATGTTCACCGTTTTGCCGTTGGCGTTACGCTCGGGGTCGATCGGCACGGCCCGCGCGCTGCGGCGGGACGGTAGTCCCGCGGCGATCGTCAAAGCGCGCCGCCGTTGGCGATCGTGATGATGGTGAAGCCGCTGGTCGGGAATCCGAGCGCTTGGCATGCGCCCCACGACACCGCAACGATCATGCTGTTGCCGGTTGAATTCACGAACGCATTCAGACTTTTTTGCTTGTTTGTGAGAGTTCCGCCGCTGCCGATCGCCATCTTGAAGAATCGAATGAGTAGTTGTTCGACGTCGACTGTCGTTGAATCGATGTAGACCGTTGGATCTTTAAGGGAATAGATGGGATCTGCGACCCTGCAGGTTTCCATCGTGTTCATCTGCAGCGCGCTGGCGAAAGCATATTGTGGAGTTCCCGGAGCGAATTGGCCGGGCAAGAGGAGGTTGGCGAGGCGGCCATCGTTCGTTTGGGCGTTGTAGGTGATGCCGGCCTCGACCTTGAAGACTGGCAGTGGCGGCGACGGAGGTTGCGGCGTGTTGAAGGCGTAGGCGACACCCCAGAACGCGCCGACGCCCCTGAGATTGTTGGTGCTCAGTCCGAACTCGTTCACGGTGAGCATACGACCATCGAAGCGGTCCGCCAGATTGCCGGCTTTCCCGATGTATCTGTTGTTGGTGGGAACGTTGACGATCACGTAGAGGCCGCCTTGGGTTCCCATGCCTTGGGGCAGCGCGCCAGGGAGGCCGGCACCCGGCGAGGCGAGGGTGTCCAGGCCACCGGTGCTGGCGAGATCGAAGATGATGCAGCACATCGGATTGGATCCTTCCGCGTGATAGGCGGTGCCGGAGGCGGTGTTCTTACGACCGCTTCGGGAGTATCGCTGACACAGCAGGTCGGATCACCCGCAGCCGCAGCGAGGTGGTTTGCGTGGCGTCAGGCGGAAGCCGCCGTCTTCTGTGGCTGGCTCGCCGCCAGCGCGGCGCTGATCGAGCGTTCGGCGGCGATGACGCTCTGCTCGGCCGCCTGCTGGGCCTCGGCGATGATGGCGCGGCCGGTGGCGGCCATCGCCGCGAGCTGACGATCGGTGAAGTTGGTGGCCTGGCGCGTGGCGACGATCGAGGCCGCGACGGCCTGCTCGGCCGTCTCGACCGTGGGCGGCGCGTAGTCCGCGGGCGGCTGCAGCGGTTCGACCTGCGCCCGGCGTGACAGCATGGCGGCCTGCGCCGCGGCCATCTTGCGCTCCATCGAGGCCGCCGTGCGACCAACCGCTTCGTTGAACGCCTGCTGGGCCGCGGCGATCGCGCGGGAGGCCTCCAGCAGGCGATGCTCGATCTGGTGGATGGAGTGCGAGGAGAGGGGACTGGCGACCTGCTCGTCCACCTCGATCACAGCCTCGTCCATCTCGCCCAGATGCTCCTCGATCGACACGACCTCGTCGGTGGCGCTCTCGATCAGCTCGGCTTCGACTTCGGTATCGCGCGCCGACTGAGCCGCCGACTGCTCCTCGATCTGCTCGATGAATGCTTCAGGCAACATCGGGCTGGCATAGGGATTGTCGAGCAGGATGTCGGGCTCGTTCTCCGGCGGAGAGGTCTGGGACGGGGGCTGCTCGCTCATGATGCCTGCCTCATGGGGTGTCGGACTCAACTCTTTTCGGCGGGCGGCGCGATCCGCCTGAATTGGCGCAAGGTGATGTCGCCGTCGGCGCCGAGGTAGAGCTCGGCGTAGAGATTGCCGGATTGCGTCGGCAGGATGCAGGAGCGTCCGTCCTGGCTGATCCGGCCGGTCTTCGGATGATTGGCCGAGAGGAACGACTGCGCGTTGGCGAGATACAGCGTGACGACCTGCTGGGCCGCCGCGCCGGTCTCCTGCGTGAATGTCGTGCTCTCGATGATGCGGCAGACGCCCTCCGACAGCCGGGCGAAACCGAGCCGCCGTCCCTGCCGCAGCCAGTTGTTGACGGCCGCGGCGACCTCGTGCGGGGGCACCAGGCCCCGCACCTGCGGACAGTCGAGCGCGCCGAACATCATCGGCAGCAGCGTCTGAACCGCGCCATTGGCCTGGGACAGGCGTTGCTCGGCAGAGCTGGCGGCGGTCTTCAGCTTGGCCGTCAGCGCCATGTAGATGCGGTAGTAGTCGCAGAACTCCTCGGGCGTGCGGGCCTGCTGCACGGCGAAGGCGGCCGCGTCGTTGCGGATGTCGGGCTCGCCGTCCTGCGGCTGCGGCAGCGCAATCAGCTCCCACAGCGCGATCGTCTCGTTGAGGCCAAGACACTGGAACAGCGGCGACGTGGCCACGCCAAACTGCGAGAGCAGGGCCGGGACCGCTGCGAGATCTGACTGCGCATGGATGCCGTGGGCGTTGAGGATGCTCTCGGTCTGGCTCGCCGTCGCGGCGTCTTGCGCGCCGGTCTCTGCCTTGGCAATCGCGCGCAGGTCACCGAGATTGAAGGTCAGGAGCTTGACCGGGCTGACCTGCAGGCCCAGACCGGGCAGCAGCGCCAGCGGCGAGCCGTGCAGCCCGTCCTGGATTTCGGCCATCATGCTGGTTTCGTCGGGGAAGCTGTAGCTCGCCGTCGGCGCCCGCACCGCCCATTCGAGCCACTGCACGCCGCCGTCGATGAACGCCAGAACCACCGCGCCGATCTCGGAGAGGCCGCCACGGCCTTGGATCAGCCTGTTTGCGACCGTCACCGACATGACACATTACCCCGACGGGAAGTTCTTGAGGATCGTGGAAGCGGCCGCGCCGATCTGGGCAAAGTCGTCGGTCGCCGATTTCATCATGCTCTGCGCCGTCACCAGCGCTTCGGCGTATTTCGGCTCGCCGGTCGCCAGCAACTGCGCCATGGCGACGCCGGAGGCCGTGGTCGCGATGGTCGAGACGTTGCGCAGCGCATCGGCCGCGTCCTGGATGGCGATGGCCGCCGATTGCGCCACCGACTGATAGGCCTTGCCGGCGCCGCTGGTGAGTACGACCTGCGGCGCCATGGTCGCCTTCTGGACCTGGTTGATCACGTCGATGATCTGGGCGTCGACATTGCTGGGCATCTGCGTATCCTCAACCGATCCGAAGGCTGCGGCCGGTGCTGGTTGCGGCGCCCCGGATCATGGCGGTCTCGTCGTCGGGTCTTCGGCTCAGGATCTGGTCAGGTCTTCAGAGGAGCGGGCGGGGTGCCGCCGGCCTCGGTGATCAGCTTGTTGAGGTCGCTCTCCGCGGTCTGCGCCAGGCCATTCGCGGTCGCGGCCTGGGCCTTCAGCGTGTCGATCGCGCTCGCCGCATCCGCATAGGCGGTCGCGATCGAGCTGCTCGGGGGTGGCGGCGTCGAGGGCGTCGTGCCGCCGGCGTCGGTGACGATCTGGTTGAGATCTGCCTGCGCGGTCTGCGCCAGGCTGGAGGCCGAGCTGGCCTGCAGTTTCAGCGCGGTCACCGCGCTTTCCGCTTCGGCAAAGGCGGCGGCGACGGCTGCGCTCGGCGACGGATTGGGCGGCGGTCCGGGGAGCGGATCGACGGCGGGCGGCGGGGGCTTCGGCGCGGGCGGCGGTGCAATGGGAAGCGGCACCGACAGCATCTTGGCACACGCCGCGGTCACTGCCGCCGAGCCGATCACGCTCGCGCCCTGCTGCCGCCCGATCGCATTGTGCATGGCCATGCCGAGCGTCTCGACCATCACGGCGTCGAGCAGTCCGAAAGCCTGCGACGGAGACTGACCGGTCAGAAGCGTGACCACGCCGGTCGTCGAGTCGATGATCTGGCCGTTGACCGTACCCGGATCGCTCATGTCACGAACTCCCTTGCGCAATGATCATCGCCAGGACCTGCGCGAGCGCCGCGCCGGCCAGGACCTGGCCACGTTGCTGATTGGCCGCGGCGTTCGCCATGGCGAGCCCGAGGCTGTCGGCCATCGCCACATAGGTCATGCCCATGGCGACCGATGGGGCGAGCCCGACATTGACGACGTTGCCGTCGACCACGGCCGTCAACGATGCGGAGGCGGCTGGCACGACGAACGGCTCCCTTGGCCGGACGCAAGCCTGCGGCTAGCCGGGTGGCACCGTCGGTGGACGGACCGCTACACCAGGCCGAGCACCTTTTCGGTGGCGATGCCGGTCGTGCCGGTATCGAGGGTCAGCAGGGTGGAGATGCCCTGCGTGGTCGAGGCCTGCATCGTCACGTAGGACTGCTGCTGGTTGTTGGTCGCGTTGTGGGCCGCGTTGGACAGCGCCTGGCTGGTGGCGATGAACAGGTTGCCCATCGCGACGGCCGGCGCGTCGCCGAGCACCTTGGTGTTCACCTGGCTGATGGAGTCCGTGATCTGACTGTTGACGGCGGTGGGGAATGCCATGATGTCTCTCCTTTGCGAGTGCTGTTGGCGTGGGGTCGTCTTTCGATCAGCCGGGCATCACGCGCGGATGGTGCCTAGCTCTTCAGGATGGTCGACGTCGCCAGTCCGGTCGACGCCGTGTCGAGTGAGTAGAGCAGCGCGACGCCTGCCGTCGTCGCTGCCTGCGCAGTGACGTACATCTGTTGCTGCGCCAGGGTGGCGTTGTGCGCTGCATTCGCCAGCGCCTGCGCCGTCGCCTGATACAGGTTGCCCATTGCGATCGCAGGTGCCGTACCGAGGACCTGGACGTTGCTCTGGGTCACGGAGTCCGTGATCTGACTGTTGACTGCCGTGGGAAATGCCATCTCACCAGCTCCCTGGGATCATGAGGCGAGGGCCAAGATCGGGGAGTGTCCCGATCCCGCGCTCGGGCCTGGTCAGGACGACAGGATGTCCTTGGTGGCGACGCCGGTGGAGGCGGTGTCGAGCGAGTAGAGCGTGGCGACGCCCATGGTCGTTGCCGCCTGCGCGGTCACATAGCTCTGCTGCTGCGAATTGGTGGCATTGTGCGCAGCGTTCGCGAGCGCCTGCGCGGTTGCCTGGAACAGGTTGCCCATCGCGATCGCCGGCGCGTCGCCGAGCACCTTGGTGTTCGCCTGGGTGACGGAATCAGTGATCTGATTGTTGACTGAGGTCGGAAATGCCATGGCTCGATCCTTTCAGGTGGAGGTCATTTCAGCAGGTGGGTGGTCGAACGGGACGTGCGCGTCAGCTCGTCAGGCCCTTGACGCCGGTGTTGAGGATGTCGGCCGTCGCGACGCCGGTGGTGGCGGTGTCGAGCGAGTAGAGCGTGGCGACGCCCATGGTGGTGGCGGCCTGCGTGGTCACGTAGCTCTGCTGCTGCGCATTGGTCGCGTTGTGAGCCGCATTGGCGAGCGCCTGCGCCGTGGCCTGATAGAGGTTGCCCATCGCAATCGCGGGCGCATCTCCGAGCACCTTGGTATTCGCCTGGGTGACGGAATCGGTGATCTGGTCGTTGACCGACGTCGGGAAAGCCATCTCGTCATTCTCCCTCGTTTGAGCCGACATCCACCGCGTGACGCAGTCGTGCGTCGTTTGGCGTGGCACCGGCGTCCGGCGTGTGTTGAAGATGCCAACCGGCGTTGCAGCAACCTAAGGAAGATCGGGACGCTCGCGATAGTCGAAAGGGATGGAACTCAGGGACGAATCCCGGCGAAAATAACCGGATGACTTCATCGGTTCTGCCGCAATTCAGCGATTTTTCCGCACGCCTGCTGCGGTGATCGCGACTGGCATCCCCCGCTGCGGGCAGGGCGATCGCGTATGGAGGGAGCGTGAGACCGGCGCGCGGCAACGTCGCCGTGCGAACGGATCCTCTGCCATCTGCGCAAACGAAAGCCCGGCCGTTCGGGCCGGGCTTGATCAGGCAAAAGCGACGGCGATGCGCCGAAGACGACGGTTCTACGCCGCGGTCCTCGCCTTGCCGTCCTGGATTGCGCGCCAGAGCTTCTCGGTGGTCAGCGGCATATCGAGATGCTTCACGCCGTAGTCGGACAGTGCGTCGATCACCGCGTTGATCACGGATGCCATCGAGCCGGCGCAGCCGGCTTCGCCGCAGCCCTTGGTGCCCAACGGGTTGGACTTCGCCGGCACCGGATGGTTGTCGACCGTCATCATCGGCACGTCGGAGGCGCGCGGCAGCGCGTAGTCCATCAGCGATCCCGTGATCGGCTGGCCGCTCTCGTCGTAACGCAGGTGCTCCATCAGCGCCTGGCCGATGCCCTGCGCGACGCCGCCATGGAGCTGGCCGGCGACGATCATCGGGTTGATCACCGTGCCGAAGTCGTTGATCGCGGTGTAGGCGACGATCCGCGCGACGCCGGTGTCGGGCTCGATCTCGACCTCGCAGACATGGCAGCCGTTCGGAAACGTCGACTCGGTCGCGGTCGAATTGTGGTCGACGTCGAGCGAGGCCGGCACGCCCTCGGGCATCTTGCCCTCGCGCATGCGCCGCGCCAGCTCCATGATGTCGATGCTGCGGTCGGTGCCGGCGATGGTGAACTGGCCGCCCGCGAACTCGATATCGGCTTCCGAGGCCTCGAGCAGATGCGCCGCCGCCTGCTTGCCCTTGGCGATGACGAGCTGCGAGGACTCGACGATCGCCTGGCCGGTCGCGGTGATCGAGCGCGAGCCGCCGGTGCCGTTGCCGAAGCGAACGAGGTCGGAATCGCTCTGCTCCAGCCGGATCTTCTCGAAGGGCACGCCGAGCTGCGCCGACAGCACCTGCGAGAACGGGGTCGCGTGACCCTGGCCGTAATCGAGCGTGCCGGTGGTCAGCGTCACGCCGCCATCGGCGTCGAAGGTGATCTTGCCGAGCTCGCCCGACGGCGGCGCGGTCACCTCGAGATACGAGCCGACCGCGATGCCGCGCAGCTTGCCGTTCTTGCGGCTCTCGCGCTTGCGCCTGGCAAAGCCGGCGTAGTCCGAGACCTCCAGCGCCTTCTCGAACACCGCGGCGAAGTCGCCGGAATCATAGGTGACTCCGGACGCCGCCGGGAACGGCATCTGGCTCGGCTTGATGAAGTTGCGCTTGCGGATGGTGAGGCGGTCGATGCCCATCTCGCGCGCGGCGGTATCGATCAGCCGCTCCATGAAGTAGTTCGCCTCGGGCCGGCCGGCGCCGCGATAGGCGCCCATCAGGGTGACGTTGGTCAGCACCGTCTTGATGTCGACGCCGAGCAGCGGCGTCTTGTAGACGCTGGCGAGGTTCTTGCCGGTGTTGAGCGACAGCGGCAGCGGCGCCACGCCCATGATGTAGGCGCCGAGATTGCCGTAGCCGGACAGCCTGACAGCGAGGAACTTGCCGTCGGCGTCGAGCGCCAGCTCGCCATGGATGATCTGGTCGCGGCCCTGGCTGTCGGACAGGAAGGCGGTGGTACGCTCGTCGCGCCACTTCACCGGACGGCCCAGCGCCTTGGCCGCATGCAGGATGCAGACATATTCGGGATAGGAGACGTTCTTCATCCCGAAGGAGCCGCCGACATTGGTGGTGAGGATGCGGACCTTGTCCGGCGCGACGTTGAGGATCTTGGCGAGCGTTGCCTTGTTGCCGGAGACGCCCTGGGTCGGCACTTGCAAGGTGAAGCGCTCGGTCTTGCCGTCGAAGGCCGCCAGCGCAACGCGCGGCTCCATCGACACCACGGCGACGCGGGTGTTGACGATGTCGAGCTTGGTGACGTGCGCCGCCTTGGCGAAGGCCTCCTCGATCTTGGCGGTGTCGCCATAGTGGTAGTCGAGGGCGACGTTGTTCGGGATGTGGTCGTAGAGAAGCGGCGCGCCGGGCCTGGCGGCTTCCTCGGCATTGGTGACCGCGGGCAGGGGCTCGATATCGAGCTCGACCGCCTCGGCCGCATCGCGGGCCTGCGCGGCGGTTTCCGCCACGACGAAGGCGACGGGGTCGCCGACGAAGCGCACCTTGTCGGTCGCCAGCGCCGGGCGATTGGTCTGCAGCAGCGGTGAGCCGTCCCGGCCCTTCAGCGGCAGGCCGCAGGTGAACGGGCCATAGGCGGCCGCCGCGAGGTCGGCGCCGGTCCACACCCCGAGCACCCCCGGCATGGCCTTCGCGGCAGTGGTGTCGATGCCCTTGATGATGCCATGGGCATGGCTGGAGCGCACGATCCAGGCATGGGCCTGCCCGGGCAGGTTGAAATCGTCGGTATATTTGCCGTGGCCGCGCACCAGCGTGTCGTCCTCCTTGCGCCGGACCGGCTGCCCGACGCCGAATTTCTGCAGCGCGATCGCGTTTTCGAGGGAGGCCGGGGAGGTGTGATCTTGCATGAATGAGGACCCAACGGGCTGGATTGGTCGCAAATGCGGGCTGTTCCCAGATAGTGCAGCGCCCGCGGCCGGACAACGGTTGATTAGGAATGGTGCATCACGCCTGACGGAGGGGCTGTTGCGCCGGCGCTATCCACTGATAATGTCTAGGGAAAGAGAACTTCCATCTGGGCCGGTCCGGCCAGCGGAAAGACATTTGAATGATCAATGACACGCGGCTGCGGGAGAGTCCCACGCCGCGCGGGAACCTGGAGCCCGGCTTGCGTCCGGGTCTGGACGTCGCGACGCCTTCCTGCGCCAGCAATGGCAGCAGCGTCTACGCGGCCCTGGACCTCGGAACCAACAATTGCCGGCTCCTGATCGCCTGTCCTTCGGGCGACAGCTTCCGCGTGGTCGACTCGTTCTCGCGCATCGTCCGGCTGGGCGAGGGCATCTCGAGCACCGGCTGTATCAGCGATGCGGCGATGGATCGGGCCATCGCCGCCCTCAGCATCTGCCGGGACAAGATCCAATCCAAGAAGGCCAGCCGCCTGCGCCTGATCGCGACCGAGGCCTGCCGCGCCGCCACCAATGCCGACGGGTTCCGCAGCCGGGTGGTGGCCGAGACCGGCATCGAGCTCGAGGTGATCGACCGTGAGACCGAGGCGACGCTGGCCGTCAAGGGCTGCGCGCCGCTGCTCGATCCGGGCGGGCGCGGGGCCATCCTGTTCGATATCGGCGGCGGCTCCAGCGAGCTGGTCAGGATCGAGCGCGATCCGGCCGACCGCAACGCCGAGCCGCGCATCAAGGCCTGGATGTCGATCCCGCTCGGCGTCGTGACCTTGGCCGAACGCTTCGGCGGTCGCGACGTGACGCCGGAGATCTATGCCGCCATGGTCGAGGCCGTGGCCGAGCATGTCGGGCCGTTCGCGGCCGAGAATGGCCGCGACCTCTCCGGCATGCATCTGCTCGGCACCTCCGGCACCGTGACGACGCTCGGCGGCATTCATCTGAACCTCGCGCGCTACGATCGGCGCCGGGTCGACGGCATCTGGATCAACGATGCCGACATCACGACGACGATCGCCAAGCTGCTGGCGATGAGCTACCAGGAGCGCGCCGAGAACAACTGCATCAGCATCGACCGCGCCGACCTCGTGCTGGCGGGCTGCGCCATTCTCGACGCGATTCGCCTGGCGTTTCCGCTGCCGCGGCTGCGCGTCGCCGATCGCGGCCTGCGCGAGGGCATGCTGGTCGAGATGATGCGCGAGGACGGCGCGCTCAGGACGGCGTAGCAAGAATTGACGACGTCATTCCGGTGCGGTCGGACGAAAGCAGCGAAGCTGCTTTCGTTTGGCGCGAACCCGGAATCTCGCTCCGCAACTTCTGGATTCCGGGTCCCGCCCTGACGGGCGGTCCCGGAATGACCTCAGAGATCAAGATGGCAAAAGACACCACTGGCCGCATGCATGTGCAGGTCAAGACCGGGGGCAAGCGCAAGCTGTCCTCGAAACTCTGGCTGGAGCGCCAGCTCAACGATCCCTATGTCATGAAGGCCAAGCGCGACGGCTACCGCTCGCGCGCGGCCTACAAGCTGCTCGAGATCGACGACAAGTATCATTTGCTGAAGCCTGGCATGACGGTGGTCGATCTCGGCGCTGCGCCCGGCGGCTGGAGCCAGATCGCGGCGCGTCGGGTCGGGGCCGAAGCCGGGAAGGGCAAGGTGATCGCGATCGATCTGCTGGAGATGGGCGAGATCCCCGGCGTCACCTTCACCCAGCTCGACTTCCATGCCCAGGATGCCCCGGAAAAGCTCCGCGCGATGCTCGGCGGCCGTGCCGACGTGGTGATGTCGGACATGGCGGCCAACACCACCGGCCATCGCAAGACCGACCAGCTGCGCATCGTCGGTCTCGTCGAACTTGCCGCGCATTTCGCCAGCGAGGTGCTCAAGCCGGGCGGCAGCTTTCTCGCCAAGACGTTCCAGAGCGGCGCCGATGCCGACTTGATGGCGCAGCTCAAGCGCGATTACGCCAGCGTCCGCCACGTCAAGCCGGCCGCGAGCCGGCAGGATTCGTCGGAGCGCTACGTGCTGGCGATGGGTTTCCGCGGCGGAGAGCAGGCCGACCTGTTGTAATGGCGTCATTGCGAGCGGCCCGCGCCGGCGATACAGAGCAGATGCAACACGGTCTCGGGAATCGGCTTGGGCCGACGAGACCCCTTCCGGAGGTCCCCGAATGCGTGTCCTGACCTGCAGCGCTGTCGCGGTCGCTTTGATGGTGGGCTCGGCCATATCGGCGCCGGCTCATGCCCAGGCCTACGATCCGCGCTATCCCGTGTGCATGAAGGTCTATGAAGGCGGCCGGTTTGGCGGTGGCGAGTGGATCGACTGCAGCTACACGTCGCTGCCGCAATGCCGCGCGACGGCGTCCGGCCGGGCCGCGATGTGCGACCTCAATCCGTTCTACGCCCCGCCGTCGCCTCCGCCGCGCCGCGCGCATCGGCGGCATCGCTGAAACATTTCATGACGCTGCGGCCGTTGCCGTGCCGCAATCGGACTGAAGATTCGCGACCTCCTCTCCATCGGGCTGCCGCCATGCCGCATCGTTTCATCGTCTCGATCGTGATGCTCCTGCTGCTGTTGCCCGCGATCGCGACCGCCGCGCCGTCGCACAAGCGCAAGGCGCACCGCTGGCAGGGCTATGGCTTCCTGCCCGGCTATAAGCAGCCGCCCAACAACAGCCTGCCGCTCTATGCGGACAAGGAAGCGATGCGCAACGGCCCGCCGCGCGGCAGCCGCCGCCACTGGTACATCGACGGCACCCCGAAATACATGCTCTACAACGGCGAGTGGCATTATTTCGGCCAGCCCGGCTTCTATCGCGGCCATTATAATGGCGGCAGCTTCGGCCCGTGCTGGACGCGGACGCCGGTGGGAATGGTCTGGACTTGCGGCTGAGCCCTCCAGGCCACTGAGCGGCAAAGTGCCTCGCGTAAAGGGGGTGCGCCATCCTGTCGCAGGGTAGCGCCTTGAATGCCCCCTTTGGGCCTGTAAGCTTTTGCTGTGTCTCGAGAATCCAAGAGCTGATCTGACCGGTCCGTGCGCAGTCGATCGTGCAGCCGTGCGCGTCTTGGTGCCGCATGATCGGGGTTGAGACGCGGATAGAGAAACGTGAGCCGCCGGGGCGGCCGTGGAGGGGTCCTTGAAGTCATTCTGTGCGCGCCTGTCCGGCGCAGCTGTTGCGTTGACATTCCTGGCCGGTGCACCGGTCTCTGCCCAGCAATTGGAGCTGAAGGTGATGGCGCCGGCCGCGCCCGGCGGCGGCTGGGACCAGACCGCGCGGGCCATGCAGCAGGCCTTCGTGGCGTCGGGCGTGGCGCGCAGCGTCCAGGTGACCAACGTCGCCGGCGCCGGCGGCACCGTCGGCATCGCGCAGTTCGTCACCGGCGCCAAGGGCGACGGCAACCAGCTGATGGTGAACGGCTTCGTGATGGTCGGCGCGCTCGCCATGAACAAGTCGCCGGTGACGCTGGAGCAGGTGACGCCGATCGCGCGGCTGACCGAGGAGATCCAGGTCATCGTCGTGCCGGCCAACTCGCCGATCAAGACGGCGCAGGACCTCGCCGCGGCGCTGAAGGCCGATATCGCCAAGGTCACCTTCGCCGGCGGCTCGGCCGGCGGCGTCGATCACGTGATGGCGGCGCTGTTCGCCGGCGCCGTCGGCGCCGACGCCAAGAAGGTCAACTACATCCCGTTCTCGGGCGGCGGCGAGTCGCTGGCGGCGATCCTCGGCGGCAAGGTCACGGCGGGCATCTCCGGCCTGTCGGAGTATGACGGGCAGATCAAGAGCGGCAAGCTGCGCGCGATCGGCGTGTCCTCGGAGAAGCGCATTCCCGGGGTCGACATCCCGACCTTCAAGGAGCAGGGCATCGACCTCGTGCTCGCGAATTGGCGCTCGGTGGTCGCGCCGCCCGGCATCACGCCGGAGCAGAAGAAGGTGCTCAGCGACGCCGTCGAGAAGATGGTGAAGTCGGATGCCTGGAAGGAGATCCTGAAGCAGAAGGGCTGGGACGACGCCTATCTTCCGGGGGATGCGTTCGCCGACTTCCTGAAAAAGGAGAACGTCCGTGTCACCGACGTGTTGAAGTCGGTCGGCCTCGTCAAATCATGACGACGGAGCGCGCCGGCGCCGAGACACCCGCCTCGGGAGGCGTCGACAAGGCCGGCATCGTCATTGCGGCGCTGCTCGCGGCCGTTGCGCTCGTGCTGGTCTACGACGCCAATCAGATCCCGGCGACCACGATGTACGGCATGGGCCCGCAGGTCATGCCGGTCGTGATCGCGATCGGGCTCGGCATTCTTGCGCTGGCCAATCTGATCGATGCCGTCAGAGGCAAGCTGCCGCCGCGCGAGAGCTCCGATCCGGTTGCGGCGCTGCTGATCCTCGCCGGCCTTGCGCTCTTGATCGCGATCATCGGCTTCGGTGGCGGCTTCATCCTGGCGACGACGACGCTGTTCGTGACGACGTCGGCCGCGTTCGGCCGGCGCGCCTTCGTCACCGATCTCGTCATCGGCACCGTGCTGACGACCGTGATCTATCTCGCCTTCGACCGTCTCCTCACCCTGAGCCTTCCCGCCGGTCCGCTCGAAAGACTGCTCTGATGGACACCTTTGCCGCGCTCGCGCATGGGATGGCGATCGCCGTCCAGCCCATGAACCTGCTCTATGCGCTGGTCGGCGTGTTCCTCGGCACCGCCGTCGGGGTGCTGCCGGGCATCGGGCCGGCGCTCACGGTCGCCCTGCTGCTGCCGGTCACCTACAAGCTCGATCCCGGCGGTTCGCTGATCATGTTCGCCGGCATCTATTATGGCGGCATGTATGGCGGATCGACCACCGCGATCCTGATCAACACGCCAGGCGAGAGCGCCTCGATGGCGACCGCGCTCGAGGGCAACAAGATGGCCAAGTCCGGCCGCGGCGGCCCGGCGCTGGCGACCTCGGCGATCGGCTCCTTCGTCGCCGGCACCATCGCCACCATCGGTCTCGCCTTCCTGTCGCCTTACCTCGTCGACATCGCCGTGCGCTTCGGTCCGGAGGACTACTTCGCGCTGATGTGCGTCGCCTTCGTCACGGTGTCCGCGACCTTCGGCGATTCACCGATCCGTGGCCTCACCAGCCTGTTCATCGGGCTGACGCTCGGTCTCATCGGCATCGACAAGCTGACGGGGCAGGCGCGGCTCGCCTTCGGCGTGCCGGAACTGCTCGACGGTGTCGAGGTGACGACGTTGGCGGTCGGCCTGTTCGCAGTCGGCGAGGCGCTCTACGTCGCCTCGCGCCGTCACCATAGCGAGGAGAAGATCGAGGCCATCAAGGGCTCGCTGTGGATGACGCGCGAGGACTGGAAGCGGTCGTGGAAGCCGTGGCTGCGCGGCACGCTGTTCGGCTTTCCGATCGGCGCGCTGCCGGCGGGCGGCGCCGAGATTCCAACCTTCCTGTCCTATTCGGCCGAGCGGCGGCTGACCAAATATCCCGATCAGTTCGGCAAGGGCGCGATCGAAGGCGTCGCCGGCCCTGAGGCCGCCAACAACGCCTCTGCCGCGGGCACCTTGGTGCCGCTGCTGACCCTCGGCCTGCCCACCTCGGCGACCGCCGCGATGATGCTCGCCGGCTTCCAGCAATATGGCCTCAATCCGGGACCGCTGCTGTTTGCCGAGCGGCCCGATCTGGTCTGGGGCCTGATCGCGAGCCTGTTCATCGCCAACACGATGCTGCTCGTGCTCAACCTGCCGCTGGTCGGGCTGTGGGTGAAGCTGCTCGCGATCCCGACACCCTGGCTCTATGCTGGCATCCTCGTGTTCGCGACCATGGGCACGATCGCGGCAAAGCCGTCGGTCGTGGAACTGTCGATGCTGGCCGGCTTCGGCGTGCTCGGATTCCTGATGCGCCGGTTCGATTTCCCGATTGCGCCGGTCGTGGTCGGGCTGATCCTCGGACCGATCGCTGAGAGCCAGTTGCGGCGGGCGCTCGCGATCAGCCTCGGCGATCCCATGACCCTGCTGCAGTCGCCGATCTCTGCAACTCTTCTGGTCATCGCGCTGATCGCGCTGATCGCGCCGTTCATCTTGAAGGGACTCGGGCGCTTCAAGGCGAATGAGGATTGAGTGCGGCCCGCAAGCGGAAACCGCGCCATCGCAGTGCAACATAACGTGACCG
The DNA here is from genome assembly GCF_051167995.1 of Bradyrhizobium sp. HKCCYLRH3073. Taxonomy (NCBI): domain Bacteria; kingdom Pseudomonadati; phylum Pseudomonadota; class Alphaproteobacteria; order Hyphomicrobiales; family Nitrobacteraceae; genus Bradyrhizobium; species Bradyrhizobium sp. HKCCYLRH3073. Next base: position 328,740 of record NZ_JBNPUD010000005.1, read on the forward strand.
GAGGGGAGCGCGGAGATCGGGCGCGGCGTGAAACGATGTGCCCGCGATCCGGTTTGGGTTGAGCCATCGAGACCGGAGCCTGGAACTCCGGATCAGCCGAGGAAGCGTCTTTCGGGGCGTGTCACCCCAAACCGAAAGAGACCCGATGACCGATCGCTTCGATGACGGTTTCAAGCCAGCCCCCGCGCAACGTCCCGCCGCTCCAAAGACCGCAACCCAGCCGCCGCGCCATCCCGTGATCCTCAGGGTGTCGGCGCTCGGTGTGGCCGGCATCCTTTCGGCGTTGATGCTGACCGCGGTGGTGCCGCCGATCGTGGCCGACCAGTCCGATCGCGCCGTGGTCGATGCGCCGGTGATGCTGCTGACGTCCCCGATCGCGGGCCAGGTCGATTCGCTCACGGCCAAGCCGGGTGGCGAGGTTCGGTCTGGCGACCGCCTCGCAGAGATCACCAATCCGCGGCTCGACCGCACCACGCTCATCTCGCTGGAAGAAAAGGCGGGCGACGCGCGTCAGAAGCTCGACGCCACGCGTGCCAAGCATCAGTCTGATGTCGCTTATGTCAGCTCGCTCGATCAGGAGATCGCGAGCCAGGCCGGTCAGTTGAAGGCGCAGCTGCAGTCCCAGATCGAGGAGCTGCGTGCCCGCGTCGCGCAGTCGAACGCGCAGAGCAGCGAGAAGAAGGCCATCGTCGACCGCCAGAACCGCATGGTCGCGCGCGATGCCGCCAGCGTCGAGATGCTGAAGCCGACCGAGCAGCAATATGCGGCGGCGCTGCACGACACCGATGCGCAGACTGCCAAGCTGAACCAGAAGCTGACGCAGCTGAAGGCGCTCGACGCCGGCGTCTATGTCGGCGAGGATCTGGTCGCGCTGAACATGCTCAGTCAGAAGCGCCGTGACATCGATCTCGATGCAAGGCGGATGGAGATCGAGGAGAAGCAGCAGGCGGCCGTGCTCGACGATCTCGAGGGATTGATCAAGTCGGAGCGCGCGCGGCTGGCGCGGCTCGCTGCCGCGGACGTGCTCTCGCCCGGTCCCGGCAAGGTGCTGGCGGTGGGCGCCGACACCGGACGCCACGTCAGCGCCGGCGATACGATCGCCTCGGTGGTCGATTGCGACAAACGCTTCGTGGTCGCGATCTTCTCCTATCGCCAGGGCGAAGCGATGAAGCCGGGCACCAAGGTGCGCATCGATGGCGGCGGGTTCCATAGCGGCATCGTCAGCGCCGTGCTGCCGAAGACGAGCGACAAGGTCGACGAGCGCTTTGCCGTGCCATTTCCACAGACCGAGCGGCGCGAACTCTATGTCATGATCACGCCTGACGCTGCCGACGAGAAGCCGGCAGCGCAGCCGACCTCCGCGGCGACGCCGGCCTGCACGGTGGGGCAGTGGGTCACCGTGACGCGCGACAATGGCATCGTGCCGTCGATGTCGGTGACATGGCGCCGGCTCGGCCACCTCGTTGCGTCGCTGACCGATCTGGACCCGTCTGAGCCGGACGAAGCGACGCGCCGTGCCGGCGTCAGCAAGCTCGACTCCGCCTTGCGGTCGCACCCGGCGCAGCAGCCGGTCTTCGACGAGCAGTGGCTGCCGACAGCGCGCGCGGTCTCGGCACAATGAGGCTTCTCTCCATGGCGATGGCGGTGATCGCTCTGCTCGGCGGCGCATCGCCGATGCGCGCCGAGACGTCGTCGCTCTGTGCGGGACTGATGCAGGCCGTCGAGCCTGGCCTCGCCGGCCGTGACGCGGCGTTCATCCGCAGCTACGAGCCGGGTGCCGACGAGGAGGGGCTGCCGCTCGGCCTTTCGACGACGGCGTTCACCTATGACAACGCCCTGGCCGCCATCGCGCTGGTCGCATGCGGTCGCATCGACGAGGGCCGCGTGATCGGCAACGCGCTGGTGCATGCCGGCGCTCATGATCGCAGCTTCGGCGATGGCCGCCTGCGCAACGCTTATCGCGCCGGTCCTGTCAGCCCCGGCGCGGCGCTTCTGCCGGGCTGGTGGGACGACCACAAGAGGATCTGGGGCGAGGACGCCGCGCAGGACGGCACCGCGACCGGCAACGTTGCCTGGGCAGCGTTGGCGCTGCTGACGCTGCATCAGGCGACCGGTGAGGAGGACTACTTGTCCGGCGCGCGGCGCCTGATGGACTGGATCATGGCCCACGCAACGAACGGCGCGGACGGCTTTAGCGGCGGTTATCACGGTTACGATCCGCAGCAGGTGCGCCTCAGCTGGATGTCGACCGAGCACAATGCCGATGTCTACGCCGTGGCCTCCTGGCTCTCTCGTATCACATCGGAGCCGCGCTATCGGGATGCCGCGCAGACGGCGCGCCGGCTGCTCGATCGCACGTTCCGCGGCGATCACTTCCTGCTCGGCACCAAGCCCGACGGCCACCTCGCCGACGGCAATCTGCTCGCGCTCGACGTCCAGCTCTGGCCGTGGATGGCGGTGACGGATGCGCCCGACTGGCGCAGGGCGCTGCGCTTTGCCGAAACTCATCTCGCCGTCGACGGCGGCTTCGACTTCAACGGCGATCGCGACGGCGTCTGGGTCGAGGGCACCGCGCAGGCGGCGCTGGCCTATCGCATGGTCGGGGACGCCGCTGCCAGCCAGCGGCTGCTTGCAGGATTGCGTGCCGACCGCACGGCAACGGGACTGCTGAACGCGACGCGCAACGCGCGCCTTACCACGGGGCTGTCGATCGATCCGACGGGCGCGACCACCATTCAGGACTTCTTCTACTACAAGCGTCCGCATCTCGGTGCCACTGCCTGGGCCGTGCTCGCCGAGACCGGCTGGAATCCTTTCACTGGCGCAAGGGTGCCCTGATGTTTCCGCTCCCCAGCAATGACGCCTCGGTGTTGACCACCGATCTCGGAGTCCTGCTCGGGCTCCTCGTGATGGCTCGCCTGCTCGATCCGACGCGCCGGCGCGACCGCCTGCTGTTCGGCGCTACCGCAGCGTCGTTCCTCCTGATCTACACGCTATGGCGCTGGCACGACACGCTGCCGGTGTTCGACCTGACCCTGCAGGCGCTGTGGCCGCGGCTGTTCATCACGCTCGAGATCGTGGCGATCTCCTACACGCTGATGTCGATCCTGATTCTGACCCGCAGCGTCGACCGCTCGGGACAGGCCGACGCCGCGCAGCGCGCGCTGGCGGCACGGGGCGAGCAGCCGGCCGTGGACGTCTTCATCTGCACCTATGACGAGCCCATGGAGATTGTCGAGCGCTCGATCCTGGCCGCGCTCGCGCTCGACCATCCCAACAAGACCGTCTGGGTGCTCGACGACACCCGGCGTGATCGGCTCCGCGCGTTCTGCGACGAGGTCGGCGCGCGCCATCTGACGCGGCCCGACAACAAGGGCGCCAAGGCCGGCAATCTCAACAACGCGCTTGCGGCGACGGCGCAGCTGTCGAACGCGCCGGTGATCCTGGTGCTCGATGCCGACTTCGCCCCGCGCCGTGACTTTCTCCAGCGCACGGTCGGCCTGCTGCTGTCCGAGCCCGATATCGCCGTCGTGCAGACGCCGCAATTCTACTACAACCCCGATCCGATCCAGCACAATCTGCTGTCATCAGGCCATTGGGTCGACGACCAGCGCTTCTTCTTCGACGTGTTCCAGCCGGCCAAGGATGCCTGGGGCTGCGCGTTCTGTGTCGGCACCTCCTTCGTCGTCCGCCGCGAGCGGCTCATGGAGATCGGCGGCTTCCCGCATGCGGCGATCTCCGAGGATCTCAACCTCACCTACACGCTGCTCAAGCGCGGCCATCGCACGGTCTGGCTGAACGAGCCGCTCAGCTTCGGCCTCTCGGCGGAAGGCGTGCCCGAATACATCACCCAGCGCGCCCGCTGGTGCCTCGGCACGATCCAGGTCGCGCTCTTGCGCGATGGCCCGCTGCGCAGCCGCGGCTACAGCTTCACCCAGCGCTGGCACTTCCTGCATGGCGTGCTCAACTGGGCCTGCAAGCCGTTCATGGTGCTGCTTCTGATCGCGCCGCCGATCTACTGGTTCGCCGGGCTGCCGGCGTTCGAGGCCGACTATCTGTCGTTCCTGCGCTACGGCGTGCCGGCGCTGCTCGGGACGATCATCTACATGGGCTGGATCTCGCGTTCCAAGACCCTGCCGCTGTTCATGGAAGCGACCCATGCAGTGACCTGCTTTGCCGTCACTGCCACCTTGCTCAGCGCGCTGGTCCGGCCGTTCGGCCGTCCCTTCAAGGTGACCGACAAGGGCGGCGACCGCTCCAAGCCGCGCGTCCACGGCAAGCTCGCCGCGATTTTCGGCGCGATCGCCGCGAGCTCGGCGGCGGCCATCGTCTGGGCGTTCGTGTCGCCGAATGCAGCCAGCGAGATCTCGTCGATCGACTACTTCAATCTGTTATGGGCCGGCATCGCGATGCTGATCGCCTTCATCGCGTTTCTCGTCTGCTTCGAGCTGCCGCGCGGCGAGGACCTGTTTCCGAGCGACGAGGCGGGCTGGATGGCGCAGAACGGCGAGGTCGTGCCGTGCAAGATCGAGGCGCTGTCTCTGTCGTCGGCACGCGTGGCCCGGTCGCGCGGCCGCGCAACGATGCGGCCAGGGGCGCTGCTGCCGGTGCATCTCGATGGCCTCGGATGGATCGAGGCCTTGGTGAGCGATGTTTCCAGGACGACGATGCACCTCCGCATGCACCCGACCGAAGCGCAGCGGCGCCAGTTGGTCGTCCGCCTGTTCAGCTCCTCTTGCGGCGTCATCACCGGCCGCGCCCGCCTGCGCGGCGCCCTCGCAGGGTTGGCGCGCCGCGGCTTTGTGGGGCGTTGATGCGGACCTGCTGCGTAGTTCGCGTAGCCCGGGCGAGCGCAGCGACCCCGGGTTCTCCGGCACAGCTCGTGTGAACCCGCATGTCGCTCCGCTCATGCGGGCTACGAGATGCTACGGGCGGCTACCGACATTCCGGATCCAGCGGTAGGGTGGGCAAAGCAGCCGCCGCAGGCGGCAGCGTACCCACCGGCTCGGCGGGATGGCGAGCGTCTCCACCTCGTGCCTGGCTTCGCTCGCGATCCCCGGCGGAGGTGCAGCCATCCGGCAGAGGCTTATCGGTTGGTTAAGACTAACGCGAGAATACCCCCGATGTCCTTGCAGGCGCCGACGGCGTTGCAAAGCCGGCTGCGATATGACTTGGGGCGCGCTGACTTCGCAGCATCGCGGACTGGACGCGGGCTGCGCGACAGAAGCAGGACATGTCGGGCATGGACGCTGGAACGCAGAGGGCAACGGCTGACACCGCGCGCACGGCGTGGATCGATTTCGCGCGTGGCCTTGGCGTCATCCTGGTGGTGTACGGTCATGTGCTTGGCGGTCTCGTGCGCCCGGGCATCTTCCCGGATGGAGCCGTCGCGCGCTGGATGGACTACACGCTCTATACGTTCCACATGCCGCTGTTCTTCTTCCTGGCCGGCTTGAACGTGCAGCACAGCTTGCGGCGCGGCGCGCGTTCCTTCCTCACCTCCAAGCTCTGGACCATCGCCTATCCCTACGTGCTGTGGTCGTTGATCCAAGGCGGGATCACGATGCTGCTGGCGCGGGATGCCAACATCCCGATCCATCCCGGAGATCTCGCCGCGATATGGTATCGTCCGATCGCACAGTTCTGGTTCCTCTACGCGCTGATGATCTGCCATGTGTTCGCGGTGCTGGTTCCGTCGCGGACGGTTTTGATCACGCTCGCGCTGGCCGGGCTCGGCGTGTTCCTCGCGCTGCCGATCCGGCCTGACCTCGCACTCACCCTGCATCATCTGCCGTTCTACGTTGCGGGCATCTACGGCACCCGCGTGGTGGCGGAATGGCGGCCGTTCGGCTGGTCCTCTCCGGTCGTGATCGGGATTGCGTTTGCGGCCGCAGTGGCGCTGGGCGGCCAGCTGTCCGGCATGGACGCCAACGGGCTCGCCTCCCTGCCGGCCTGTGTGCTCGGGATCGCCGGCACGGTCGGGCTCTGCAAGCTGCTCGCGCCAACGCGCCATCGCTGGCTTGCGGCCGCGGGCGTCGCGTCGATGACGATCTATGTGCTGCACATCCTTGCCGGCTCGGGCGTGCGGATCATCATGCTGAAGCTGCACATCCCGCCATTGCCATGGGTCTACCTGCTGGCCGGAACGGTGGCCGGCGTGGTGCTTCCTCTGATCGCGCATGCCATCCTGCGGCGGCTCAATCTGCTGGCCGTCTTCGGGCTCGCACCACTGGCCTCCCGCAAGCCGCAGACTGCGGCGATCACGCCGCGCGTTGCAACGTCCGATCAGGCGCCGGCCTGATGCTGCCGCGCGGCAACGGTGCGCCGTGCTGCGCCGGCCGACTGGTCGAGCGGACAGGCCATGGCGACGAGCATCCAGAACAGCGCCGAGACCTCACCGGACGAGATGCTGGTCAGCGGCAGCTGAACCAAGAGCGCACTGATGGCGAGCGCCCCGAGCACGGCGCCCTCGCGCGTCGGCATCCGCCACGCGGCTCCGGTGGCGGCGAGCCCGACCCAGACATAGGCCGCGAGGCAGATCAGTCCGACCGGAATGCCCATCGTCACCCAGCTTGCGATGATCTGCCCGTCGATCGGCATCGCGCCCGCGACGCCGACGTCGGTGATGGTGAAGCCCGATCCCAGGACCATGCTGTTCGGCGCATTCCACAGCGTGACGAACTCATCCAGCCGCTCGCTGCCGCTGCTGTCCTGCGACACGCTGCCGAGCGATTCCAGACGGGAGGTGATGACCTCCGCGAACGGCGTGAACATGACGGTGACGATCACCGCGCCGACCAGTCCGACCGTGATCGATACGGCGCGACGCCGCGTCGCGGGGAGCAGCATGCAGAACAGCACGCCCACCGCGAGCGTGATCCAGCTGGTACGATAGAGCGACAGCAACAGGCCGAGTGCTGCGGGCGCCATCGCCGCCATCGACAGCCATCCCGGGCGCAGGAAGCCCACCAGCAGCAGGCCGGTGGCCGTGAAGGTCGCGTAGCTGGCGGGGCCGTTCATCGTGCTGAACACGCGGACCATGTAGGGCAGCGGATAGCCGGCCGAGGTGATGCTGGCATTCACCATCCAGAACCGATCCCAGCCTTGCGGATCGACATATTGCCAGATGCCGTAAAGGCCGGTGACCGGCAGCACCAGCAGGAAGACACGCGTGATTGCATCGAGCAGGGCGCCGTCGGATCGCGCCCGCTGCTGCAGGGCGATCGCATAGAGCACGGGCGCGGCCCATTTCATTCCGCCATTGGCGGCGTTGAACCAGTCGTTCTGGAATATCGACAGCGCGCCGCCATAAACGATGCAGGCGAGGACGATGAAGGGCGCCACGAGCCATGGATTGCCCGGCCTGTCCTTGTCCGAGGGCGAGAGCACCAGACTTGGAACTGGCGCGATGATGAACAGCAGCGGGCCGCTCAGCATGATGCCGGACGAATCGAATCCCGCGGAGATGTCGACCAGGCGGCGCACGAAGGGAGCGAAGGCGAACATCAGGATCGCCGACTGCACGTGGGCCGCGGGGCTGCGACGCCACGCGAACCAGCCGGCGACCGCGCAGCCGAGCACGAAGGCCGGCCTGACGATACCGCCGAGTGCGGGCACGGCCAGCGCCGTTGCTGCCAGGAGAAGCGCGGACGGCCAACAGTTCATCGCCATCGCCGCGAGCGGCTGCGGGTCGATTCGGCTCTCTTTCATGAAGTCGGACTATAATGGAAAACCAGGGCTCCCGACGCACGTTCGAACGAGACCGTGCCGGCGCGCATGGCTGGGAAAGCCGCATGGCCGGGAAAGTCAGAGGCCCGGCGCCTGGGGCGGCCGTCAACCGAGGCGACGAAAGAAATGATCCGAGCATGATGCGACGCGTAATCGTGGCCACTCTTGTCGCCGCGTGGTTGGCCGTCTCGTTGACTGCGACGGCAGGAGCCGCGGAGGTGCTGCCGGCACGCGACGTCTGCCAGCCGACCACCTCGGCCAAATCGCGCGACGGCAATTGCGTTCCCTGCGCCGTCGGACCCGTCTCGACCGCGCCAGGCTTCCTGGCACTGCTGGAGCAGGTGCGCACGCGGCGCGCCGCCTTTGCCGACATCGACCGTCGCATCGATGGCGCCAGCGGAGATCCGGAGGTGCAGACCCTGCTGCAGGGACGCAACCTGGCCCGTGCGCTGTACGGTTCTGACGCGGATTTCATCGCGGGCGGCAGCGCCTCGCGCTGTCTCCTGCCGGACAACGAGGCGGTGCGCGCCAGGGCGACGCCGATTGCCTGCGACGCCATTCCGCGCGAGGGGCTGGTGGTGCTTCTGACCGCGGGCCAATCGAACATCTCCAACACCGGCGCGCCCGATCAGAGCGGCCGGCTCTATCAGCCGCACAACCGGTTCTACAATTTCGACCGCTTCGACGGCCGCTGCTACGTGGCGCGCAATCCGTTGCTGGGAACGCCGGGCGAGGGCGAGAACGTCGCCACGCGGCTGGGCGACGAATTGATCGATCGCGGGCTGGCGAAGACGATCCTGATCGCACCCGTTGCGATCGGCGGGACGTATATCGAGGAGTGGCGTGTCCGTGGCGGCAAGTATTTCGAGGTGCTGCTCGCGACCCTTGCCGGCCTGCGCGAGGCGGGTCTCGAGCCGAGCGCGGTGCTCTGGCATCAGGGCGAGTCCAACGCCTTCGCCTTCTCGACCAATGGCGCGGAGGACGGCACGCAATTGCAGGTCACCGCGAAGATGAAGGAGGCGGGACGGCTGTCCTACTTGCGGAACGATCTCGAGATCGTGGCCGGGCTCCGCGCGGCCGACGTGACCGCGCCGATCTTCGTTGCCGCGGCGACGCTCTGCGGCAGCGTTCCCGACGAGATCATCCGGTCGGCACAGGCCGCCGTGCCGAACCCTGCGATCGGCGTCTATCCGGGGCCGGACACCGACCAGATCGGCCTTCCGCTGCGCCACGACAGCTGCCACATGAGCCACGCCGGCACCGAGCAGCACGCGCGGATGTGGGCCGATCGCCTGGCCGAATTCTGGAGGTCCGGCGCGCGGAGACCTTGACCGGAGAACCGTCCGCTACCCCAGCCGCTGATCCCGCGCATCCTGCGTGGTCTCGCTCGCCGACTTCCTGGCGGCCTTCTCCGCGCCCTTCTCGGCGCCCTTGCGACTGGCGATCGCGGCGACCTTGCGGCCCGAGATCTCGCTGCCGGCGTCATCCGGCATCTGCCAGAAGAGGATCGACGACAGCGCCGACGTGATCGCGACGACGATGAAGGCGGGCGCGAAGGACGCCGCGGTGAGCTGGCTCGCGCCGTGCATCCACATCGTGGTCTCCACCGAGAACGCGCCGACCGCGACGCCGGCGGAGATCGCGAGCTGCTGGTTGACGCTGGTGAGCGTCGTAGCGCGGCTCATCTGGGCGGTCTCGACCTCGGCATAGGCGACGGTGTTGATCGCGGTGAACTGCAGCGAGCGGAAGAAGCCGCCGACCACGAGAATGATCAGGATCAGCAGCAGCGGCGTCGCCGGCGTGAACAGCGCGCAGGCGGCGAGGAAGACCGAGCTGACGACGGCATTGACCGTCATCAGATGACGGAAGCCGAAGGCGCGGATGAGCCGCGCGGCCAGCGCCTTCATGCCCATTGCGCCGGCAGAGGAGCCGAAGGTGACGAGGCCGGACTGGAACGGCGACAGGCCGAAGCCGAGCTGCATCAAGAGCGGCAGCAGGAAGGGCAGGGCGCCGATGCCCAGGCGAAACATGAAGCCGCCGACGATCGAGGCGCGCAGGGTCGGCAGCCGCAGCAGCGAGAAGTCGAGCACCGGCGAATTGGTTCGCCGGGAGTGGCGGACATAGAGCGTCATCGAGATCGCGCCGATTGCAACGAGACTGGCGACCACCGACCACGGCAGCAGGTTGAGACCGGCGACCGAGAGGCCGAAGGCGAGACCGGCGAGGCCGATGCCGGCCAGCACCATGCCAGTGAGGTCGAACGGCTCGGGATTGTCGCTCTTGATCGGATCGATGAAGCGCAGCGCCATGATGATGCCGACGATGCCGATCGGGATGTTGATCAGGAAGATCCAGTGCCAGGAGAAATAGGTGGTGATGAAGCCGCCGACCGGCGGCCCGATCACCGGGCCGATCAGCGCGGGGATCGTGACCCAGGCCATCGCGCCGACCAGCGCGCTCTTGTCGACGGACCGCAAGAGGACAAGACGTCCGACCGGCGTCATCATCGCGCCGCCCATGCCCTGCAGGATGCGCGCGAACACGAAGTTCTCGACGGAGTTGGCGAGCGCGCAGCCGATCGAGCCGATCATGAACACCGCGACCGCGCTGGAGAACACCCGCCGCGCGCCAAACCGGTCGGCGGTCCAGCCGCTCGCCGGGATGAACACCGCCAGCGACAGCAGATAAGACGTGATGGCGAGCTTCAGCGTCAGCGGGCTGGTGCCGATATCCCTGGCGATCGCCGGCAGCGAGGTCGCGATCACCGTGGAGTCCATGTTCTCCATGAACAGGGCGGTGGCGACGATCAGCGGAATGACGCGTTGCTTGTTCATCGAATCTCGGGAGGGACGGGGAAGGCCGGCGCCGCGGCTGTAGCACCCTGCGACGAACGGGGCCATTGCGCTGCTGGCATGGCCCCCTAGATGCAGCGTGACGCTGCCGCGTCATCGTTATTGGAGATGTGCCGATGATCTATCTGCTCGCCGCCCTGGTGCCGCCACTGGGCCTGCTGCTCAACGGGCAGCCGTTCGCGGCCATCTTCAATCTGCTGCTCTGCCTGGTCTGCCTCGTCCTCGGCCTGTTCTTCCACGTGCTGCTGCTGGTGCCGTCGGCGCACGCGCTGATCGCCGTGCACATGCGGCGGGAGGACCGGCGCCACCGGGAGGTGGTCGAGGCCATCCGCCGCTATGGGCCGCCGCCGGGCGCCTGGCGCTAGAGGCGCGGAACTTCTGCTCCGGAATCGGGGCGTCCGCGACCTTTTGTTGCGCGTTTCGGACCTGATCAGGGCCGGTCTGGGCCGTTCTTCGCAATCGCGGGAGGATGGCGGATCGGCTCTTTGATTCGTCACAGGCCCATGCTATCGACCCGCGTCAACCCCACCGATGGGCACCGATTCGACGGCGAGGCATGGTCTCGACGGCGGCGCCGCTCATCCGTAACCGCATCGCGGCCGTTCTGGCCGCAGACAAGGAGTTGACGATGGCGACCGTCCAGACACTTCGCGAAGCCTTCACCTTCGACGACGTGCTCTTGAAGCCGGGCCTGTCCGATGTGCTGCCCTCCGAGGTCGACATCCGTTCGCGCGTGACGCGCGAGATCCCGCTCAACATTCCGATCATGGCGTCCGCCATGGATACCGTCACCGAGGCGCGCATGGCGATTGCGATGGCGCAGGCCGGCGGTGTCGGGGTGATCCACCGCAATTTCGATCCCGAGGGCCAGGCCGCCCAGGTGCGCCAGGTCAAGAAGTTCGAATCCGGCATGGTGGTCAACCCGCTGACGATCTCGCCGGAGGCGACGCTGGCCGACGCGCTGGCGCTGATGAAGGACTACGGCTTCTCCGGCATTCCGGTCGTCACCGGCGGCGGCAAGGGCATCCCCGGCAAGCTGGTCGGCATCCTGACCAATCGCGACGTCCGCTTCGCCACCGATCCGCGGCAGAAGATCTCCGAGCTGATGACGCATGAGAACCTCGTCACCGTGCGCGAGGGCGTCGGCCAGGACGAGGCCAAGAAGATCCTGCACAAGCACCGCATCGAGAAGCTGCTCGTCGTCGACGACCAGTACCGCTGCGTCGGCCTGATCACCGTGAAGGACATGGAGAAGGCGGTCGCGCATCCGCTCGCGTGCAAGGACGCGCAGGGCCGCTTGCGCGTCGCCGCGGCGACGACGGTGGGCGAGGGCGGCTTCGAGCGCACCGAGAAGCTGATCGAGGCCGGCGTCGACCTCGTCGTGGTCGACACCGCGCACGGCCATTCCTCGCGCGTGCTGGAAGCCGTCAACCGCATCAAGCGCATCTCCAACGCGGTGCAGGTGATCGCCGGCAACATCGCCACCCGCGACGGCGCGCAGGCGCTGATCGATGCCGGCGCCGACGCCGTCAAGGTCGGCATCGGCCCGGGCTCGATCTGCACCACCCGCATCGTGGCGGGCGTCGGCGTGCCGCAGCTCACCGCGATCATGGATGCGATGGAAGCCGCCAAGAAGGCCGACGTGCCGGTCATCGCCGACGGCGGCATCAAGTTCTCGGGCGATCTCGCCAAGGCGCTCGCCGCCGGCGCCGATGTCGCCATGGTCGGCTCGCTGCTCGCCGGCACCGACGAGACGCCCGGCGAGGTGTTCCTGTGGCAGGGCCGCTCCTACAAGGCCTATCGCGGCATGGGCTCGGTCGGCGCGATGGCCCGCGGCTCGGCCGACCGCTACTTCCAGCAGGACATCAAGGACACCTTGAAGCTCGTGCCGGAAGGCATCGAGGGCCAGGTGCCGTACAAGGGCCCGGTCGGCAACGTCATGCACCAGCTCGCGGGCGGCCTGCGCGCCGCGATGGGCTATGTCGGCGCCAAGGATCTCGCCGAATTCCACGGCAAGGCCGAGTTCGTCCGCATCACCGGCGCGGGCTTGCGCGAAAGCCACGTCCACGACGTGACGATCACCCGCGAGAGCCCGAACTATCCGGGCGGGGTGTAAACAACCACCGCTCTCTCCGTCATCGCGAGGAGCGAAGCGACGACTTGTCCGCCATAGCCCGAAGGGCGACGGCGGAAGCAATCCAGGGGTTGCGCGCGCGGCCCTGGATTGCTTCGCTTCGCTCGCAATGACGGCTCCCGTGGGGTCGGCGCCGAACGCCACATCAACAAACAAGAGGAAACACCATGTCCCAAGCCAAGCGCATCGTGCTCGCGTCCCGTCCCGTCGGCGAGCCCAAGCCGTCTGATTTCCGCCTCGAGGAGCACACCATCCCGACTCCCGGCGCCGGCGAGGTGCTGTTGCGCACGATCTGGCTGTCGCTCGATCCTTACATGCGCGGGCGCATGAGCGACGGGCCGTCTTACGCCCAGCCGGTGCCGGTCGGCGGCGTGATGGAGGCGGGGACCGTGTGCGAGGTGGCGGCCTCCAACAATCCCGGCTTCAAGGCCGGCGACATCGTGCTGGCGCGCGCCGGCTGGCAGACGCATGCGGTCTCCGACGGCAAGGGTCTTGCGAAGATCGACCCGAGCCTCGCGCCGATCTCGACCGCCGTCGGCGTGCTCGGCATGCCCGGCATGACCGCCTACACGGGCCTGCTCGACATCGGCCAGCCCAAGCCGGGCGAGACCGTGGTGGTCGCCGCCGCCTCCGGCGCGGTCGGCTCGGCGGTCGGACAGATCGCCAGGATCAAGGGCGCCCGCGCCATCGGCATCGCCGGCGGCAAGGACAAGTGCGACTATGTGAAATCCGAGTTCGGCTTCGACGACTGTCTCGACCATCGCGACCCCGATCTCGCCGCCAAGCTGAAGGAAGCCTGTCCGAAGGGTATCGACGTCTATTTCGAGAATGTCGGCGGGGCGGTGTTCGAGGCAGTGTTCCCGCTGTTCAACGCCTTCGCGCGCATGCCGGTCTGCGGCCTGATCGCCCATTACAACGATACCCAGTCGGTGGCGCCGAAATGGGCCGGCGCGCTGATGCGCAACGTCCTGACCAAGCGGCTCCTGATCCGCGGCTTCATCGTCTCCGACTTCGCCGCCCGCCACGGCGACTTCCTCAAGGACATGTCGGCCTGGGTCCGCGACGGCAAGGTCAAGTACAAGGAGCACGTCACCGAGGGCCTGGAGAACGCGCCCACGGCGTTCATGGGCCTGCTCAAGGGCGCCAATTTCGGCAAGCAGCTGGTGCGGGTCGGGCCGGACAAGGCCTGAGCCACACCTGATGTGATTCTTCAGCCTGTCCGCAAAAAAGCGGGAACCACAGCGCCTTATTCGGAGTCCTGAGGGAACCGGTTCATCCACGAGGGCCCGGCATCATGCCGGGCCTTCACTTTTCCCAAGGGGGGATTGTCGATGTCGCTGCCCATGGTGCTGCTGCCCGTTTTCGTCGAGGTTGCACTGACCTTCGCGCTGCTGTTCTGGAATAAGAGGAAGGCGCAAGCCACGGATGCCGCCGATGAATTCGGCCTGCCGACTTTGTTCTATGCCCTGATCGCGCTTGCGCTGCCGCTGCGCCATGCCGATCTGGTGATCGTGCTGCTGTCCTGGGTGTTCGTCGTCACCCGCTTCGTCAATGCCGGCTTTATCAGTGGGGCAGACAAGCGCGGGCTGGCCTGGACCGCCTCGGCGCTGGTGCTGCTGGCGATGTGGCTGTATTTCGCCCTGAAGATGCTTCTCCTGATCTGAGACTGGATACTGAATGACCCCCGCCGCCCGGCTGTCCGCCGCCATAGACATCATCGAGTCCATCGAGTCCCAGCGGGCGCCGGCGGCGAAGGCCTTGAAGGATTGGGGCACCAGCCACCGCTTCGCCGGCTCCGGCGACCGAGCCGCCATTGCCGGCCTGGTCTGGGACGTGCTGCGCCGCCGCGCCTCCAGCGCCTATGTCATGGAGGACGACACCGCGCGGGCGCGGGTGCTCGGCATGCTCAAGCTCGAGCGCGGCCTGGATGTGCCGACCATCGCCGCGATGTGCGACGGCAGCCGCTTCGCGCCGCCGCCGCTCACCGCCGCCGAGGAGAAGGCGCTGGCCTCGCGCACCACCGAGGGCGCGCCGCCGCCGGTCGCCGGCGACTATCCCGACTGGCTCGACCCGTATCTCGCCGCCGTGTTCGGCGACGACCGCGTCGCCGAGGCCATGGCGATGGCCAGCCGCGCGCCGCTCGATTTGCGCGTCAACACGCTGAGAGCGAAGCGCGAGAAGGTGCAGGCCTCGCTGAAGCATCTCGGCGCTCAGCCGACGCCGTGGTCGCCGCTCGGCCTGCGCATCATCCTCGGGGCCGATGCGCGCAATCCCGGCGTCCATGCCGAGGAGGATTTCATCAAGGGCGCGATCGAGGTCCAGGACGAGGGCTCGCAGCTCGCGGCGCTGTTCACCGCGGCCAAGCCCGGCGAGCAGGTCATCGACCTCTGCGCCGGCGCCGGCGGCAAGACCTTGGCGCTGGCCGCGATGATGCAGGGCAAGGGCCGCCTGATCGCCACCGACGCCGACAAGCGCCAGCTCGCGCCGATCCACGAGCGGCTGTCGCGTGCCGGCGTCCACAACGCCGAGATCCGCAGCCCGAAGGGCGACGCCGACCCGCTCGCCGACATCAGCGCCTCCGCTGATCTGGTGGTGATCGACGCCCCCTGCACGGGCACCGGCACCTGGCGCCGCAACCCCGACGCCAAATGGCGCATGCGCCCCGGCGCCCTGGAGATCCGCCTGAAGGACCAGGCCGAGGTGCTGGAGCGCGCCGCGGGCCTGGTCAAGCCCGGCGGCCGCATCGCCTACATCACCTGCTCGGTGCTCCAGCCGGAGAACGGCGACCAGGTGCGGGCGTTCGTGGCGCGGCATCCGGAATTTGCGGTCCAGCCGCCGGAGCAAACCGCTACCGTTCTCTGGGACAAGGCCGAAGCCTTCGCCGAAGCCGCCCTGCAGACCCCCGAAGGCTGGCTGATGACCCCCCGCCGCACCGGCACGGACGGGTTCTTCGTGTCGGTGCTGCGCCGCTCCGCCTGACGCGGGCTGCCCATGACTGAGCCCTCTCCCCTTGTGGGAGAGGGCATGCAGGACAGCTCGGCAGATTCGGTCGGGTGAGGGGTATGCCTCCGCGAGCATTGTTCGCCGAGAGATACCCCTCACCCAACCGCGTGCGTGGATGGGCCGGTGATGCCCTCTCCCACAAGGGGAGAGGGCGCTGCATCGGGCAGCCCTGCAAAGCGTGTCGGTGAAACGGTTGCACGGCGCGGTGAATCCCCCGCTGCCAAGGGTTGCGAGTCCCCCCGCAGCGGCGTAATTCCTTGCCATGACAGCCCCAGCCAACAACACCCCGACCGCCGCCGCCGCCGACACCTCGGTGGCCGCGCTCCACGACAAGATCCTGATCGTCGATTTCGGCAGCCAGGTCACGCAGCTGATCGCGCGCCGGGTGCGCGAGGACGGCGTGTATTGCGAGATCGTGCCGTTCCAGAAGGCGGAGGCCGCCTTCCGGCAGATGAACCCGAAGGCCGTGATCCTCTCCGGCGGCCCCGAATCCGTCCACGAGGAAGGCTCCCCGCGCGCCCCGCAGCTGATCTTCGATTCCGGCGTCCCCGTGATGGGCATCTGCTACGGCCAGATGACGATGGCCGCCCAGCTCGGCGGCACCGTCGAGGGCGGCCACCACCGCGAGTTCGGCCGCGCCGACGTCGAGGTGAAGACCTCGAGCCTGCTGTTCGACGGCGTCTGGCAGCCGGGCGAGCAGCACCAGGTGTGGATGAGCCATGGCGACCGCATCACGCAGATGCCGCCGGGCTTCTCGGTCGCCGGCGTGTCGCCGAACGCGCCGTTCGCCGTGATCCAGGACGAGACGCGCAAGTATTACGGCCTGATGTTCCACCCGGAAGTGGTGCACACGCCCGACGGCGCCAGACTGATCCGCAACTTCGTCCGCAACATCGCCGGCCTCGGCGGCGACTGGACCATGCACGCCTTCCGCGAGGAGGAGATCAAGAAGATCCGCGCCCAGGTGGGCAAGGGCAAGGTGATCTGCGGCCTCTCCGGCGGCGTCGATTCCGCGGTCGCCGCAGTGCTGATCCACGAGGCGATCGGCGACCAGCTCACCTGCGTGTTCGTCGATCACGGCCTGCTGCGCCTCAACGAGGCCGAGACCGTCGTCGATCTCTTCCGGCACCACTACAACATCCCGCTGGTGCATGTGGACGCCTCACAACTCTTCCTCGGTGAGCTCGCAGGCATCACCGACCCGGAGCAGAAGCGCAAGACCATCGGAAAGCTCTTCATCGACGTGTTCGAGGCCGAGGCCAAGAAGATCGGCGGCGCCGATTTCCTCGCGCAGGGCACGCTCTATCCCGACGTGATCGAGAGCGTCTCCTTCACCGGCGGCCCCTCGGTGACGATCAAGTCGCACCACAATGTCGGCGGCCTTCCGGCGCGCATGAACATGAAGCTGGTCGAGCCGCTGCGCGAACTGTTCAAGGACGAGGTCCGCGTGCTCGGCCGCGAGCTCGGCCTGCCCGACGTCTTCGTCGGCCGCCACCCGTTCCCGGGCCCTGGGCTGGCCATCCGCTGCCCCGGCGAGATCACGGTCGACAAGCTCGACATCCTGCGCAAGGCCGACGCCATCTACATCGACGAGATCCGCAAAGCCGGCCTCTACGACACCATCTGGCAGGCCTTCGCCGTGCTGCTCCCCGTCAAGACCGTCGGCGTCATGGGCGACGGCCGCACCTACGACTACGTCGTCGGCCTGCGCGCCGTCACCTCGACGGACGGCATGACGGCGGATTTCTATCCGTTCGATATGAAGTTCTTAGGGAACACGGCGACGCGCATCATCAACGAGGTGAAGGGCGTGAACCGGGTGGTGTACGATGTGACCAGCAAGCCGCCGGGGACGATTGAGTGGGAGTAGGGTAGGCCGTCATGAGCGGGATATCGCGACGCCATCTGTTGGCCATACTCAGCGGCGCCGTCATCCCGGCTCCGGCGCTCGCGGGGAGCGTCTTCGCCCCGAGTGGGCATTTTTTCTCGGTCGAGTTTCCGACGCCGCCAGAGGAAAAGTCGAGCGGCCTGCTGGGCCTTTCGTCGACGACGTTTCTCGCCAAGGACGGAAACAAGGCCTTCGCGGTTTTCCATGCGGCTTGGCCGATGCAAGGCAAGCCGGCCCTGATGATGCAGTCCATGCTCGACGGACTGGTGGAACGCATCTCGGGCGAATTCCTCTCAATCGACAAAACCGAGTTCAAGTCCGCGAGCGGCACCATGCTCCCCGCCAAGCGCTTCACCTTCAGCAGTGACAAGGTGTGGGGAGGAGGCCTGACGACGGTCTCCGGGCCGCACACGTTCCTCGTACAGGTCATGAAGCGCAAACCGCTGTGGGGCTGGGACGCGCCTGACCGGAAGTTCATGGCGTCGTTCAAGGTGCTGATCTGACAGTGTTGCGAGGCTTTTGTAGTTTTTTGCACTGTCACCGTAATGCTCCGCCGTGTGAGCAAGGAGCTGATCCTTGAGGCCGTCCGCGTGGGCGAGGAAGCCGCTCGCAAGATCGCCGACCTCAAGAAGGCCGCGATGGCCGAACGCGCTGAGCAGCTGCTGGCCGGGAGGGGACGGCTACCGCCCCCTGCTCAGACCCGCAGCCGAGCCAGACCAAGCCGCAGAGTGAAGAGCCGAGGAGAGCCGCGTAATGCGGCCCTCCGTCGGTCGCTCGCCAGTGCGCGGGGCCGCTCGATCGTGTCATCTCTTCAGGCGAAATTATCATCTGGGCTTAAGATACAGGTAGCCAGATCAAACACAAGCGTGCGGTGGCGCAAATATTCTGACTAGCGTAGAGAACCGATCTGAGTTGCGGACTAACCGGGCTCTAGGACACCATTATAGAAAAGAAGCGCTACCAAGATGATTGCGCTGTTAATCAGGTAGATCGATGTGTTGATGATATCGTTCTTGTAAAAAGCAAGAAACGGTTTGTTGGAAAGCCAGCCGGAGCAGGAATCGGCTTTTGCACGATCTCGTAAAATGCGGCGTTGTTCAAAATGTTCGACAGCATGATGAAGACTACAACGGCAACCGCGAGCGCGACATAGTTGAAAACCGCCGATGCGTGGGCCGTGTGGAGGAGCGCAAAAACGCCGCTGGCTGAACTGACGAACGTAGTCGTCAGATTTGCAACAGCTACGGCTCCCGACAGACTGTGTTGGATACGTTCTTTGCCCTCGTTGGGCAGTCCCATCGCAGCTTTTGCGTCCTCCGCCTCGGATTCAAGCGTGGCTTCACTTGGCGTCCCCCACCTCTGGAGAATCATAGCCAGCAGCGGCGGACCACAGGAAAAAATGAGATCGGCGCGCTCCATTGCTAACCGACCTTCACCTGCTCAGTGAAGGGCGGAGCCCCGCTGGAAACGTAGCAGCCTTGAAACGGATCGAACATCTGACCGTTACTGCATTGAAACGTCACATTGCACGGTCCAGTCGCCAAGCACGTCAATAAAGCGCGGTCTGAATCCGGTTGGCTTGCGGTCACGGCTCTGAACTCTGGATACCATGCCGTTTTGTGCTGCTGCTTAACTGTGGCGTGGCTGAACTCAAACTCAAGTCGGCCAGGGTTGCTTTGCGGGGCAGAGTTAGGCAGCGCGACTTCGACTTTGACGGCAGTTGAAAGTCCGCGCTTTCCGTTCGTAACAGTGATGACGTTGTTATGGTCGCTCGATCCGCGCGGTATCTGAGTGACCGAATTTCCGTTGCTGTCCTCAAACGACATTGACACCCAGCAGTTGCCTACGGTCATGCCATTCCTTTGACGCGGCATTGCAGCGAGCCCCCCAAGTCACTAACAATTTTGTTATTTACGTCAGGCGAGAGATAGATGTTGCAAGAGTTTGCGTATGCCTTGCCCCGCGATCTGATTGGAAACCGGATCGATATGCGTCTTCTCTATGAAGCTACCCAATTGCTCCGACATTGACGTTAGAAGCTTAGGTGAAGCCCATACGCCAATTCGATCAGCTTCATCGACCGTCGGTGGCGCGTCCGCCAGATCGACGCGAGACCAAACGCTGAAGTCCGGTGAAATATCTTCAGGAGGAAGTTGGCTGCGTACTTCCGAGTAGTCGAGACGAATAAAATTAGCTCCCTTCGGTACTTTCCCCCTCAATGCGCTAAGCCCTTTGCCTTCGTCATCAAAGGCTAACTTGTCGTCGGGACCGAAGATGAGAATCGTAAATTGTGGAGCAGTGAGTTTTTGTCCGGCGAACTCGGGATAGAGCTATGCAAACTCGTTGAAGAAGCGGAATAGGTGTTCGGTATCAACTCGGCCACGCCAAGAGAAACTAACCCAGCTTGGTCGGTAGATGCGGTCGGCTTCCGCGCCGAGCGCCTCTAGTCCATCCGCGACCGCTACAAGCCGGATTCCCTCTGGCGTTTGATCGAGTGTCCGGATTTCCATTAGCGACCACCTTTTGCGAGTATCGCGGAAGGAGCGATAGGTGATCGGCAGTGTGAACTGACGGCGAGCGTGAGGTCAGAGCCATCGTTTGGCGAATATGAGGCCAATCTGCAAACTCGATCAATCCGAGCGTTCGATCTCATGCCGGCCACATGGTCAAATAGAGCACCCCAGGAAACTACGGAGAGTCCGCAGCGTTCCGCCCCTCGCAGACGAAATCGAATCAAAAATGCGTTAACGAGCCCCTACGCCTGCCTCTAGATACAACCTTTGACTGTCGGAGAAATCAAGCCTTCTTGTAACAGAACGGCGTTCGTGTGTGTCGCAAGGGCAACACGCTTGACCCATTTTTACCGGCATTTCGGTACGCGAACTGAATACTCCACTCCGGAAATGCTGTTTAGTTAGCCAATTGATGCCCTTTTCGGCGCTTCAAATCGTCATCCAGACGGCAATCTTTTGATTGCAAGAGCAGAGGCCCAATTCGTGCAGAGCTTTCTTGGGGTCTTCGGTCTAGTGCCGACGGGCTCGCTCGAATGGTTACGGTGACAGTGCATAAAACTAGCCGCGCTGGGCGGGAACTCCGGAGATCTTCCGGTGCTGGGAGAGGCAATCTTAGGCCGGCAAAGGGTCAAAATCCGTCGGCCGACCACGAACGAGCACCGTTGGCTGCGGTAGCAAAAAGTGGTAATTTATACGCCCCGGCGGTGGAGCGTTCCCGATGGCATCTGTCGAAAAGCTGAGCGTTGCGCTGACGAGCGAGCAGGTCTCGGCCCTCAAGACGGCCGTCGAGTCCGGCGAATACGCGACCACCAGCGAGATCGTCCGGGAGGCGGTGCGCGACTGGCAGATGAAGCGCGAGTTGCGGCAGGAGGACATCCGGCGTTTGCGGCAGGCCTGGGACGAGGGCATTTCCAGCGGCTCTGCCGGCAAGGTCGACATGAAGCGGCTGCGCAAGCAGGCGCGTGACCGGCTGAAGGGTGCGAAGAAAGCATCCGGCCGTGCCGATTGAGCTGATCTGGTCCAATCAGGCGAAAGCCGATCTGATCGATATCTATCTTTTGATCGGTGTCGAGCAGCCGGCCGCCGCAGAACGATACCTCAATCGCATCGAGGCGAAAGTCGAGCTTTTGAGATCGCAGCCCCGAATGGGTGTTCGCCGCTCGGATATCCGGCCCTCCATGCGGATGCTGATCGAGACGCCGTACCTGCTGCTTTATCGGACGATGCCAGATACGGACGAAGGTCCTGTCGATACCGTAGAACTGATCCGTGTCATTGACGGTCGCCGTAATCTCCACGGGATTGTTTGAGACCGCCGCAGGGATGAAATCTCGATCGGCCGCTGGTTCATCGAGCTGCCCGACGGGCAATCCTGGCATGCCCCACATGCGCCAACTGCCCGTCGTGCCAGTTTGTCGCGCACTCCTCCCTTGCCACGTCGGGCAAATCAGCTTCACATTTCCGCGCATCCCGGCTCGCTGAAGAGGGACGTTTCGCGATCGTCATGAAGCGTCGAGTCGGGGATGCGATGGGCGCGTTGCTCTGCAGCCTGGTCTCACGACCTGTGCCGACGAACGGAGCGAGGCGACGGCGAAATGGTGTGGTCCTGGCATCCCGACGCTGATGCCAAGCCGGCGGTGATGATGAGCCGCAGGTGACGGGGGCAAGACAGCCGGTCCCCGGGGAGAGCGCCTATAAGTCGGAAAACCGTCGCGCAGGGAAGGCCGGATATTGGGCTGAACCTGTGGTTCTGCCGCGTGCTTGTTTGCTGCACGCGGACCGCGGGTATCAGCCGATACCCGGTCTTCCCTGCGCCTCTTCGTCGAAGAAGAGGTTCATCTAAGGACATCACTCGGGCGGAAGCCGCCGCGAGATCGCGAAGCCTTACCTGCTATTTGAATCGTGGAGAGAACGAGCGACCGTGTCACTGCGGCAGGGCATAGACGGCGACCTGATCGCCGACCTGATCCTTGAGGATCGTGTTGCCGCCGGCAACGAAGGCGACGTATTCGCGGCCCTTGTACTCGTAGACGGCGGGATTGGCTACCGCAGGCGCCTGGACGATGTCGGACCACAGCTCCTTGCCGTCGGTGAGTGCGTAGGCCCGCACCTTGGCGTCCATCGATGCCCCGATGAAGATCACGCCTCCCGCGGTCACCGCGGGGCCTCCGATCGTCACCGAGCCCATGGACTCCGGCATGTAGAAGCCCCATTTCTGCGACGCGCCGATCGGACGGCGCCATTTGATATCGCCGGTGGACATGTTGATGGCGGCGATCTCGCCGAACGGCGGGGCCCAGCAGGGCATGCCGAGCCAGTTCAGCGCGTTGTCGAGCGACATGCCATAGGGCGCGCCTTCCTGCGGATAGAAGCCCTGCTCGTTGCCCGAGCCGGCGGCGCGCTGCTCATATTCCTTCCTTGGGTAGAGCTTGATCGACTGCACCACGTGCGAGAAGTTGACGATGGCCGTCTTGCCGCGCGGATCGAACGCCACGCCGCCCCACTGAACGCCGCCGGCGGAGTCGGGGTAGGCGAGCACGCCATTGTCCTTGTGGGTCGGCGGCGAGTACATGCCGGCGTAGTTCAGGGACTTCCACAGCCTGGAGCATTGGCCGAGCCCGAGCGCGTCGGCGACCCACCAGATCGGTGGCTTCTTGGACTGGTCGAGCAGCGGCGCCGGCTTGGTCGGGAATGGCTGCGTCGGCGCGTAGACTTCGCCCTGGATCGAGCCGTCACCACCCGGCACCTTGCGCTCCTCGATCGGCCAGACATCCTTGCCGGTGCGGCGATCGACAACGAACAGGAAGCCCATCTTGGTCGCCTGCATCAGCGCCGGGATCTGCTGCCCATTGACGGTGATGTCCATCAAGGTCGGCGCGGAGTTGATGTCGTAGTCCCAGATGTCGTGATGCACCCATTGGCGCGACCAGACGACCTCGCCGGTTTCGAGGTTGAGCGCCGTCGTCGAAGTGGCGAGCGGGATCTTCTCGGTGCGGTTGCCGCCCCAGTAGTTCGGCGAGGGGCTGGAGACCGGGAGATAGACCAGTTCGAGCCCCTCGTCGACCGACATGCCCGTCCAGACATTGGCGGTGCCGGTGCGCGGCGCGATGTCAGGCGGCAGCGCGGCGAACGACCATTGCCGCTGGCCGGTCTGCGGATCGACCGAGAAGACGGTGCCGGGAGGCGCTTCGGCATAGGCCCAGTCCTTGCCGGCCCAGCCGAGGATCACGTGATTGCCAGCGACCGTCGGCGGCTGCAGCAGCGACAGCGGATATTTGTTGTTGACGTCGTTCCACTGGTCGACGTTGAGGACGCCCTTGTTCGCGAAGCCTTGGCAGAGCTTTCCGGTATCGGCGTCCATGGCGAAGAGCTGCGCGTCCATGGTGCCGAGATAGACGATCTTCTGGCACGGCTGGCCGGCGACGGGATTGGGCGACTGCCAATAGGCGACGCCGCGGTTCTTCAGCGCCGGCTGGGTCAGCGCTTTGAGCGTCGATTTGGAATCGAAGGTCCATTTGACCTTGCCGGTGCCGGGGTCGAGCGCAATGACGCGATAGAACGGCGTGCCGATGTAGAGCGTGTCGTTGGCAAAGATGGGCGTGGCGGACCAGACGCTGGTCGGCCGGTCGCCCGAGCCGTCGGACATGTCACCGGTGTGATACTCCCAGACCTTCACCAGCGATTTGACGTTGTCGGCGGTGATCTGGGTGAGCGGCGAGTACTTCTGCGCGTTGAGCTGGCCGTGGAACGTGTTCCAGGTGGCCTGCGCCGGGACGAGCGGGATCGGCTTCGGTGCGGGCAAATTGCCGGACGGCTGCTGCGTGGCTGCCTCGGTGGTTGCCGATGGGCTGCTGGCCGGTGCCGACGAGGGGCTCTCGGCGTTGCCGCTCGGCTGCGACTGATCATGCTGGTCCCGGCCGGGAATGCCGCCGAAGGTGGTCGCCGGATTGCTCGTGTCGTTCTGTGCGACGGCCGACGGCAGCGCGGCCGCCAACGCCAGCCCGAGCGCCACGGCTGGCGTCCGACAGAGAAGCGAGCGGATCGTCATGCCGCGATCCTCCTCGGCTGGGAGGGGGCCGCAAGCGTGATGATCAAGCCGACAAATACGAAGACGGTTGCCGCCGCCAGCCACCACGCATGCAGAAACCAGGCGGCAATGATGGTGCCGAGCGCGCCGAGCAGCCCGAGCGTCCAGAACACGCCGAACAGCCATCCGCGCCCGCCGAACCACAGGATGAAGGCGTCGACGACCAGGGCGAGGCTGGACGCGATGACGAGCAACACACCGGGCGCTCCAGTGATCCCGGTCAGGGGAGTCAGATAGTAGTAGAGGCCGAGCAGCGTGCCTGCGGCGGCTGCGACGAGGACGATGATGGGGCCGAGCGGATTTCTGCGAGGTGAGGTCAAGTGAACGCGTCCAAACTTCATGGCCTGCCGCCGCGGCAGGATGGATCGAATGAGCAGGAAGAGAATGTTCTTTCGAAGCGGCGGTTCCTTCCGCCCGCGCCCGTGCGGCGGGCGTCGGATCAGATCGTGTCCGCAGCCGTACACATTCCGTGCAAACGATCGGTGTGGGAGGCGATGCACCGCCGACAGCAGCAAACGTCGCTACATCTTCTCCTTCAAGCCCCGCTTCAGACGCCACCAATTGGCCGGATAAGACGTGGCGAACCCGAACAGCATCGCGATCTGCATCATGAACCAGAATTCGGGGCTGTTGACCTCCAGCCGCGTCCCGAGCACGTGCTGGAAGATGTAGAGATTGGCGAAGGCCATGAAGCCGTACATGCCGACCTGCCAGGAGGTGATCGAGATCGTATCGGCCTTGGCAGCCGCAATGAGCCCCTTGCCGAACGACAGGCCCCGCATCGGCGCAATCGTGAAGTACTGGAACAGGATGCCGAACGCATAGGCGAGCAGGAAGTCAGGAATCCAGACGGCGAACATCTTCTCCGCGAACAGCGTCTTCCAGCCGAAGGCGACCGCGACGGCGGGAACGGCAAACGCCAGCCATTCCGCAACGATGTCCCCCAGCGTGCATCCGCTGCCGCAGTGAAGCGAGCCGTTGGCGACCATGATCGGGAAGGGGGGGGTGCCGCTTGTTCGGCGGCTCCTCGCCATGCGCCTTCTCACCATGAGCCTTCTCACCATGCGCCTTGGCGCGATGCATCTTCTCCTGGGTCGCAAGCCGCCCATAGGCGAAATATTGCCAGACGACCCAGACACTTCCAAACAACGCGGTCACCGGCCAGACGACATCCATGATCCACATCTGCTGCGGATGGCGAACCACATCGATCGCGATGATCAGGGCGCATATGACGCCCAGGACCAGGAAGACGAGCGAGAGGATGTGCAGCCAATCCGGAATCAAGGAACGCATCCGTGAGGTCTGGTCGACAAAATCGAACGACGAGAACCGCGATCGTGCCTGCTCGCGCTCGCTGCTCACAAACGACGCGGTCGATCTCACGTTCCAATCAGACGGAGGACAGTCCGTGGCTGAACCCGTCAGGTGCGAAAGCGTCCGAGCGGACCATCCTCCAGGACGGCGTTGAAGATCTGATGATGGCCGCGGATGGCGTCCAGGTCGCTCGGCGTGCGGATGCTTCGTTCGGCATCCTCCAGCACGAGGTCGGCCTGTTTGCGGATACAGTCGCTCCGATCCGGGTCGCGCTCGCGGCTCACCACCTGCGTCAGCACCTCGATCATGCGGATCAGCACTGGCGGCGCATTGCTCGCGTTCTGCCGGATCATGTCGAACATGGCGCCGACCAGCTCGCCGTAACGAAGATGTGGAACGACCAGCGACGGCTTTCCATCCTTGATCCAGACGCCGGTCTGCAGCTTCACCGGCTGTATCTCGCACAGCGCTGCGCCGAGGCGGTCGAGGACGGTGATCGCGGTATGGGGATCGTTGATCCCCGGCGAGAGCGCGCGGACCGCAACTTCGACGAGCTGCCGGATCGCGAACCGGAGATCCGCCGATGTCACCTGCTGCGGGCTGAGCGCGGTCGCATTGCGGATTGCCTCTTCAATGCCATCACAGGGGTGCGTCGCGATCGCGATCGGTGCTCCGGGAAAGACGTAGTCGCCCGGCCGGACCAGGAGATGGACGGCGGTGCCGTGCTCGCAGGCCCAGGTCGCAAGTCCGTTCTCGTCGAGCTGGACCAGATAGCCTTGCCGCGGATCTGTGATCGGAACGGCATGTCGCCAAAAGCTCTGGGGTGGCGGTGCAGGTTGACTGCCTTCGCGCGTCAGCGATCCTATCATCGCCTGCACATCCTCGCTGACGAGGCTGATGACGGTGTCGACGTTGATCCGTCCGGACATGTGACCGACGAAGTAGACCAGATTGGCGACCGAGAGAAACGCGAGCACGATGCCGATCGTGGTCGCAAGATGCGGCACGAACTCCCCTTCCGCCGGGGTGCGCACGCTGCGCAGCACGATCAGCGCGTAGCAGAAGGTGGCGAGGAAGACGCCGAGCGTGACCTGGTTGCCGCGGTCACGCGTGAAATTCCGCAGCAGCCTCGGCCCCATCTGTCCGGCCGCGAGCGACAGCGCCGCGATCATGATCGAGAACACCGTGCCGGCGACGCCGATCGTCGAGGATGCGATGGCGCCCAGGAGGGTGCGGGCGCCGGTGGCGCCGCCGGTGTAGAGCCATTCGTCGCGCAGCCAGCCGGGCACGATCGTGCCGCGATCGATCGCGATCGCCTGAAACGCGATGCCGATACCGAGCAGGATCAGCAAGGCCGGCACCAGCCAGAACGTCTCTGCGAGATCGTCGAGCAGCTTGCGGAATCGCGCGGTCATTGCTCCTCATTGGCGGGGCGGTCGGACCAGCCTGCGCTGGGCGATGACACGCGGCGGCCGGCTGGACGGACGGCAATGGTCCGTCGCCTGTCAATGGTTCCATTCCGCGAAGGTTCCGCTCAACCTCCAACGGATCCTCCTCATCGCGCACTGCCGGCCAGGGCGCCTTCCACAAAGCTTGCGAACGCCCGCGCCTTGGCGCTAGCCAGACGGCCTGGAAAGACGGCCCAGAGATCGAGCGGCGGCAGCATCCAGTCAGCCAAAATGCGGCGCACGGCGCCGCTGGCCAACTCCGGGCTGAACATCCAGTCGGACGCGATGGTCAGGCCCATGTCGGCGAGCACGGCCGCCCGCAGACCTTCGGCCGCACTGACCCTGATGCGCCCATGAACCGCAACGGACGCTTCGGCACCGTCACGGGCGAAGGACCAGACGTTGGGGAGTTGGCTGTAGATCACCGCCTCATGCTCTGTGAGATCCGCGGGACTGTGCGGCTCGCCAGCACGCGCGAGGTAGGCCGGCGTGGCCAGCACTGAACGCCCGCCGGTCGCCAGCTTGCGTGCGATGGCCGAGGAGTCGGCGAGCGCGCCCATTCGCAGCGAGACGTCGATTCCTTCGGATACCAAGTCGATGACGCGATCGTCGAGGATCACGTCGATCTCGAGGTCCGGTTGCTCGTCAAGAAAGCGTGGCAGTAGCGGCACGATATGCAGGCGGGCGAATGTCGTCGCCGCGGACACGCGCAGGCAGCCGGATAGTCCCGCGCCGGCCCCGCGCGCGGCAAGCTCGGCCTCGTCGGCTTCCTGGATGGCTGCCTTGGCCCGCTCATAGAAGCGCTGCCCGGCCTCGGTCGGGCTTAGTCCGTGCGTCGAGCGGATCAGCAGGCTCACCTGGAGCCGGTCCTCGAGCTGCGCAATCGTTTTCGACACGGCGGGCTGGCCGACATTGAGTTGCCGCGCGGCAGCCGAGAAGGAGCCGGTTTCGACAACGCGCACGAATGTCGACATGGCTTGATATCTGTCCACCGTCATTCCTCCTGGGAATAACCGTTATCGCCCACGGCCTGCTGCCCTGTCGAGCGGAACAGGGGCATCAGTTCTCCACGCTTTCGGGCCGACCGAAGGCAATCTGGTCGAGACCGGAGCGGATTGGCTGACGCCGACCGCGACTGGGCTCCTCGGTCTTGGGCATCGGCCCCAGCTGCACTTGAGGTGACGAGATCATGCTTGACGTCTATGCCTTCGCCACGCCGAACAGCATCAAGGTGCCGGTCGCGCTGGAAGAGTTGGGGCTCGATTACGCGCTGCACGGCGTGAACATCCGCAAAGGCGAACAGAAGGCGCCGAATTTCACTGCACTGAACGCCAATGCAAAGGTGCCGGTGCTGGTCGACGGGGATATCGTCCTGACCGAGTCCGCCGCCATATTGGTGTATCTCGCCGAGAAGACGGGTCGTCTGTTGCCGGCCTCGGGTGAGGGTAGGGCGCGCGTTTTCGAGCAATTGTTCTTCCACGCGTCGGGCTTGAGCCCGGCGTTCGGCCAATCGGGCTTCTTTCAGCGTCTGGCGAGCGAGCCGCAGCCGATCGCGATCGAGCGCTTCTCCAACGAAGCGAAGCGCACAGTTTCGATCCTCGACGGCGTTCTTGCCAAGCAGCCCTTCACCGCCGGCCACGAGTTCACGATTGCCGATATCGCTCATTTTGGCTGGCTGTGGCGGCGCGAGTTCGCCGGCGTTGATCTTGGGCAGGCGCCCAATGTCGCGCGCTGGTACGGCGAAGTCGAAAGCCGGCCAGCTGTGCAGCGCGCGGTCACGCGCGTGAACGCGCTCATTCCTGCCGCCTGACGCTTCCTTTCACCCTGATCCACGGAGATAGATCATGACGCTTCAGTCCAAGCTCGATGCCTTCAAGGCCGATTTCGAAGCGGGCAAACCCCCCTATCAAGTGCCACGATCGGTGATCGAGACGATGCACCGGGCCACGGCCGAACTGATCGCGAGCGGTGCCGCGACGCGTGCGCTGAAGGCGGGCGACAGGGCGCCGGTCTTCTCATTGAAAGATCCAGATGGCCAGCTCGTATCGTCCTCGGACCTGCTCGCCAAGGGCCCGCTGGTCGTGAGCTTCTATCGTGGCGTCTGGTGCCCCTATTGCAACATGGAGCTGCAGGCGCTCCAGGCAGCGCTGCCGGAGTTCGAGAAGCTCGGCGCCAGTCTGGTCGCGATCTCGCCGCAGACGGCGGCGAACAGCCGAAAGTCAGTGCGTCAGAACGAGCTCGGCTTTCCGATCCTGTCGGACACGCACAACGATGTGGCCGCCGCTTTCGGGCTTCGCTTCGCGCTGCCCGATTATCTCGTCGACCTCTACAAGAGCCTCAAGAATGATCTGCCGGCCTTCAACGGCGACCCGAGCTGGACGCTGCCGATGCCGGCTCGTTACGTCATCGCACCTGACGGCCTGATCCTCTACGCCGAGGTGAACCCGGACTACACCCGTCGTCCCGAGCCTGAGGACATGCTGCCCGCGCTTCGCCGCGCAGCCGCGGTCGCCGTTTGACCTGCGTCTCCGCCGCTCTGCGGACGAAGCCAATTTGCGAGGATCTCAATGTCTCGTACCTTCCTCATCACCGGTGCCAGCAAGGGCATCGGCCGTGCGCTCGCGGATTGTCTGGCACGGGACGGGCATCGCGTCGTGGGTCTTGCGCGCGGAGCGGCAGAAGACTTTCCAGGCACGCTCGTGTCGGTCGACCTCGCTGACACGAGCGCGACCGACGCAGCGCTCGGTGAGCTCATGGCCCGTTTCCGCTTCGACGGCGTCGTCAACAATGTCGGCCTCGTTCGGCCGCAACGGCTCGGCACCGTCGAGTTGCCGGTCCTGGACGAGGTGATACGGGTCAACCTGCATCCCGCGCTGCAGACGGTGCAGGCTCTCCTACCGGGAATGATGGAGCGTGGCTGGGGGAGGGTGGTCAACGTCTCCAGTCTCACCGTGCTCGGCTCGGTCGAACGCACTTCCTACGCTGCGGCAAAGGCCGCTCTGGTCAGCTTTAGCCGCAGCTGGGCGCTCGAGCTGGCGACCACGGGCATCACGGTCAACGCGGTCTCCCCCGGACCGACCGAAACGGAGCTGTTCCGCGCCAACAACCCGCCGGGCAGCGAAGGCGAGCGCCGCTATCTCTCGGGCGTTCCGATGCGTCGCTTCGGGCAGCCCGGCGAGATTGCCGCGGCGATCGCGTTCCTGTTGACGGAGCCGCCTTCATCA
Organism: Bradyrhizobium sp. HKCCYLRH3073; assembly: GCF_051167995.1. NCBI lineage: Bacteria > Pseudomonadati > Pseudomonadota > Alphaproteobacteria > Hyphomicrobiales > Nitrobacteraceae > Bradyrhizobium > Bradyrhizobium sp. HKCCYLRH3073. The sequence goes on from NZ_JBNPUD010000005.1 coordinate 358,934, forward strand.
CCGGCCAGACGATCCAAGTTGACGGGGGCGCTTCGATCGGCAAGGCTGCGTTCTAGCACCTGGACAGAGATCGGTACGGCGCCGAAAGGGTCCAATCTGGTCCTGCGAGGCGCTGGGGGCGGGGAGTGAGCAGGGCAGGGTCGAACCTCAGCGCCCGGCCTTGGCCGGCAGAGACAGGGTCCGCCTGGCGACGAGACCGAGTGTCGATCCCTGCACGATCACGCTGAAGACGACGACCGCATAGGTCGCGGCGAGGATCGGCGCCTTGGCCGGGTCTTCCGGAAGCGACAGCGCCAGGGCCACCGAGATGCCGCCGCGCACGCCGGCCCAGGTCAGGAACGGGATGTTGTGGGCTGAGACGAGCTTGGTCCGGGCAAGGAAAAGCAGTGGAAGGCTGACTGCGGTCAGGCGGCCCACCAGCACGAGCGGAATGGCCGTCGCGGCGCCCAGCAACGCCAGTGCGCCGAAGCGGAGCAGGAGGACCTCGAGACCGATCAACAGGAAGAGCACGGAGTTCAGGATCTCGTCGATCAGCGTCCAAAGTCCAAACAAATAGCGCTGGGTCTGCTCGCTCATGGCATATCGCGGGCCACGATCCCCGATCAGCAATCCGGCTGCGACGACGGCAAGCGGCGCGCTGCAATGAAGCCGCAGGGCAGCCGCATACACCGAGGTGACGAGCGCCAGAGACACCAGCACCTCGATGGCGTAATCGTCGATCGCATGCATGGCCCGGTAGGCGATGTAGCCGCCCGCGAGCCCCAGGAGAATGCCGCCACCCGCCTCCAGCAGCAGCATCTCGCCGATATCGACGGCACCGACATCTCCGCTCCCCGTGGCGTAGCGGAGCAGGATGGTGAACAGAACGATGCCGACGCCGTCGTTGAACAGCGATTCTCCCTGCATCTCGATCTCGAGGTCTGGCGGGACGTTGATGTTCTTGAGCGTGCTCATGACAGCCACCGGATCGGTGGGACTGATCAGGGCGCCGAACACCAGGCACCAGGCGAGCGACATCGGCAGGCCGATGGCCGTGCATGCCGCGTAGAAGCCGAAACCAACCACCAAGGTCGATATGCCCGTGCCAAACAGCGCCAGCGTGAGAACCGGAATTGCACGGCGCTTGAGCCTTTGCAGTTCGACGTGCAGTGAGCCGGCGAACAGGAGAAAGCCGAGCATCCCGTTCATCACGACCGAGGTGAAGTCGATCTGCAACAGCGCGTTCGTCAGCGGCGCGAACAGATGATGGGACGGTGCGGCCACATCGATCGCAACCAGAATGCCGGAGACCACGACGCTCATCAGAAGCAGGCCGATCGAATGCGGCAAGGGGCTGTATTTCTGATTCAGCCAGCCGAACAGTGCCGAGAGCGCCAGCAGAATTGCGCTCAGGTCCAGAAGGGAAAATACCAAATTATTCTCGCTCCTCTGGGGTGGCGCCGTGATGCGCGCGGCTGCTCTGACGATCGGCGGCAGACCGTGTCCTGGCCCGGACAGCCGCCCGCCGGCGAACAGGCCGGTGGTTCTCACGGAAAGCCTTCGCGAGAGGGTTGGTTCCACTCAGGGGATCAGACGTCACGCCGTCGGAGGACGCTCGTTCATCATGGCGCGCCGTGCAGACTGGGACTTCCGAACAGGGAATTTTCGTGGGCAGCTTGTATGACGCGGTGACAGTTGCAGCTCAGCTCGGCCATGCAGACTTCGTCGCTGATCGCAATATATTTCCGGCTCCGGCGGATCAGGCCTGCCGCCTCCATCTCCGCGAACGTGTCCGTGATGCTGGCGCGCCGCACGCCAAGGGCCTGGGCGATGCTGCGATGGGTGATGCCGATCTCCGGGCTGTCGGTCCGGTCCCTGGCGACCAGCAGCCAGCGCGCGACCCGCTGGTTCAAGCTGTGCCGTGAGTTGCACGCCACGAGCTGGGAACTCTGGATGAGCGTCGCCTGGACGTAGCGCAGCAACATCTTCTCGATGTCGCGATCCGTGGTGATTAAATGGATGAGCGCTTCGGCGGGAATGCGTAGCGCGGTTCCCGGCATCTGGACCGTGCAGATATGCGGTGAAATCCGCATCCCGAGCACCAGGGGAATGCCGACAAAATCCTTCTTGCCGAGCGTCTGGATTTCGACCTGGAGGCAGTCGCCGGCCCGCGTGCTCACGGACGCAGCGCCAGATTCGATGAAGTAGGCGTACTGGATGGGAACCCCGCGATCCTGGAGACGCATTTTCGGTGTGAGTTCGACCGTCTCGCAACGTTCCAGCAGAAGCTGACGGGACCGTTGCGGGAGCCTGCTCAACAGGGCATTGCATGTCTCATGCACATTGTGGCAGGGCGCTCCGTCGGCCCACATGGTCCGCGGCGGTCCCACGTTCCACGTGCGCTCCTGCATCGTCTCGGGTTTCAGCATGTCGACCGTCCTGACCATCACCATTTGACTATTGATGGTGAGTGCACGACGCTGATCCCAGTCGGGCTGACGGTCAGACGCCGTCAGGAAAAACCTGACCCTTCGGACAACCCGGTTCTAGAGGATGTTGTGACCAGCACGAAAGCGAGTGCCACTCGGCGGTCCCTGGTGCTCCTGGTCATGGCCGCTGCCATTCCACTGATCCTGTTCGCGGGTTGGGTCGTCTTCCTCAATGCCCGGCAGGCGCGAACCGATTCGCGTGTGGCTGCGCTCGAAACGCTCAACCGTGTCGTCAGCCGCCTGTCCTCTGAGCTCGGTCTTCAAGTCGAAATCGCGGAGACACTCGCCACCTCTGCGAGCCTGGACGCTCCCGATCTCGACTCGTTCTACATCGAGGCGTTGCGGATCAAACAGGCAAGGCCGCTCTGGGAGACGATCGAGCTCGTCGATCCCAAGGGCAACCAGGTGCTCAATCTGCTTCGGCCCATCGGGGCAGATCTGGGGGCAACGGCGGATCGTGAAAACTTCGAACGCATCTTGACGACGCGCAAGGCCGCGATCGGCGGCATCGGGCCGATCGGACCCATCTCGGGAAAACGGTTGGTCGCGCTCCGGGCGCCGGTCGAACGGCATGGTGAACTGAAATTCGTCCTGACGGTCGCCCTCGTGCCGGACGCCGTGAGTCAGATCCTCAAAGGCGCAGGCGCTCCGCCGGGATGGGTGGGTGTCGTCGTCGACGCGAAAGGCAACATCGTCGCGCGGACGATTGGCGACCAATTTGAGCTCGGCCGTCCCGCGGCCGCCGCCGTTCGGCAGGCGATTTCGGAGGGCTCGGAGGGAAACTACACGGGAACGACGGTCGAAGGCACTCCCGTCGATTCGATCTTCAAGGAATTGCCGGGCACCAGCGGCTGGTCAGTTCATCTCGGAATTCCGACAGACCAGCTTGATGCTCCCGTGCGTCGTTCGGCGATCGTGCTCGCCAGCGGAGGTGCGGTCAGCTTCGCGCTGGGCATGGCGCTCGTCTGGTTCACGGCGCGCGACATTTCGCAGCGGCGTCTGGAGCAGGAAGCCCAGGCCGCGCTGGCTTTGAAGGCCAGTGAAGAGCGCCGACGCATCATGGTCGATGCTGCGGATCTCGGTGTCTTCAGCCTGAACGTGTCGACTGGCGAGGTGATCGCATCCGGGCGAGCGCTCCAGATGCTGCAGCTGCGTGACATGGCTGGCCCTGACGACCTCACCCTCGCATTGGATCAACTCGTCGATGCCATCGAGCCGGCTGACCGCAACGTGGTCAAGACTGCCCTGCTGCACTGTCAAGGCGATCAGGCGGTGACGGTGGATTTCAGGACCGCAACCCCTCAGGGGCGCTGGTTGCGCGTCAACGGCCGCAGCTCGCATCGGTCGGATACAGGCGCCGAGGTCGTCGTCGCTGTCCTGATCGACATCGACGACAGCAAGCGTGCGGAGCTCGACCGCCAGCGCCTGTTGCGGCGTCTTGGCAAGGCGGAAGAGGACGAGCGCAAGCGTCTATCGCGGGAATTGCATGATCAGATCGGCCAGACCGTGACCGGCCTGCTGCTCGGTCTCAAGAATGTCGAGCAGGCGCTTGCGCAAATGCCGGGACAGGCGGCGCAGCTCGATCGCCTGCATTCCTTGCAGTCGCTCGCAAGTGACATCGGGCGTGATATTCATCAGATTGCGGCAGACCTTCGTCCCACCGCCCTGGACGATCTCGGATTGTACAAGGCCGTGGAGGCATTCTGTTCCGAATGGAGCCGACGATACGGACTGAGCACTGACGTCCAGACGTTGGGGCGCACCGGCCGGCTTCCACCGGAAGTCGAGAGCGCCGTCTATCGTGCGATCCAGGAAGCGTTGACCAATGTGGCAAAGCATGCGCGCGCGCGGCGGGTCAGCGTCGTGCTCGACCGCCGGGGCGAAGAGCTGCGCGTCATCGTCGAAGACGATGGTGAGGGATTTGATCCCGACCGGCGCGAGGGCGAGGAGGTTGCGAGCCAGAGGTTGGGTCTTTCCTTCATCGAAGAAAGAATGTCTCTGCTTGGCGGGACGCTCGCGATTGAAACCGAGCCGAAGCACGGAACGACGCTCTTCATGACCGTTCCCGTGACCAACGTGAGTGTGAGCTCTTGACCACGATCCGGATTACGCTTGCGGATGATCACCCTCTGGTGCTGGCCGGGATGAAGGCGCTCCTCGCGCACGTCGCGGACATGGAGGTCGTCGGCGAGGCGACCGATGCTGAGACCGCGCTCGAAGTCATTGCACGCGAGACGCCGGATATTGCGGTTCTGGACATATCGCTGCCTGTGATCGGCGGCATCGAGCTGGCCCACAGGATTGCCGATCGGGCGCCCTCGGTACGGATGCTGGCGCTCACGGTCCACGAAGATCGCGCCTATATCGAACCGATGATGCAGGCTGGCGCGCGTGGATATCTGCTCAAGCGCTCTGCTGCCGAAGATCTCGTGCGTGCGATCAGGGCCATTGCCGAGGGCGGCGTCTATCTCGATCCCGCCATCGCGGAGAAGGTGCTGCCGACGGCGCGCCTCGACGAGTCGCATCCCGACAAGGCGTCCCAACACGAGCTGACGCCGCGCGAAGCCGAAGTGCTGCGCTTCATCGCGCAGGGCTTCAGCAACAAGGAGATTGCCGGGCGCCTCGACGTGAGCGTGAAGACGATCGAAACGCACAAGGCGCGGGCGATCGAGAAGCTTGGCCTCTCCACCAGGGCCGACATCGTCCGATACGGCGTTTCGCAAGGGTGGCTCGGGGATCTCGCCAGATAGGCGTGGGGTCGCGACAGATTGCCGCTGACGCTGAGAACGCGTTCTTCCGCTGGGCCGACGCTGTCGTCACCAGCGCGCATGACTCTCCTCACTCCATCACTGGTACGCAGCGGTACACTCCGCGAGAACCCGAACGGATGGACGGGATTGGTCCTTCGCAAGTCGAAACGAAGGAGAACTACATGCGGACCCAAAACGCAGTTCCGATCGCGACCGTCGCGCTCGTCGCCATCCTCTCGAGCGGCGAGATGGCAAGTGCCGCCACCGTCATCTCACCAAAGGCCCCGGTCGCAACCGCAAGCGTCGACAACCGGTCCAATGTCATTGAAGCGCGTTGGCGCGGCGGCGGCTGGCATCACGGGTATCGGGGATATGGCTATCGGGGATACGGCTGGCATCACCGCGGTTACGGCTGGGGCCCCGCGATCGGCGGTCTCGCCGCAGGTGCGGTCATCGGCGGAGCAATCGCCAACAGCCGCGCACAGGCGGCCGAGACGGACGCCTACTGCTCGCAGCGCTTCAAATCCTACGACCCGGGCTCCGGCACCTATCTCGGCTACGACGGACAGCGCCATCCCTGTCCATGAGCAGCGGCTCGTCCATGAGGAGAAGTGGCTCCTCATGGACGCACCCAAGGTCCCGAAAGAAAGCACAGACCTAAAAGGATCGATCGAATGCGAAACATAACGGCAGCACTGGCGCTGACAGCTCTCGCGTCGACCGCGGCGTTCGGCGAGACCGCATCGCAGTCACCGCCGGCAAATCAGAGCAGTCGGCAGGACATCGTCGCCAACCTCCAGCAGTCCGGCTTCACGAATGTGAAGGTGATGCCCGCCTCAACCGTCATCCAGGCGAACGACAGGTCAGGCAACCCGATCACGGTGCTCGTGGGAGCGAACGCCACTGCTGAAGTGGCGACGGTCGGCGCGAATACAGCTTCCGCGGCTGGATCGGCCTCCGACACAGCTCCCGGCGGCGCCTTCACATCCGTTCCGGCCAAGGACGGCCTCGGATCGCGTGTGATCGGGCTGGACGTCTTCAACATGGCCAAGCAGAACATCGGCACCATCAAGGATATCGCTTTCAACGAGAACGGTGTCGACGGCTACATTCTCTCGGTCGGCGGCTTCCTCGGGATCGGCGACCAGTACGTGGCGGTGCGTCCATCGGCGATCAAGATCAAATATGATCAGAACGACAAGCGTTGGCATGCATCGATGGATACGACCGCGGAGCAGTTGAAGGCGGCTCCATCGTTCAAATATCCGAGCAGCATGTAGGCAAGGACGAACCGGAGCGGCGCGCGCGCCGCTCCGGTCGTGCTGCAGCTCTCAAGGATCTGTGGCTCCGCTCCGGAGGAAAGCTCAATGACGATCGAAGGCAATGCGTGGCCCCACCGGGCAGGCGCTCACGCGCCTGGTCTGAAGCGTATCGAAAGAGTCCCGGTCAAGCATACGGTGAGGAGAGCGTTCCTGGCCGGGATCTGGTGCGACCTCGCGAGCCTTGTCGTCGGGGCGTTCCTGTTCTCGTCACCCTGGATTCTCGGCTTCGGCGGCCCGGCACCGAACACCGCGACGCAGACGGCCGGCGTGCTCGGGGCTGTCATCGGCGTCACCAGCTTCGCTGCGCTGGCGGCGTTCGAAGTCTGGGAAGAATACATTCTCCTCCTCGCGTCGGCAGCAGCCATTCTGTCCCCGCTCGTGATCGGTCTGGCCGGCCTGCCAGCCGTCACCGTCGGGCTGAGCGGCGTCATGGCATTCGCCCTTGCGACCTCGCGGCTCCTGCTGCTTCGCCGCGCTGCAGCGGCCCCGCGCTGACGTCGCGGGGGGATGCCGAGCGCAGGACCTCATCACGCCGATCGCTGTGCCTGCAATTCGACTGATCCGATGCGTTGACGCTGCCGAATGTGGGATGCGTCGAGCAGCATTTGCGCCGCCCAGCGATAGACATTGCGCTCCCGGATGAGCTCCCGCATCAGCCGCATGCGGTTGCGCTGTTCGGACGAGGGCATCTGCAACGCATTCTGCAGCGCGTCCGCCATGCCGTGCGTGTCGTAGGGGTTGACGAGCAAGGCCTCCGACAATTCGCGGGAAGCTCCGGCGAAGGTCGACAGGATCAGCACGCCCTGTTCGTCGTCACGTGCGGCGACGAATTCCTTCGCAACCAGATTCATGCCGTCATGCAGGCTCGATACGACGCATATATCGGCGGCCCTGAACAGCTCGAAGACTTCATCGGGCTCATGATGGCGGATGACGAGACGGATCGGTGCGAAATCGCGTGTTTCATGTTTCGCATTGATCCAGTTGACGAGTGTCTCGGCCTCTTCCTGCAAAGCGCTGTACGCGCCGAGCTTGCTCCGTGTCGGTGCCGCGGCCTGGATGAACACGAACCGGCCGATCCATTCGGGGTGGCGGGTCAAGAGATCGTCCACCGCCTTGAGCCGGTCGAGAATGCCTTTCGTATAGTCGAAACGCTCAATCCCCACTGCGATCCGCACATCTGCTGACAGGCCGAACCGCCGTTGCACCGACGCGCGGCAGGACTCCGTCGGAGCCTGGTTCGCAAGCGCCGCTGGCGGCCATTCGATCGAAATCGGATATGGCCTCACCAGCACCTCCTGACCACGATAGGTGACGGACATGTGCTCGCGGTCGACGCGGCTTTCCATGAAACGGTCGGCGGCCTCGAGGAAATTGTTGCAATGAAGCTGCGTATGAAAGCCCAGGATCGTGCTGCCCAGCAGGCCCTCGATGATGGCGTTGCGCCAAGGGCATATGCTGAATGTTTCTGCATTCGGCCACGGGATGTGCCAGAACGTAATGATCGTCGCCTTCGGCAGCCGGTCACGGATCATACGGGGCAGCAGCGCGAAGTGATAGTCCTGCACGAGGACGATCGGATCGTCGCGTGTGGCCTCCTGGACGACCGCCTCGGCGAAGCGCTCGTTCACCTTGCAATATTGCAGCCAATCCGTCTCCCGGAATGTCGGGCGAACGAACGCGATGTGGCAGAGCGGCCAGAGGCCTTCGTTGGCGAGACCATAGTAGTAGCCTGTCTGCTCCTCCTCGGTCAGCCAGACCCGGCGAAGGGTGTAGGCGGGATCACCGGGAGGAACCTGCAGGCGGTCATGCCGGTCGACTGTGTCGCGGTCGGCGGAACCGGAGCCATGCGCAATCCAGACCCCGCCGCACGCCCGCATGATCGGCTCGAGTGCGGCCACCAGGCCGCTGGCAGGATTTTGCAGAACGATGCCCTCGCTCGAACGGTTGTGGATGTAGGGCTCGCGGTTGGAGACGACGACCACCTGCGCGTCCGGCAATCGCTCCACCAGCAGCCGATGCAGTGTATGCGGCGACCAGTCGATGTTGATGTCGCTGCCGAAGCGGCGCTCGGCCCGCAGCTCGGCAAGCGTGGCGTGGACGGCACGGCCGATCGGCGAGCCGCTGAACGGAGACGGCGCCTCGGCGCCGGCGGATGCGCCTTGCAGAATGCTTCGGATGGACCGCGCCCAGGATCGGGTCAGCGCGGATACGACGGCGAAGGCAAACAGGCCCAGTCCGAGTGCGATTCCGCCCAGCGCAAGCCCGGCGTAGACGCGCGCCTCGGCGGCCCGCTCGTCGACATAGGCAAGATCATGAATGACCAGCAGATCTCCGGCGGCCTGGGGAGCGTTGACCGGAAAGATTCCAACATTGACGCGGCGGCCTGAGCTGGTCGTGTCGAAGGTGCGGCGCTTGTCCCGGTCGATGGCGCGGCAGGTGATGGAGCGCGGAAAGTCCTTTGTGGCGTAGCGCAGCTCGCCGTCCGGTGTGCAGAACCCCAGCGCCAGAATGCGTTCGTCCTCGGTGATGCGTTCGAACAGAGCGCCAATGTCGGCCTGCTGGGGAGAGTTCGCGGCGGCGACGATCCGATCCCGGACCGATCGAAACACCAGCCGCGAGCGCAGGTCCACGTCCTGCCGCGACCAGCTCTCGATGAGGACCGAGGCGAGAATGACAAGGCCGGCCACGACGATCGCGACGGCCACGGCGGTCAAAGCGAGATATCTCGCCGCCGGGCGGCGCATGAACTGACCTGCGGACCAGATCATTCTTCGTCCCGGAAGCACTGTGCGGGGTGATATGTGGCGTCTCCTAATCTGAGTTGCGAGGATCTTGCGCGTTGCGGCCGGCGTTTTTCTGAATGATCGCCGTCAGGATGAGGCCGAAAGTGACCAGCCGAGGGACGTAGTACATCGGCTCGGTCGTATCGGAGACCGCAACTGCCGCAAGCAGGAACCGGGATCCGGCGTCGACCATGAATGCGGCCGAGAACAACAGGAAGAAGCGGTCACCGGTTCTGCGCCAGAACTTGAGGAAGAACAGGGCGGCGATGAGAGAGCAGGCGGCGACGCTGCCGCCGAGCACCGGGCCAAGATGTGCCATCTACTCTGACTCCCAAACGAGGCCGTAGATCAGAACCAGCATCGCGATCAGCGCGATCGCGTTGCGGACGGGCGAGAGGTCGGCTTCAGGCAGAATGATCTTGTCGACCCACAGAGCGATGTTGTTGAACGTCAGTCCAAGAAACGAGATCGCGCTCCAGAGCAGAAGCCGCGATCGGAAGCGGACATAGGCGCGCGCAAGCAGGCCGGTGCACAAGGCGCAGGTCAGCGCACACAGAGTGTAGATCACCGCGGCCATGCTAGCGGTCCTTGCGCAGCTTGAACGCGTCCGAGAACGCATTGATGCTCCGCCGCTTGCCGTGGATCAGGTTCGTGATCGGAATGAGCTGATGACGGTAGGCCTCGGCGAGTTCCGCGACGCGTTCGGCGCGCTCCGGAGATGCGTCGAATTGATAGTGCCCGTCAGCTTCGCTGAGAAAACCATCACGGTGAAGTTCGGCCAGCGCGGCGACGATCTCGCGTTCCGTGGCGTAGAGCCGTTTGGCCATCTCTGCGGCCACCCAACGTTCCCGCGGGTGAGAATGGAGGAAGAGCAGGGCTTCCATCTGGGCGACAGTGTGAATGTGATTCAGGATGAAGTCCTGAATGGTCTTGGCCAAGGGCTGTTTGGGCATGAAGCAACGAGATCTGATTTGCCCGCAGCTTGGTGGAATTCGGCGAGCGGATCAAGCAGCCTCACATATGCTCGAGGCGGCAGTGTGGTTCCGCTTTCTGCCAAAGTCCAATGCGCTGTTGCGCGCTCAAGTTGGTACGCTGCCGTACCAACTCCAGGCGGATGGATTTCGGGCACCGATCGCGCCGACGAGCATGGGAGGTGTCGGACGGTGCGCGCTGCTTGATGCGGGCCGGGCGGTATTGGCCCCGTACTTGTGCTCACCAACGATGGTGTGTGCGAATCACGCCGTGATGGTGATGCCGCCACCGCCTCGGCTGCCAGCCATAGCTGTTCCGCCATTGATGGCGCATCGTGTAGCCCCACGGGGCAGGCGCGTAGCTGTAGGCCGTATAGAAACCGGGGCCTGCGCCCCACCCATACTCGCCCCAGTAGGGCGTATACGCGTAGCGAGGATCATAGCCAGCCGGGCCGTACGCGTATCCGTAGCGATCATAGGCCGGATAAGCATCGTAGTAATAGGGCGAGGCCAGAGCCGAGCCGATCAGCGCTCCTGCGAGCAGGCCGGCGCCGATTCCCCAACCGCCGCGCCAGCGGACTTCCGTCAGCTCGCCTTGACTGCCGAACGGATGGGCCGCGGGCCTGGCGGTTGCGGACAGCGGAGTCAGCGGGGCGGCACAGGTGCCGGCGACCGGCGTGATCGCCATCATTGCAGAGAGGGACAGTGCCAAGCCGAAATTGCGCATCTTTCGCTCCTGTCGTCGTGCATTGGGTCGACACCGGCGTCCTCATCCGCTCAGAGAAGGTCGTTGACGCCGATCGCTCTTCAACATTCCAGCACGGCTTTCGAGGCCATGGCAGAGCGGTTGTTGGTACGCGTCCGTACTTGCCCGCCGATCCGGAAGAAAAAGGCGGCGTGCGTCGCCGCCGGGTCTTCCGGTGTGCGTTGTCAATGCAAACGCGCATCGAGCTGGTTCGAGAGAGGATAAACATGCCGCAGAGGGTCGTGTGCATGCTTGCGGTCGGCGCGATCGCCGCGGTGCTTCTGTGGCTCGCTCCGGATGTTCTGCTGATCGTCTTTGCCGGCATCCTGTTCGGCGTCTTCCTGAGGAGCGGCGGCTCGTGGATCGCGAAAGGGCTTGGCGTCGGACCGGCTGTCGGACTTGGCATCTTCGGCGTGGCGCTCGTTGCGTTTTTGGCGGGCTTTCTTGCCTTCGCCGGCTCCAGGCTCGCCGACCAGTTCCAGAATCTTCTCGATGGACTTCCGCGCGCGATCGAAGCCGCGAAGCACATGATCGACTCGCACGATTGGACGCAGCGGGGCGTCGGTCTGCTGGACGTCGACAGGTTCCTGCCGTCGGGTCGAGAGGCAACCTCCGTGTTCTCGACGACGCTGGGGTTCCTCGGCAGCACGGTGGTGGTCGTCTTCATCGGCCTCTACAGTGCCGCCAACCCTGAACTCTATGTGAGGGGCATCGTGGCGCTGGTGGCTCCCAGCATGCGGCCGCGAGCGGCCGATATGCTGGCGGAGGCCGGACAGACCTTGCGCGCCTGGCTGCTCGCGCAATTCGTGTCGATGGCGGTGGTCGGCATTCTCACCGGCATCGGGTTATGGGCGCTCGGCGGATCGCTGCCGCTGGTGCTTGCGGTGTTGGCTGCGCTGTTGACCTTCATTCCGAACATCGGTCCGGTTCTGGCCGCGACACCCGCCGTCCTGATCGGCCTGACGGACGGACCCATGCGGGCGCTTTGGATCGCCGCTCTCTACGTCGCTATCCAGTTCATCGAGAGCTATGTGATCGCGCCGCGCGTTCAGGAGAGGACGGTCGCTCTTCCTCCTGCATTCACAATCTCGATGCAATTGCTGTTCGGGGTGATGTTCGGCACCTTGGGGCTGGCGTTGGCGACGCCCGTCGCGGCTGTGCTGCTCGCCCTGGGAAAGCGCTTCTATGTCGCCGACTTTCTTGATCGCGAGCCGCGAGTGCGCGGTGGCTGAGCGACGCCCAATGTCCGGTCGTGACGGGCTTTGCTCATGGTGGCACCGTCGAGTGGTACGGCGGCACACCGAGCCCCTCGAACGGAAGAGAACCATCCGGCTTTGCCTCCGTTCAACATGAGCTCAGTGCAACCTCATAGAGGAGACCTCCATGTCCATCAAACTCATCGGATCATCGTTGCTGGTGCTCGCGGCGCTTCAGGCTCCGGCTTTCGCGGAAGGAACCAGCGCCAGCTCGCAACCGGGCACCCAAGGCGCACAGGCGTCGAACCAGGCCCAGCCGCTGCCGCAGCAGATCAAGCAGAAGCTGCAGAAGCAGGGCTTCACCGACATCAACGTGGTGCCCGGCTCGTTCCTGGTCAGCGCGAAGGACAGCAACAATGATCCGGTCACGATGGTGATCGGGCCGCACTCCCTGACCATGTTCACCGAGATCGACAACCAGGCCCAGACCACGGGCAGCGCGGCCGGCGCCAGTCACGATGGCTCAGGCAGCAGCTCGAAGGCCAACAACAGCAGCAAGTAACGCTGCAGATCGCATGCACCCGTCACCACGGCGCAAGAACGCGTTGCGGCGGCGCCGTTGGTGGGCGCCGCAGCGCTTGAGAGCTGCGCACGGGGAGCGGTCGTCTATTTTTTCGCGTGCAAGCGCGCGTTTGCTCCGGAGGCTCCATGCTGAAATGGGCGCTCATCTTCTTCGTCATCTCGGTCGTCGCAGGCTTTCTCGGATTCAGCGGCATTGCCGCCGGCTCCGCCCGGATCGCCAAATGGCTGTTCTTCGCCGCTCTCGTGATCTTCGTGGTCTTCATCGTGTTGGCGTTCGTGGCCGGAGAAGTGATCTTCTGAGTTCGAGAAGCTATGCCGCAAGCGTGGTTGCCCGTGATTCCAAGCGGCTGTGCAACCAAGTTCAAGGGCTTCACCTGGGTGTTGCCGATGAGAACCGTATTGATCTCGGGGGCAGGGATCGCGGGACCGACGCTCGCTTATTGGCTGAAGGCCGCGGGCTTCGAGCCGACGCTGGTCGAGCGCGCACCTGCTCTGCGCAGCGGCGGCTACGTGATTGATTTCTGGGGGCTTGGCTACGACATCGCTGAACAGATGGGGTTGCTTCCGGACATTCATCGCAGCGGGTACCACGTTCAAGAGATGCGCGTCGTTGACGCTTGCGGCAGGACCTTGGCAGGCATCGGCACCCGGGTTTTCGCTGAGTTGACCGGCGGAAGCTATGTGACGGTGCAACGGAGCGAGCTGTCGCGGTTGCTGTTCGGAAGCATCAAGAACGGCACCGAGGTATTGTTCGGCGATGAAATCATCGCATTTCGTGAAGAGCCGGAATGCATCAGGGTCGAACTCGAGCGCGCCGGTGAACGCCACTTCGATCTATTGATCGGCGCCGATGGCCTGCATTCAAGGGTTCGCAGTCTGGTGTTTGGACCGCAGACTGCATTCGAGAGGCACCTCGGCTATGTCGTCGCGGCGTTCGAGGTGCGAGGCTATCGGCCGCGCGATCAGGACGTGTATTTGATGTATAGCCAGCCAGGGCGCATGGTCGGACGCTTTACGTTACGCGACGATCGGACCATGTTTCTGTTTGTGTTCGCGTCGACCGATCCCCATCTACCGGCTTCGCCCGACCAGCAGAAGACGGTGGTGCGCGATGTCTATCGGGGCGGTGGATGGGAATGCCATGAGATCCTCGCCGAACTGGACCGCACGGACGATCTCTATTTCGACCGGGTCAGTCAGATCAGAATGCCAAGCTGGTCGCGCGGTCCCGTCGCCCTCGTGGGCGATGCCGCGTTCTGCGTATCGCTGCTGGCGGGGCAGGGGTCGGCCCTGGCAATGATCGCCGCCTACGTGCTGGCGGGCGAACTTGCTGCCAGCTCGGGACGATATCAGGAGGCGTTCGCGCGATATGACGAGGTCTTGCGGACCTATATCGAGGCAAAGCAGGGCGCCGCCGAGCGCTTTGCCGGCGCGTTCGCGCCAAAGACGCGCGCCGGCCTGCTGTTCCGCAATCTGGTGATCAAGACCTTCGCCTTTCCGGGGGTGGCGAGGCTGGCCTTCGGCAGGGACATCGCCGATGCCCTGCCGCGTCCGAACTACGACTGGCGTTCACGCGATCGATCGTCTGCCCCCCAAACCGACCGGTTTTGAGTCCAAGCGCACCCCGGCATCGCCGTCGTCGATCGGACTTCTATGACTCTTTTCCCGTGGCTGGATCGTCTTCTCTTCGTCTGGAAAGTGGAGCATGATCATGAGCCTGAAAGACAAGGGCGTCATCGTCACCAGCGGAAGCCGCGGTCTCGGCCTCGGACTGGTGGAAGCCCTGGTCGAACGCGGCGCCAGGGTGACCGTGGTGGCGCGCGGAACCAAGGCGCTGGACGGGGTCGCCGCGCGTTTGGGCGTTGCCACGATCGTGGCCGATATCACCGACGAGGCCGCCGCGCGGCGCATCGTCGGCGATATCAGTCCCGACATTCTGGTGCTGAAAGCCGGCACGACGCCGCCGATGGGCCGGCTCGATCAGCTGAGCTGGACGGACTTTTCGGCCGCCTGGGAGACGGACGTCAAGGCAGGCTTGTATTGGATCCAGGCGGCGCTCAGGCTGCCGCTTCGGCCGGGGAGCGGCGTCCTGGTCGGTTCGAGCGGCGCCGCGGTGACGGGATCGCAGATGTCGGGCGGCTACGGGGGCGCCAAGCGCATGCTCTGGTTCATGGCAAAATATGCCAATGGCGTGTCGCAGGAGGCCAAGCTCGGCATCCGTTTCCAGGCGATCGTGCCGCGCATGATGATCCTGGGCACCGGGGTGGGGGATACGGCCGCGGGCGCCTATGCCGGATCCATGGGGATCACGCCGTAAGCCTTCGTCGCTCGTTTTGGCGCGCCGATGCCGCCGCGGGCGTTCGGCGACCACGTCGTCTCGGTGCTGGAGGATCCGCGGCTTGCCGACGGCATCGTGTTCGGCCTGAATGGCGATGCCGGCGTGACGGTGATGGAAGGAGCGACCGCTTGAGCGATGGCACGCAGTCGTTGCGCCGCGGGCGCAGGACCGAGCTGATGGCTCTGGCAGAGGGACTCCGGCCCGAGCTGCATCGCTATTGCGCGCGCCTGATGGGCTCGGTGGTCGACGGTGAGGACGTCGTGCAGGACACCCTGGCGAAGGCGCTTGTGGCCATGGACGATATCAAGGAGGTCACGATGCTGCGCGGCTGGCTGTTCCGGATCGCGCATAATCGTGCGCTGGACCTGCTGCGAAGCCGCGCGATCCGGGCTGCCGAACCGATCGAGGCGGCCGACGACATCGCCGATGACACCGCAACCGACTCTTTGGAGCGGGCGTCCGCGCCGCCGACGCGGTGGCCGTGCTGACGAGCGGTCCGGCTCCCCAAGGATGACCTCTCGCACAAGAGCTCCTTATGCCCATGCTGGGATCTGACTGCACGAAGGGGGCGCCGCCGCGAGGTCATCTGCTTGATCGAGCAGGTGGCGGACGTCAGCAGATCGGGAGGGCGCAATGTCGGTACCGTTGGCCGCGTCTCCGCGATATTTGCCTGCTACGCTCCGGCTAAATTCGGGTGACTTGATACTGGCTGACTTGGCACTGCTAAAATTGCAGACCTTGCGAACTCTTGGCACCGCAAGCGGTGCGTGCGCACCGCATGCTGCGATTGGTAGTCTCATTGTCTTCGCATGCCGCGAGCGAAGGCGCTAAGATGTGAAAGTGCGACGTCGAGGAGCAATCTAACGGCGTTGAGGCGTTGCGGCGCAGCATTCTCAGCCACGCTCAACGTTCCGTTGAGATACCGCTCGCAGTTTTGTCCGAACGTCGTCGTGAGGCGCGATGCCAGATCCCGCACGAGTCCGTCACGCGCGATCTGCGCCAGCGGACCGGTGAGGCTGTAGCCGATCGTGAGCGCGAGCCGGGTTCTTCGTCCCTCGTCGATCGGGGCCATGCGCCAGCTCATCTGTCCTGAAGTCGAGCTGCGGCTCAGCCGGTCACGTCCTGTGCCGATGAGCCGCCCGGACAGGCTCACGTCGTTGCGCTCGATCCGTGCAGCGCCGCGGAAGACGGCAGCAAGCGGGCCAAGGGCAATCCTGACCTCGCCCTCGATGAGATCGGCGGCTGGCATGCCCGTGATGGAGGCGCCGGGAAAGCATGCAGCCAAGGTTCTGACATCTGCGAACAGCGCAAGGACCTCGGCAGGTGCGGCGTTCACCGTAAGCGATGCATCGAAGCTTCTCGTGGGCGGAGCGTCGAGAATGTCGAGCATGCCAGCCCCAGCGCTCTGCTTTGCCGCCATCTCATGCTTGGCATGCGGCGACGAGACGGTGGTCGGGATCGCGACCGGGTGCGATCCCACAGGACCGAGCGAACTTCGACCTGCGCCGATCACCGCTGCAATGCCTCGCTGACGCCGTGCCTCGATCACGGCGCCGACCGCCCGTACGATCCCGGCGTAACCGGTGCAGCGGCACAGATTGCCGCTCAGGCCGACACGGATGGCGTGTTCGTCCGCGTGATCGAGGCGCAGCACGAGGTCGCGCGCCGACATGATCATGCCGGGCGTGCAGTAGCCGCATTGCAGGGCATGCTCGCGCGTGAACGCGTCGCGCAGCTCGGCTGCGATCTCGTCCTCGTCCAGGCCTTCGATCGTCGTGACGGCGGCGCCCTCGCAGGCCACGGCGAGCGTGATGCAGGAGCGGGCCGGAGCGCCGTCGAGCAGCAAGGTGCAGGCGCCGCAGACGCCGTGCTCACAGCCGAGATGGGTCCCGGTCAGGTCGAGCTGATCACGCAGCACGTCGGCGAGATGGGTGCGGGGTTCGACGGTGGTCTCGGTCGCGCGCCCGTTGACGGTGAGTCGGATCGTCGTCATGCGGCGGCCTCCGCAATCGCCCGCGCGAG
Source organism: Bradyrhizobium sp. HKCCYLRH3073 (assembly GCF_051167995.1). Classification (NCBI taxonomy): domain Bacteria; kingdom Pseudomonadati; phylum Pseudomonadota; class Alphaproteobacteria; order Hyphomicrobiales; family Nitrobacteraceae; genus Bradyrhizobium; species Bradyrhizobium sp. HKCCYLRH3073. The sequence goes on from NZ_JBNPUD010000005.1 coordinate 376,114, forward strand.
CACGCTCAGGTGGATGTGTCGGGCGGCCGGATCGGTCACGCCGGCCTGCGTCAGCAGGCTGTCAGTGAGGCCGCGATCGAACTGCTTGGTGGGATTGATGATCGTGCCGCCAAGCAGGGACGAATCGTCAACGACGATCGGCCTCGTGTCGATGGCGCCGATGACGACACGACTGCGGGCCAGATCCGGCTCGATCAGGACCGCGGCCATCGCATGAGCGAATTCCCCGGGCTTGCGACAGGCCTTGGCGTAGCCGAAGCGTGCCGTGGGCGGCAGCGAGGGGACGCGGATCGCTGTGACGAGCTCGCCGGGACGCAGCGCCGTCTGCAGCGCGCCCTGGATGAACTCCGCGACCGCGAGTTCGCGTTGGCCGTTGGCGCTCGTCAGCTTCACGCTGGCGCCGAGCGCCGCGAGCGTGGTGACCCAATCGGCAGCCGGATCGGCGTGGCTGAGAGAGCCCCCGATGGTGCCGCGGTTGCGGACGGCGCGATAGGCGATGCCGCGGGCGATCCGTGGCAGCACGCCATGGGTGACGTCGGGAATGCGGCCATCCTCAATATCGGCATGGGTGACGCAGCCGCCGATCACGAGAGCATCGCCGTCGCGCTCGATCGTGCGAAGCTCGGCGAGGCCGGCGACGTCGACGATGAGTTGCGGCTGCACCAGGCGCAGATTGAGCATCGGTCCGAGCGACTGGCCACCGGCCATGATCCGTGCGTCGCCATCAGCGTCTCCGAGCAGAGCCAGCGCGTCGCTCATGCTGCGGGGGCGCTCATAGACGAAGGATGCGGCCTTCACGGCGCGCTCGCCTGTTTTGCGGCGAGCACCGCCGCGACGATCCGGCGCGGCGACAGCGGCGACTGCATCAGCTCTGCGCCGAGCGGCCGCAGCGCGTCGTTGACGGCGTTGGCGATCGCCGCCGGCGGCGCGATCGCGCCGCCTTCGCCGATGCCCTTGACGCCGAACATCGTGTAGGGCGACGGCGTCTCCATGTGAAACAGGCGCGGCGCGGGGACTTCGGTCGGACCCGGCAGCAGATAGTCGGCCAGCGTCGTCGCCAGCGGCTGCGCGGCGTTGTCGAACGGCATCTCCTCGTACAGCGCGGTGCCGATGCCCTGCGCGAGGCCGCCGAGAATCTGGCCGTCGACGATCATCGGATTGACGAGGACGCCGCCGTCCTCGACGATGACGTAGTCCAGGAGCTCGACCTCGCCGAGATCCGGATCGACCGCGACCGTCACGGCATGCGCCGCATAGGAGAAGGTACCGCTGTCGCGCACCGGCTTGTAGCCGCCGGTGACTTCGAGGCCGGAGGGATCGACGTCGTTGGGAAGATCCTGCGGCCGGCGGTACCAGGTATGGGCGATCTCGGCGAGGCTGACGCTGCCGTTCGGCCCGCAGGCGCGCCCGTCGCGCCAGGTGATGGCCTCCGGCGCGAGCTGAAGCAGCTTGGCGCCGATGCGCGTGGCGCGCGCGACGAGCTGTTCGCAGGCGGTCCCCACGGCGCCGCCGGCCATCACCATCGAGCGCGAGCCCCAGGTGCCGGTGGAGTAGGGTGTCATCGCGGTGTCGCCGAGGATGACGCGGATCTTGTCTGGATCGACGCCGAGGATCTCGTGCGCGACCTGGGCGAGCGTCGTTTCGAGCCCCTGGCCGTGCGAATGCACGCCGACGCGCAGCTCCAGCCCGCCGTCGGGCGTCAAGCGTGCGGTCGCCTGCTCGTGGCCGGGCACCATCGGAATGCCCCAGCCGGCATAGACCGAGGTGCCATGCGCAGCCTGCTCGCAATAGATCGAGACGCCGGTGCCGATCAGCCGGCCGTCCGGCTCACCGCGCTGCTGCCGCGCGCGCACCGCGGGGACATCGATCGCCGTCAACGCCCGCTGCAGCGCGCCGGGATAGTCGCCGCTGTCGAAATGCTTGTTGGTGATGTTGTCGAACGGCATGTCCTGCGGCTGCACCAGGTTGCGCAGCCTGACCTCGCCGGGTTCGAGCCCGGCTTCGACCGCGACGGCATCGAGCAGCAGCTCGAGCGCGAAGCAGACGCCGGTGCGGGCCACGCCGCGATAGGGCAGGATTGGGCATTTGTTGGTCGCGACCGAATAGGTGCGGCAGCGATAGGCCGGCATCCGGTATGGCCCCGGCAGGATGCTCGCGATCTGCGCCGCTTCGAGGCAGGCGGAGAACGGATAGGACGAATAGGCGCCGGAATCGACGATCGCCTCGCAATCGATGCCGCGCAGCCGGCCGTCGCGGTCGGCATAGACCGTGATGTGATAGGCGTGCTCGCGGCAATTCGCGCTGGCGCTCAGATGCTCGCGCCGGTCCTCGAGCCATCGCACCGTCATGCCCTTGTGCATGGCGAGCCAGCTCAGGCAGACCTCCTCGGGCAGCAGGATGCCCTTGTGACCGAAGCCGCCGCCGATATCCGGCGCGATGATGCGGATGCGGCCCTGGTCGACGCCGAGGCAGTCGGACAGTCCGTTGCGCACGATGTGCGGCATCTGCGATCCCGTGTGCAGCGTGAGCTGATCCAGCCGGTGATCGAAGGTCGCGACGACGCCGCGGCCCTCCAGCGGCGCCATGCATTGGCGTGCGGTCGTGATCTCGCGCGTCACCTTGATCGGAGCGTCCAGCGCGGCTGATATGTCGACCTCGAAATTGGTCTCCAGAAAGACGTTGTCGCCCCAGTGCTCGTGCACCAGCGCAGTGCCGGCCGTGCGCGCCAGCCGCATGTCGTGCACCGCCGGCAAGGGCTCCAGCTCGAGCTCGACAGAAGCGGCGATGTCCTCGGCCTCAGCGCGGCTGCGCGCGACGCACATCGCCACGAGCTCGCCGACATGGCGCACCTTGCCGGTCGCCAGCACCGGCTGCTCGGAGATCTTGAAGCCCGGCAGGCCGGAGACCGCGCGGATCGGCTTGATGCCTGCGAGGTCGTCGGCCGTGAAGACGACGTCGCGACACTCAGCGGGAACGTGGATCGCCTTGATCCTGGCGTGCGCGAGCGGGCTGCGCACGAAGGCGACGTCCTTCAGTCCCGGCAGCCTGATGTCGGCGACGTACTGACCGCGGCCGCGCAGAAAACGGTCGTCCTCCTTGCGCGGCAAGCGCGCGCCGACACCGCGCGGCGCGCGGGCATCCGAGGCGGTCGAGGCCGCGTCCGTCACGTCAGGCCGCGACCGCTGCGGGCAGGATCGGCGCCGTGGCGTCGTGCCGGACGCCGGCGCGCAGGCAGAACACCGGCTGCAGCAGCTTCTCGGCGATCACCTCGGTCTTCTCGTTGTCGCAAAGCACGAAACGGCCCTGCTGCTCGCGGAGCACGCTCACATCAGCCTCCATGCCTGGACGCAGCGCGCCGATCTGATCGGATAGTCCGAGCATGGCGGCGGGGTTCGACGTCACCATCGGCACGACCTGCTCCAAGGTCAGGCCAAGCGCGACCATCGAGCTCATCGCCTGCACGAGGCTGAACTTGGCTTGGCCCGCGAACGGATGGTTCTCGTCGTCGGCATGCTCGTCCGGGGTGCCCGCGGGCGCCGGCACATGGGTGTTGTAGCCGTGGATGTCGGCGCCGAGCGTATGCGGCACGATGCCGGCGTCGATCGCCTTGCGTGCCAGGCGGTAGGAGAAATGGCTGCCATGGCCGACGTCGACCTTGAGCCCGCGATCGAGCGCGGCCTGGATCACCGGATGCACCTCGCCCTTGGTGTTGACGAAGCCGCCGGGATGCCGCGTGAACGGATGCGCCAGCACGTCGCCCGGACGCAGCAGCGGGATCACGCGCTCCAGGATGGTGTCGACATCCTCGCCATTGGTGCCGCTTGCGGGCAGTCCCCACAGTTGGCCGAAATGGACGTAAACGGGAAGCTCGGCGCGGCGGCCGATCTCGGCCGCCATCTCGATGACACGGATGCCCCAGCGCGCGAAGCCGCCGATCTCGGCATGCGCCTTGATGCCGCGAACGAGGTCACGGTTGGCGACCGCCGATTTCACCGTCGCATCGATGTCGACGCAATCCGGCCGGTAGAGATCGGGATAGTAGTGGCCCTCGAGGCCGCCGACCAGATAGGCCGACAGGAAGGCATAGACGCGCGATTGCGCCTGATCTGCGACGAAGTGACGGAAGCCGGGCAGGGTCATGCAGGACGGGCCGCCCTGGTCGATCAGGCTGGTGACGCCCGACTGCACGCCGACCATGTCCGCGTTCATGCCGAAGCGGCCGGTGACGTACTGATAGACATGGGCGTGGGTGTCGATCAGTCCCGGAAGCACGAGCTGGCCGCTGACATCGATGACGTCCTTGGCGCTGGTCGGCAGAATGTCGGATTGGACGGCCGCGATGCGGCCGTTGCGGATGGCGACGTCTCTCAAGCCATCGATGCCGGAAGCGGGGTCAATGACGCGGCCGCCGCGCAGCAGCAGGTCGAACGAGGCGCTCACGGACATGCAAGGTCTCCTTTCCGGGCGGGATGTCTGTCCCGGTCAAAACCTTCCTCGACGAGCCGGCGCGGACGATCCGCCGGCCAATTACGAAGCATGCTTCGCATTACATCAAGATCCGTGCCATAGACAGCTTGAAATTGATGCAGTGTGATGAGTGCTTATGCGGGGAGTCGTTCGATGGCCGGAAGGAACAAGCCGAAAGTCGATGGATCATCTTGGCCGCTCGAGGGACGTCCAGGCTATCTGATTAGGCGGCTGCACCAGATCCACGTCGCGCTATTCCAGGAGAAATGCGCCGCCTATGAGATCACGCCGTTACAGTACAGCCTGTTGACGGCGCTGGCGAAACGCGGGACGGCGGACCAGACGGCGCTGGCACATGACATCGCCCTCGACCGGACCACCACGACCGGCGCGCTGAAGCGGCTGCAGGCGCGCGGCTTGATCGATCGCAGCGTCGGGCCGCACGACCGGCGGTCGCGCACCTGCCGCCTGACCAGTTCCGGCCTCGCATTGCTGCGCAAGATCGAGCGGCCGGCGCGGGCGGCGCATCTCGCGACGGTCGCGGATCTGACCAAGGTCGATCAGAAGCGGTTCATTGCCATGATGCAGACGATCGTCAAGGCACAGGAGCAAAGGCTCGATGCGACGAGGTCGCCCGACTGACGGCAACCGATGGCGATGAGCTCCGATTAGATAATGGGCATGTTGCTGCCCGAAAAGCAGCGCGTCATCGGAGCGCGGTATCCGGCCATGGCGTTCGTTGCGCCAACTACGAAGCATGCTCCGCATTTTCGCGCTGCGGCGTTTTGTCCGCAAACGGCGCATCTGCCAGCCCAATTTCTGCTGACGCCATCGTGGACGCCGATGCGCAGACGTTGCGCTGCGCGTGGCAGGGCGGCGTCTGGCATGTCCCTTGCTGACATGACCGACGACAGCTGCGCGGAAGCCGCGGCGAAATGAATCCGGGGCGGCGACATCGATGTCGCGGCGTGGAGTAAGCGATGCGATGTCTGCCGCGGCGCAACCCGCCGATCATTGCTCGGGCCAAGAGCGTTCGTGCGCCGTGGTGCGTTGCGCATGACGCGACGGGAGCACCCTGATGCCGGAGCATGCTGATGTCATTGCGACACGCTTCGGAGATGGCGGGCCCGACGGCGGCGACGCCGAGTCCAGCGCATTTCTGCACGGCGTGCTGTCCCGCAAGACGGTGCGCCGCTATAGCGACCGGATGCCGGAAGAGGGGCTGCTCGATCTGCTCGTCGCCTGCGCGCTGAGCGCCTCGGCCAAGTCGGATTTCCAGCAGGCCTCGATCATGCGCGTGCGTGACGCGGAGAAGCGGGCGGCGATCGGCAGACTGTTTCCGAGCATGCCCTGGATCGGAGTGTCGCCGGCGTTCTTCGTGTTTCTGGGCGATGCGCGGCGGCTGCAGCGGATCGGCGAACTGCGTGCCAAGCCCGTCAAGAACGGGACCCTGGAGGGCTTTTTCAACGCCTCGGTCGACGCCGCGCTGGCGCTGCAGACGATGATCCTGTGCGCTGAGTCGGCCGGTCTCGGGACCTGTCCGATCAGCGTCATCCGCAACGAGATCGACACGGTCGCCAAGGTGCTGGAACTGCCCGACATGGTGTTCCCCGTCGCCGGGCTGTGCCTCGGCTATCCCGCTGGGGAGGGCCATGTCAGCCTGCGGCTGCCGCGCAGCATCACCACGCATGTCGACCGCTACGGCGACAATGCGCTGCCCGCAGCGCTCGACGACTACGACCGGCGGCGTCATGCGCGGCATGCGATTCCGAAGGAGCAGCAGCGCGGCAATGCCGAGTTCGGCGAGGCCGACTTCTACGGCTGGTCGGAGGACAAGGCGCGTCAGGCCGCCAAGGCGGAGGGCGCGGCCTTCCCACCCTATCTGCGCGCGCACGGCTTCAGCTTCGACTGATCAGTTTCATATGAGGAGATGTGAGATGACCAAGCCTTCGTTTCTCCGCCTGTCGGCGCCGTCGCGGCGCGTCGCGCTGGCCCTGCTGGCGGCCGCGCTGACGCTGCCGGCCGCGTTCACCGCCAAGGCCGGCAGCATGGACGAGATCAAGAAGCGGGGCCTCATCGTTGCCACCGAGGACGACTTCCGGCCCTTCGAGTTCGTCAAGGACGGCAAGCCGACCGGCTTCGACAACGAATTGATCGAGGATCTGCGCAAATATGCGCCGTTCGAGATCAAGCAGCAGATCCTGCCCTGGACCGGCATCCTGGCCGGCGTCTCCACCGGCAAATACGACGTCGCCATCACCGCGGCGATCATCACCAAGGAGCGCAAGAAGTCGCTCGACTTCACCAGTCCGATTGCCGACGCGACGCATTATTACGTCAAGCGCAAGGACGACAAGAGCATCAACGCGATCAAGGATCTCAGCGGCAAGACGGTCGGCGTTCAGGCCGGCAGCGCGCTGCTGGGGCGGCTGCCCGAGCTCCAGGCGATGCTGGAGAAGGAGGGCGGCAAGCTCGGCAAGGTGGTCGAATACACCTCCTATCCGGAAGCCTATCAGGATCTCGCGCTCGGCCGCGTCGACTACGTCGTCAACACGATCATCAACATCAAGGCGCTGGTCGCTGAGAAGCCGAACGTGTTCGCGGTCGGCCAGCCCGTCTCCGGCAAGTCGTATCCGGCCTGGGCGGTCGCGAAAGGCAATACCGAGCTGGTGGAGTTCCTGAACGGCTTCATCGCCAAGGAGAAGGAAAACGGGCGCTTCGCCGAGTTGCAGAAGAAGTGGTTCGGCGAAGCCTTCCCTGATCTGCCAGTCACGTTCGAGCCGGAATTCTGACGGCGCGGCGAGGGCAATTCATGTGCGGGTGGCGATCGCTGCGCGCCCGTCCGCTTGACGGTCGCGTGGTCCTCCAGCGGGCGCGGTCGGCCGGTGCAGGGCGCCGGCCCCCGCGCGGCGCTGCGGATGGGTGGTCATGAGCGCGGCCGCCGTCCTGGCCATCCTGCAGGGCGCCGTGGTCACGGTGACGCTGTCCTTCGTCGGCATCCTGATCGGGCTTCCCATCGGATTGGGTCTCGCGCTGTTGCGCTGGGCCGACGTGCCGGTGATCGCACGGATCGTGGCCGTCTACGTCTCGGTCCTGCGCGCGACGCCGCTCGTCACCCTGCTGCTGCTGTTGTTCTTCGCGCTGCCCAATATCGGGATCGCAATCGGGCCGGTGTCGGCGGCGATCCTGGCGCTGGTGATGAATACCTCGGCGTTCAACTGCGAGGTCTGGCGCGCCGCCCTGATGAATTTTCCCAAGGAGCAGTACGAGGCGGCGCAGTCCGTGGGCATGCATGCGAGCCTGCGCTTCCGCCGCATCGTGCTGCCGCAGATCGTGCGGGTCAGTCTCCCTGGCCTGGTCAACGAGATGTCGCTGCTGATCAAGGTGACGCCGGTGCTTGCGGTCGTCGGCGTCGTCGACATTACCCGCGCGGCGGTGCGCATCGGTGCCGAGACCTATGAGCCGCTGCCGCCGTTCCTGGTGGCGATCGCGATGTATGCGCCGATCGTGTTCGCGCTCGTCTCCCTGCAGCGCTTCATCGAGAAGCGCCAGCACGCGAGCGAGGCGGCATGATCCGGGATTTCGCCGTCGTCTGGAGCGAACGGGATCTGCTGCTCAGCGGACTCGGCAATACCACGATCCTGTCGGTGCTGTCGGCCATCGCCGGACTCGTGATCGCGTTCGTGCTGACGCCGGCTCTGATGTCGAAGCGGCGCTGGCTCGCGCTCACGGTGCGGGTGTTCGTCGACGGCATGCGCTGCGTGCCGTTCCTGCTGTTCGCCTACATCGTCTACTATGGCTTGCCTTCGTTCGGCATCCGGCTCGACAACTGGAGCTCGGGACTGGTGGCGCTGACCGTCTATCACGCCGCCTATCTGGCCGAGATCCTGCGCGGCGCCTGGGCAGCGCAGCCGCGCGAGCCGCTCGAGGCCGGTGTCGCCTTCGGCTTCTCCGGGGCGCGATTGTTCCGCCGCATCATCCTGCCGCCGCTGCTGCTCGCGGCAGGGCCCGTCATCGGCAACCAGATGATCCAGATCGTCAAGGACAGCGCCTTTCTCACCATCATTGCGCTGCCCGAGCTGACGCATGCTGCAAGTTCGATCCAGTCGCGCCACTACGTGCCGTTTGCCGCCTTCATCACCGCCGTGGTCCTCTATTGGGGCCTCTGCCTGGTGATCGAAGCCGCCGTCAGCGGCATCGACCGGCTGGCGGCGGCGCGGCGCTGAAAGGAGCCTGGAATGACCGACGACATGGCCGTGCTCGACGTCGCCGGCATCTCCAAGCGCTTTGGCGAATTGGAGGTGCTCTCCGACATCAGCTTCACGGTGACGCGTGGCGAGACGGTCTGCGTGCTCGGCCCGTCCGGCTCCGGCAAGTCGACCTTGCTACGCTGCATCAACTGGCTGGAGCGGCCCGATGCCGGCCAGATCTATCTCAATGGCGACCGCATCGGCATCAACAATGGCGGTGTCGTGATGTCCGATCGCGAGCTGTCGCGAGTTCGCACGCGGATCGGCATGGTGTTCCAGCATTTCGCGCTGTGGCCGCATTTGACCGTCCTTCAGAATCTCATGGAGGCGCCGGTGCAGGTGCAGAAGCGCCCCGTGGCCGAGGTGCGCGAGGAGGCGATGGCGCTGCTCGCCAAGGTCGGGCTCTCCGACAAATGCGATGTGTTCCCGGCGCGGCTGTCCGGCGGCCAGAAGCAGCGCGTCGGAATTGCGCGGGCGCTGGCGATGAAGCCGGATGTTCTCTTGTTCGACGAGCCGACCAGTGCGCTCGATCCGGAGCTGGTCGGCGAGGTGCTGGTGGTGATGCGCGAGCTCGCGCGCGAAGGGCGCACGATGGTGATCGTGACCCACGAGATGGGTTTTGCCCGCGACGCCGCCACCCGCATCCTGTTTCTCGATCGCGGCCGCGTCGTCGAGACCGGGCCGCCGGAGCGCTTCTTCGTCAACCCGGACACCGAGCGCGCGCGCCAGTTCATTCAGCGCTACGCCGCCGGATAGCCAAGAGAACAGCGAGGACACGCCATGGATTCGATCTATCATCTGCTTCCCGACGCGCCGAAGCCGGTCACGCCCTACAGCCATGCGGTGCAGGCAGGCCCGTTCCTGTTCGTCACCGGCCAGCTGGCGACCGATCCCGATGACGATTCGCTGCCGCTTCCCGACGGTATCGAGGCGCAGACCCGCAAGGTGATGGACAATCTCGCGCGGGTGCTGAAGGGCTGCGGCATGAACTTCGCGAACGTCGTGTTCGCCCGCATCTACCTGACCGATTTCAAGCGCGACTACGCGCCGATGAACGCGATCTTCTCGAGTCATTTCGACGATGCGCACCGGCCGGGCCGCACCACGATCGGGGTCTGCGACCTCGCGCGCGGCGGCATCGTCGAGATCGACCTGGTCGCCTACAAGCCGTGATGGAGAGTGCAATGGAGCTGATCGAAATTCCCGCGCGGCGCGGCAAGGCGGCCTTTGTCGGGGCGGGGCAGGTCATCACCGTGATCAACACCCATGGCGAGCAGGTGGTCGACACCTGGGCGTTCAATCGCGCCGACCTCTCCGAGTTCATGTCGAATGAGCACACGCGCGCGCATTCGCTGCATCTGGTGCCGCGGCCGGGCGACGTGCTCCGGACCAATATGCGCCGGCCGATCCTGACCTTGGTCGAGGACACCTCGGGCGGCATCCACGACACGCTGATCGCGGCCTGCGACCGCCATCGCTACGCGTTTCTCGGGCACGAGGGCCATCACGACAATTGCACCGACAATCTGTTCGCCGGCATGGCCGAGCTTGGCCTGACGCCGCCGGAGGTGCCGAGCCCGCTCAACCTCTTCATGAACATTCCGTGGGACGCGGAGGGCACGCTCGGCTTTGCCGCGCCGCCGCGCCCCGTGCCCGGCGGCCATGTGCGCCTGCGCGCCGAGATGGACCTCGTGATTGCGTTCTCGGCCTGTCCGCAGGACATCCTGCCGATCAACGGCAAGGCCGGGAAGCCGGTCGAGGCGCATTTCACGGTGACATCAGCATGAGCGGAGGAGACAAGTCCGAGCGGGCCGCGGCCAACCGCCGCCGCTACGAGGAGCTGCGCGCGGCGGGGCAGGAGCTCAAGCAATTGCCAGCACCGACGGCGCTCGACGGTGCGCCGATCGCGCCGGACGCGATCATCCAGACCGAGCAGGTGCCGCCCGGCTGGCACACGACATTGCGGCTGGCGCGCGGCGAGGGCCTGCGCATCATCGATGATCAGGGGCGCTCGAGCGTGTCGCTGCTGGCGTGGCGGACCGAGGATCCGACCGAGCGCCTCAACTGCGCCGACACCGTGAAGGTGCAGTGGAGCGCAGCACTGTCGAAGGGCCGGATGATCCTGTCGGACATGGGACGTGTGCTGCTGTCGGTGATCGAGGATACCTCAGGTGCGCACGATCTTCTGGTCGGCGGCTCGACCGCGGACTCGACGCTCTCGGCCTATGGCGAGGTGACGCGCAACACGCAGGCGAACTTCATCTCCGCGGCCGCCAAGATTGGGCTCGGCCTGCGCGACATCCCGCCCTCCGTGACCTTCTTTGCGCCGGTGACGACGGATGCGACGGGGCGCTTCGTCTGGCACGCCGCGCGCAAGCGCGCCGGCGATTTCGTCGATCTGCGCGCCGAGATGAACCTGATCGTCGCGGTCTCCAACTGCGCCCATCCGCTCGATCCGGCGCGGCCGGCCACGACCGCCCCGGTCACGCTGATCCGCCACCGTCTGCCGCCGCCCGCGGCCGACGACGTCTGCCGCACGGCGTCAGCGGAAGCGTCGCGCGCCTACGCCTTCACCGATCAGCTGTTCGCCTGAGGAGCGCTCATGTCGCCGACCGATCCGGACCGCATCGTCTATGTCTTCGACATTCCCGCTGAGCAGCCCTGGTCACGGGTGCTGAACAAGGGCCAGACGCTGCGTATCATCGACAGCGAGGGCGAGCAGGCGGTGGACGCGCTGATGCATGTCGCCGACGACACCGCGGAGCGCTACAGCGCACAGGACACGTTGCGCGTCCAGGGTTCGGCCTATCTCGAGCTCGGGACGCGGCTGATCTCCAACCGCGGCCGGGTGATGGCGCGGATCACTGCCGACACCTGCGGCCGCCATGACACCTCGGCGGGCTGCTGTTCGTGCGAGAGCAATGCCGTGCGCTTCGGCGAGGCGACCCGCTATCTGCACGCCTGTCGGGAGAACTTCATCCTGGAGCTGTCGCGCTACGGCCTGACCAAGCGCGACATCGTCTCCAACCTGAACTTCTTCATGAACGTGCCGATCGACCCAAACGGCAATTTCACCGTGCTGGACGGCCCCTCGGCGGCCGGCAACTACGTCGACGTCACTGCGGAGATGGACGTGTTGTTCGTGATCTCGAATTGTCCGCAGGTCAACAATCCCTGCAACGGTTTCGATCCGACACCAATCCGCGTGGAGATTAGGCAGGCCTCTGTGCCATGAAAGCTGTCAATTCTGCTCGCAAGCTCGCTTGATCGATGTTGCATCAAGCTTGAGAGGCTCAACTTGCTTCGTCGCGCAGGTGATACCAGCGATAGAGCAGGCGCTGGCCGATGCGTCGGAACGGCGCGAAGGGATGCGTCGGCAGCGGCGAGGTGAAGATCGGCAGGTCCTGTCCCTTGAACGATTGGCCCGCGAGCATCTGCGCCATGCGGCGGCCAGCCTGCGCCGAATAGGATACGCCGTTGCCGCCATAGCCGAGCGCATAGACCAGCTTCGCCTTGGGATCGGGACGCACGATGCGCGGCATCATGTCGTGGCTGACATCGACCCATCCCCACCAGGAGTAATCGATCTCGATGCCCGTGAGTGCGGGAAACTTGCGGTGCAGGCCGTCGATCAGGAGCTGGAGGTGCCGGTCATGCGTGGCATCGGCGCCGGTGATGGCGCTTCGGCTGCCGATCTGAACCCGGTCGTCCGGCAGCAGCCGGTAGTAGAAGCGCAAGGTGCGCGTGTCCGTGATCACCTGCCGCGTCTTGAAGCCGGTCGCAGCAAGCTCGGCCGCGGAGAGTGGCCGCGTCACCAATGAATTCGACAGGATCGGCATGCAGCGGCCCGACAATTCCGGCGTCAGCCCGAGCGACGTATAGGCCCCCGTGGCGATGCCGACGCCGTTCACGCTGACGGCGCCGCCGGGCGTATGCAGAACGAATCTGCCGTTGGACTGCTCGATGCGTGTCACGGGGCTTGCGGTATGAACCCGCACGCCGAGCGCGCGCGCCATCTGCAAATAGCCGAAGGCGAGCTTGGCCGGATGCACGCCGGTTCCGAGCGGCTCGTGCACCGCGCCGACGGCCTCGGCCTCGTTGACGAAGTCGCTTGCCAATTCCTCGCGCGAGATGACGCGCGAGGCGTAGCCGAACACGTCATTCAGCACCTTCGACTCCGCCGCGATCTTGTCGAGATTGCGCTGGCGGTGAGCGACGTAGAGGTGCCCACCGCGCTGCGGCTCGACATCGACAGGGCTCGATCGCACCAGCTCCTCGAAGGCCTCGAACCCTTCGGACACCTCGGCATGCATGCGCTTGGCGACGTCGAGCCCCCAGCGCTCGATCCATTGCGAGCGCGTCAGGCGGCCCGAGGCATTCTGTGCCTGGCCGCCATTGCGCGTGCTGCAGCCCCAGGCCACGCGGTTGGCCTCGAGCACGATCGCCTTGATGCCGTGCTCGCGCGCCAGGAAGATCGCGCAGGCAAGACCGGTATAGCCCGAGCCGATGATGGCGACATCGGCCGTCGTGTCGGTCGTGATCGGACCGTCGCTCTCCGGAGGGGTGCCAGCCGTTGCGATCCAGTAGGTCGGAGCGTAGTCGCGGTTGCGACCCGGGCCGTCGGCGACCAGCGGGTCGTAATGGGGATCATACGCAGCCGTGGGCAAAGCATGCATGTTCATCGCGCGGCACTCGCGCTCGTGGCCGGCTGCGGCGGGCGGTCCTTGCGGAAGGCGCTCTTCGTACAGATTTTGTCGCCGCGGAAGCCGAACAGGTCGCAGCCCTGCACCTCGATGCGCCGGCCGTCCGGTGCAGTTCCACGGAAGATCCATTCGGACAGGGCCCGATCGCCGAACACCGTATGGCGCGTGCACTCCCAGCTGACGTCGGGCATGCCGCCCCAGGTCGCTTCGAACGCGGCGCGCACATCGGCTGCGCCGCTGATGCGACGGCCGCAGCTGTCGGGCCCTGCGGCCGCGTCGAACACGATGTCGTCGGTCATGCAGGCCATCACGCCTGCGCCATCGTGCCGGTTGAAGGCGGCGAACAGATTATCGAGCAGTTCGCTGCGGACGGTTTCGAGATCGGCCATGTCATGTCCTTGCGCATCGCGCCGCGGCTGGAGCTTGGCTCGCATGTGCCACGCGATCGGCTGGAGGCCCTAGAACCAGAGCGCGCGACCTCTGCGGCCAGAACTGGCCCGATAGTGGGGCGCCGGCTGGCCCTTTCATCACCATGGCGGAGTTGCTGACTGGCCGGATGATGCCGCCTTTGTGCTCTCACGCCCCACGCTGACGATGGCCCTGCAGGAACTGGCCGTCGCGGTCCATGACATCGCCGCCACATCGCTGCCGAGCCCGGCCCTGGTACTCGCTGCGGCGCTGTCGATCTTTGCCGCGGCGCTCGTGCGCGGCTTCACGGGATTCGGTTTTGCGCTGACGGCCGTGCCGCTGCTCGGTCTGTTCATGCCGCCGACGCAATCGGTGCCGGTTGCAGTCTGTCTGCAGCTTCTGATCGGGCTCGGCGATCTGCCGCGCGCCTCGCGGGTCTGCGACTGGTCGTCTCTGCGCTGGCTGACTCTCGGAGGCCTGATCGGCTCACCGACCGGTGTGCTGGTCCTGAGTCTGGTATCCGCCTCAGTGGCACGCGTTGTCATCGCGCTGATCACCGTCGGCGCGGTCGTGCTGCTCAATGCGGGGTTTCGGCTGGCGGCGGCGCCAGCGCGCTGGATCACGGCGCTGGTCGGCCTCGCCGCCGGTCTGTTCAACGGCCTTGCAGGCATGCCCGGGCCACCTGTGATCGTCTATTACAACGCGGGCGCATTCGACCGGGTTGCCGCCCGCGCGTCGATGATGGTGTTCTTCCTGGTCTCCTCTATCGTTGCGACCGCCAGCCTCGCCTGGTTCGATCTCCTGGACCTGCACATTGCGGTCCTGACCGCGCTCGGCGTTCCCGTGATGCTGGTCGGCACCTGGCTCGGCGATCTCGGCTTTCATCGCGGCAGCGACACGCTGCATCGTCGGGTGTCGATCGCAAGTCTCGCGATGGTCGCACTCGGTAGTGCGCTCAAGGGGCTGAGCGACCTGCTGTAGCCGCTCAGGTCGTTTGCGACGACATGTACCGCGTGAAGATCTGGCCCAGCTTGGCAATTCCCGGCGCGATCCGGTCCGTGCGGATCGAGGAGAAGCCGAGACGGAAGCAGTTGCGCGTCGCCTCCGGGTTGATCGAGAACACGTCGCCGGGCTCGATGACCACGCCTTCGGCGCGTGCGACCTCTGACAGCTTGATCGTATCCGTTCCCGCAGGGCAGGTGATCCAGTAGCTGGTGCTGCCCGGGCCGCGCGACCAGGTGCAGCCCGGCAGCGCCTGCGGCAACAGCGCGTCGAGCAGGGTGGCGCGTTCGAGCAGCACGCGGCCGACCTGCTGCAGATGGGAGCGGTAGTGCCCGAGACCGATGAACAAGGCCGCGACGCGCTGGTTGTTCAGCGGCGGATGGCGCAGCATCAGCCGGCGCAACGCGCGCAACTCGCGGATGACGGGCGCAGGCGCCACGACGTAGCCGAGCCGCAGGCCGGGGGCCAAGGCCTTCGACAGGCTGCCGACGTAGAGCACGCTCTGGTCGCGGTCCAGGCTCATCAGCGGCGGCAGGCTGCTGCCCTCCGGCATCAGATCGCTTTCATAATCATCCTCGATCAGGACGATGTCGCGCTCGCGAGCGACCTGGAGAATCTCCTCGCGCCGCGCCCGCGACATCGCGGTCGTGGTCGGGCATTGGTGGCTCGCCGTGACATAGGCCAGCGCGCAGCGCGCGAACGCCTCGTCAGGGACCAGGCCCTGATCGTCCAGCCGAAGCGGCACAACCTGCGACGTCATCATGCCGAAGATGTTGCGTGCGTCGGGATAGCCGGGATCTTCGATGCCGATCGGGGTGTCGGGCTGCAGGAACAGCTTCGCAATCAAATAGAGGGCGTGCTGTGCTCCGATCGTGAGCATGATCTCGTCGGCACGGGCGCGAATGCCGCGGCGCGGCAGCACCTGCCGCTGCAATTGTTCGATCAGCGCCGGATCGTCGCCGTCGATCATGTCGCGCGCCCAGTTGTTGATCTCGGGGACGCTGAGCGCCGCGCGCGCGCTCTCGCGCCAGTCGTTGGTCGGAAACAGGCTCGGGTCGAACTGCCCGAAGATGAAGGGATAGGGATAGGTCTGCCAGTCGAGCGGCTTGACGATGTTGCGAAGCGCCGACGGCTGCAGCGCGAACCGCTCGGTCCAGCGCCGGCTGTAGACCTCCGTCGCAGGCTGCCGGGCTTCGCCGATGTGCTTGGGCAGGCCGGCCACGAAGTAGCCGCTGCGCTCGCGCGACACCAGGAAGTTCTGGTCGACCAGCTGCTCATAGGCGATGACGATGGTGTTGCGCGATACCTTCAGCAGGGCTGCGAGATCGCGGCTCGACGGCATGCGGACGCCGAGCGGCAGACGGCCGTCCTCGATCGCGGTCACGATCATCTGCCGGATCTGAAGCTGCAGGAAGGTGCCGCCGCGGTCCAGGCCGTCGAACAGCGAGATCCAGAACAGCACGTCATGGATCGGAACAGCCGGTCCGGTCGCTTGGGATCGCCGCAGGGGCGCGAATTTTGCCATCGAGGTATTTGGTCCTGAAAGCCGTGAGGCGCTCAACTAAAGCAAAAACCGCGCCATAGCGGAATGATTGCGGGCGTGGCTCGCATGGGCTGGCTCCATTTGTGCATGGCATCTGGCGCTGGCCTGGACCCATCCGACACCGCAGGTTTCGACAACGGCTTGGGAAGTTGAGGGAGTTCGCGGTGAGCTCAGATACCGTCGTCTACGCGGCCCGCAGGATCGTGACGATGAATCCGTCACGCCCGTTTGCGACGCACGTTGCGGTGCGGGAGGGGCGGATCGTTGCCGTTGGCAGTGAAGCGGAGATCGCGCAATTCGCTCCTGATGGTCGGATCGACACGCGCTTCCGCGACAAGGTGCTGTTACCTGGGTTCGTCGAGGGCCACAGCCACATCATGGAAGGCATGATGTGGTCGCTGCCCTATGTCGGGGCCTTCGAACGGCGCTCGCCGGAGGGCAGGGCGGTCGCCGGCGTTCCCAACATCGATGCGATCGTGGCACGCCTCTGCGAGGCCGAAGCCGGCATGGCTGATCCGAACGCAACGCTGTTCGCATGGGGTTTCGATCCGCTGCATATCGGTGGTGAGAAGCTGACGCGCGAAGCACTGGACCGGGTCTCGACGACGCGGCCGATCATGGTGATCCACGCCAGCTTCCATATCAGTGTGGTCAACACGCTGGTGCTGGAGCGCACGCAGCTTCTGCATGCCACCGACATCTCCGGTGTCGTCGCCGGAGCCGGCGGTCTGGCCAGCGGCGAACTGCAGGGTATCGCAGCCCGGTTGCGGGCGTTCCGCTTGGTGGGCAATCCGCTGTCGGAGCTGCTGACCATGTCCGACGTGCAGCGCTACGCGTCATCGGCCTGCGTGCAGGGCGTCACCACGATCACCGATCTGCACAACGATCTCACCGACAACACGTTGGACCTTTATCGCTCCGCGACGCAGCAGGCGGAGTTCGGTGTGCGCCTGGTACCGGCGCTGGCCTCGGCCACGCATCCTCCGGACAAGGCCATCGAAAAGATCGCGGCGCTGCGCGAGTCCGGCAACGACAAGCTGCATTACGGCATTGTCAAGCTGGTCGTCGACGGGTCGATCCAGGGCTTCACGGCCCGCCTACGGTGGCCTGGATATCACAACGGCGCGCCGAACGGCCTCTGGTACATCGCGCCGGAGGAGCTGCCGCGCCTGGTCGAGCTCTACCACAAGGCCGGCATCCAGCTTCACATCCACACCAATGGCGACGAGGCGACCGAGCTTGCGCTGGACGCCGTGGAAAAGGCGCAGACCGCTCACCCGCGGCTGGATCATCGCCACACGCTGCAGCACTGCCAGATGGCCGACGCCGCGCAGTTCCGCCGCATGAAGGCGCTCGGTCTTTGCGTCAACCTGTTTGCCAATCACGTCTTCTACTGGGGCGATTCCCACTACGAGCTGACGATGGGACCAGAGCGGGCGAACCGCCTCGATGCGACAGGCACGGCACAGCGGATCGGCGTTCCCTACTCGATCCACTCAGATGCGCCGGTCACACCGCTGTCGCCGCTGTTCACCGCGTGGTGCGCCGTGAACCGCGTCTCCTCGTCGGGCCGCAAGCTCGGCGCCGAGACCGAGGCGCTGAGCGTGGCGCAGGCGCTGAACGCCATCACGATCGGCGCAGCCTACACGCTCAAGCTCGATCATCTCATCGGCAGTATCGAGACCGGCAAGTACGCGGACTTCGCGGTCCTGGAGCAGGATCCATTGACGGTTACGCCGGAGACATTGAAGGACGTTGCGGTCTGGGGCACTGTCGTCGGCGGCATCGTCAAGGAAGCGCCGCGCGCATGACGGCATCCGCGCCCATTCCGTTCACCGTGATCGGCGGCTTTCTCGGCGCCGGAAAGACGACGCTGCTCAACCGTCTGCTGTCGGCTAGCACCGAGCGCTGCGCCGTGCTGGTGAACGATTTCGGCGAGATCAATGTTGATGCCGCGCTGATCCGCAGCCACGACGGCACGACGATGTCGCTCACCAATGGCTGCGTCTGCTGCAGCATCGGGACGGGCTTTCTCGATACGCTGGCGCGGCTGCTCGACGATATCGGGCGCTTCGATCGCGTGGTGATCGAGGCCAGCGGCGTCGGCGATCCCTGGCGCATCGCGGAGATCGCGCTGGTCGAGCCGTCGCTGCAGCTCGACGGCGTCGTCGTGCTGGCCGACGCAACCCGCATCACGGTGCAGTGCGAGGACCGGCACATCGGCGAGACCATCCGCAATCAGTTCGCCAAATGCGACGTGGTGCTGCTGAGCAGATGCGATCTGGCCATCGAGAGCCAGCGCAAGGCGGCGTGCGCCGCCATCGGCGCCATCCGGCCGAATGTGCCGATCGAACAATTGTCGACCCTGACGCCTGTGCATCAGGCGGTCTTCGGGCGGGGGCGGGCGGCGCGTTTCCGCGCCGATCTGGTCGCGGAGACGGTCGACCACGAGAACGACTTCCGTCGCTGGACCTATCAGCGCGCCGGGCGTTTCGACCGCGACAGGCTGGCCGCCGCGGTGCGCACCCTGCCGCGCGAATTGCTGCGGCTGAAGGGAATTTGCCGGGTCGACGGCGACGGCCGCGCGCAGGTGTTCCAACTGGTGTCGCGCAACTGGTCGCTGACGCCGGCCGAGGATGGTCCGGCGACCGCGTCGGAGACGATCACGCTCGCCGGCGTGGGGACCGCGGATCTGCCATCGGATCAGGAGCTCGACGCGATCCTCGACCATGCCCTGTCTACCGCAGCGTGACGCAATGACATCAGAGCCCATTGGACCACCACGCCAGTTTCTCATCATCCACCCGGTCGTGAATCAGGAAGCGGGATAGCCATGTTGATCAGACGACATTTTGTGCTCGGAGCTCTCGGTCTCGTCGCGGCCACGGCCGCATCCCCCGCGGCGCAGGCGCAGTCATCCGGCGGCAACACCTTGGTGGTCGCGACCACGCAGGTGCCGCGGCATTTCAACGGCGCCGTGCAGTCGGGCATGGCGACGGCCATGCCGACCGCCCAGATCTTCGCGAGCCCGCTGCGCTATGACGACAAGTGGAATCCGCAACCTTATCTGGCGCAGTCCTGGGAGGTCGCGGCTGACGGGCTTTCAGTCACGCTTCACTTGGTGAAGGACGCCGTCTTCCACGACGGCCACCCCGTGACGTCCGAGGACGTCGCGTTTTCGATCATGGCCATCAAGGCCAACCATCCGTTCCAGACGATGCTGGCGGCGGTCGACAAGGTCGAGACGCCTGATCCCGCGACCGCCATCCTCCGTCTGAAAAACCCGAGCCCGTCGCTGCTCCTGGCGATGTCGCCGGCGCTGATGCCGATCCTTCCCAAGCACATCTATGGCGACGGCCAGGACCTCAAGACGCATCCGGCCAATCTGAAGCCGATCGGGTCCGGCCCGTTCAAGCTGACCGAGTACAAGCAGGGCGAATACTACACGCTGGAGAAATTCGACAAGTTCTTCATCCCTGGCCGGCCCCAGCTCGACAAGATCGTGGTCAGGCTGGTGTCGGATCAGAATGCGGCCGTCGTCTCGCTGGAACGCGGCGATTTCAACGCGTTTCCCTTCATCGCAGGCGCGCGCGACATCGATCGTCTGCAAAAGTCGCCGAACCTTGTCGTGACCGACAAGGGCATGGCGGGCGTCGGCCCGCTCAACTGGCTTGCCTTCAATACCAAAAAGAAGCCGCTCGATGATGTCCGCGTGCGCCAGGCCATCGCCTATGCGGCCAATCGCGACTTCATCGTGTCCAAGCTGATGGGCGGCAAGGCCACGCCGTCGCTGGGGCCAATCGCACCGGATTCGCCGCTCGCCGAAGCCGCCGTCGAACCCTACAAGGTCGACTACGCCAAATCGGCCGCGCTGCTGGATGCCGCGGGCTATGCCAAGGGGGCGGACGGCTCGCGCTTCTCGCTGACCATCGACTACATTCCGGGCGGCGACGAGCAACAGCGCAACGTCGCCGAGTACCTGCGCTCGCAGCTCAAGCGGGTCGGCATCAATCTCGAGGTGCGCGCCGCGCCGGATTTCCCGACCTGGGCGCAGCGCGTCTCGAACTTCGATTTCGACCTCACCATGGACACCGTCTACAACTGGGGTGACCCGGTGATCGGCGTCAACCGCACCTATCTGACGTCGAACATCCGCAAGGGCGTCATCTGGTCGAACACGCAGCAATACTCCAATCCCAAGGTGGACGAGCTGTTGCAGGCGGCGGCGGTCGAAACCTCGCCCGAGAAGCGCAAGGCGCTGTACTCGGAGTTCCAGAAGATCGTCGTCTCGGATGTGCCGATTTACTTCATCAACGTCAGCCCGTACTACAATGCCTTCGCCAAGGGGCTCGGCAATCTCCCGAACTCGATCTGGGGCATGATGTCGCCGCTCGACGAGCTCTACTGGGAAACGCCGCCGAAGACCTGAGGCGGAGCTATCCCCGGTTTCGTGAGAGCCACGAGGAGACTTGCTGCACCATGGCATTCGCCACCCATCTGGCCCGGCAGATCATCAATGCTGTCGCGCTGCTGATCGCCGTGCTGGTGCTCAACTTCTGCCTGATCCATCTTGCTCCCGGCGATCCCGTCCAGGTGATCGCCGGCGAGATGGGCGGCGCATCGGCGGAGGTCGTCGCGGCACTGCGGGCCAAATACGGCCTCGACCAGAGCCTGTTGCAGCAGCTGTCCATCTATCTCGCGAACGTCGCCGTCGGCGATTTCGGCTACTCCTACTACTTCAACCAGCCCGTGCTCGGCCTGATCCTGCAGCGGCTGCCGGCGACGCTCTATCTGACCCTGTGCGCCCTTTCCGGTGCGCTCGCGATCGGCACATTGCTCGGGGTGGTCAGCGCGCGGCGGCCGAACGGCCCCTTCAGCCACGCCGTCACCGTGGTCTCGCTGGCGGGCTATGCCGCGCCGATCTTCTGGACCGGGCTGATGTTGCTGCTGCTGTTCGGCTCGGTATGGCCGATCCTCCCCGTGGTCGGAATGACCGACGTGGTGAATCCCAAGCAGGGCTTCGCCTACGCGCTCGATGTCGGCCGCCATCTGGTGTTGCCTTCGCTGACGCTCGCGCTCGTGTTCATCGCGCAATACAGCCGGCTGGCGCGGGTGAACATGATCGAGGCGCTGTCGGCCGACTATGTCAGAACCGCCCGTGCCAAGGGGCTCCCGGAATGGCTGGTCGTCGGAAAACACGCGTTGCGCAATACGCTGATCCCGATTGTCACGGTCGCCGGCCATCAGTTCGGCAATCTGTTTGCCGGCGCCGTGCTGGTCGAGACCGTGTTCAGCTGGCCCGGCATGGGCCGGCTCGTGTTCGATTCCATCCTGCGTCGCGACTATCCGACCCTAATGGCGGTGCTGTTCTTCTCTGCGCTGATGGTGATGACCGCCAACATTCTAACTGACGTGGTCTACCGCCTCGTTGACCCGCGAATCCGGACAGGACGGCGATGACGGTGATCGAGAGCACCTCGCAGGTGTCGACGTCGCCGGCCGATCTGCCCGCGCGAGCCGCCGCGTCGCCGGGCCGCCTGGCGCTGCGGCAATTCATGAAGAGCCCGTCGGGCGTCGCTGGCGCCTGCATGCTGATCCTGATCACTCTGGTGGCCGTGGTCGGGCCATCGCTCTATCCAGTCGATCCGCTCGATCTCGTCGGCGCCCCGTTCATGCCGCCGGATGCCGATGCCTGGTTCGGCACCGACTATCTCGGACGCGACGTCCTGGCCGGCCTCATCCATGGTGGGCGCGCGACGCTCGCCGTCGGCGCCGTCGCGGCGCTCATCACGATCGCGATCGGGCTCGTCATCGGCGCGGTCGGCGGCTTTTTCGGCGGTGCGATCGATGCCACCATGGTCAAGATCACCGAGTTCTTCCAGATCCTGCCGCCATTGCTGTTCGCGATGGTGCTGGTGACACTGTTCGGGCCGAAGCTGACCACGATCACGCTTGCGATCGGCGGCGTGAGCTGGACCTCTGTGGCGCGGCTGACGC
The DNA here is from genome assembly GCF_051167995.1 of Bradyrhizobium sp. HKCCYLRH3073. Lineage (NCBI taxonomy): Bacteria > Pseudomonadati > Pseudomonadota > Alphaproteobacteria > Hyphomicrobiales > Nitrobacteraceae > Bradyrhizobium > Bradyrhizobium sp. HKCCYLRH3073. The sequence continues at coordinate 398,484 of NZ_JBNPUD010000005.1, forward strand.
GGGCGGAATTCATGCGGCTGCGCGATCTCGATTTTGTCAAGGCGTCGCGCGCGGCGGGCGCCTCCAACGCGAACTTGATCCTGCGCGTGCTGCTGCCCAATGCGCTGCCCGCGGTGATCGTGTCGGCGACGCTGGCGATCGGCGTCGCGATCCTGTTCGAGGGTGGGCTGAGCTTCCTCGGCCTCGGCGACCCGAACGTCATGAGCTGGGGACTGATGCTGGGCCAGAACCGCAACTACATTCTCGACGCCTGGTGGGCGGTGATGTTCCCGGGAGCGGCGATCTTCCTTGCGGTGCTCGCGATCAGCCTGGTCGGCGACGGTCTCAACGACGCGATCAATCCGCGTCTGCGGCGGAGGTCGTGATGAGTGCGCTGCTCGAAGTGGATGATCTCAACGTCAGCATGCGCAACGGGGCCGGCCGCCTCGTCCCGGTGATCGAGAACCTGTCGTTCACGGTCGCACCGGGGCGGACCCTGGCGCTGGTCGGTGAATCCGGCTGCGGCAAGAGCATGACGGCGCTGGCCCTGATGCGGCTGCTGCCGGAGGATTTCGTCGTTACCTCGGGCCGCATCGTGCTGGAGGGCAGGGACGTGCTGGCCTTGCCGCCGAAGGAGATGCGGGGCTTGCGCGGCAGCGCCATGTCGATGATCTTCCAGGAGCCGATGACGGCGCTCAATCCGCTGTTCACCGTGGGTGATCAGATCGGAGAGGTGCTGCGCTGGCACCAGGGGCTCGATCGCGCGGCGGCGCGCTCGCGCGCCATCGAGCTGCTCCGCGCCGTGCAGATTCCGGCGGCCGGGCAGCGGATCGATGCCTATCCTCACCAGCTCTCGGGAGGCATGCGCCAGCGCGTGATGATCGCAATGGCGCTGGCCGGGCGGCCGAAGCTCTTGATCGCCGATGAGCCGACCACCGCGCTCGACGTCACCGTGCAGGCGCAGATCTTCGACCTGCTGGCCGAGCTGCAACGCAGCACCGGCACGGCGATCCTGCTGATCACCCACGATCTCGGCGCGGTCGCAGAGCTCGCGGACGAGATGCTGGTGCTCTATGCCGGACGCTGCATCGAGGCGGGGGCCGCGGACGCGATCGCGACAACGCCGCGTCATCCCTATACGCGGGGTCTGCTGAACTGTGTTCCGCACCTCGCCCTTGGCGAGCCGCCGCGGCCCTGGGTCGATCTCGGCGAGATCCCCGGCATGGTGCCGCCACTCGGCGCGCGCGGTGCCGATTGCGCCTTTCTCGCAAGATGCGCGCAGGCCCGCGACATCTGCCGTGCGAAGCTGCAGCCTGCGCTCGAGCCGATTGCCCCGGGGCACGCCGTGTCGTGTTGGCGCAGGACGGAGATCGCGGCATGAGCATGGCGGAAGCCATCCGCGGGACAGGCGCCCAAGAGGTGCTGCTCGACGTCAACGACCTCGTCGTGCATTTTCCGGCCGGCCGCCGCCATGGCAAGCCGTCCTTCGTGCACGCGGTCGACGGCGTCAGCTTTCGCGTTCGCCGCGGCACCACCTTCGGCATCGTCGGCGAGAGCGGCTCGGGCAAGTCGACCACCGCGCAGGCCGTGATGCGGCTGGTGCCGGCGACATCCGGCCAGATCGTGTTCGGCAACCGCGACATTGCGGGCCTCACCGGCCAGCCGCTGCGCGAGGTGCGGCGGCATCTGCAGATCGTGTTCCAGGACCCGTTCTCGGCGCTCAATCCGCGCCGCCGCGCGGGCGATCAGATCCGCGAGCCCCTCGACCTGCTCGGAATCGGGACGCGCAGCGAGCGCGACGAGCGGGTGCGCAGGCTGCTGGCCGAGGTTGGATTGCCGCCGCAAGCCGCCGACCTGTTTCCGCATCAGTTTTCCGGCGGCCAGCGCCAGCGTTTGTGCATCGCTCGGGCGATGGCGCCAGAGCCCGACCTGATCGTCTGCGACGAGGCGGTGTCCGCGCTCGACGTGGCGATCCAGGCGCAGATCCTCAATCTGTTGAAGCGGCTGCAGCGCGAGCGTGATCTCACTTACATCTTCATCTCGCACGATCTCGGCGTGATCCAGAAATTCTGCGACGAGGTCGCGGTGATGTATCTCGGCAAGATCGTCGAGCAGGCGCCGGCGGCCGACATCTTCGCCGCGCCCCGTCATCCCTATACGTGGTCGCTGATTGCGGCCGCCGCGCCGCCCGGCCCGATGCGTGAGGACCTGAAGCGCCGCTATCTCGTCAAGGGCGATCCGCCGAGCCCGGTCGATCCGCCGCCCGGCTGCCGTTTCGCGCAGCGCTGCCCGATGGCGATCGACGAATGCTCGCAGCGTCTCCCCGTTCTGGATGCGATCGGATCACATCATTACGTTGCGTGCCACCGTGCTGCCGAGCTGCCCTGAGACAAGCGGGCCGTGCAATCGCGCGATATCAGCTCGGCGCACGCGAGCCTGCTCGGCTCCAGCTGGAGTGTAATTCGGAAAATCAAAAATATGTTTTCCGCGGAGATCATGCTCCAACAAAGGGATGAGATCATGATGCGCTTCCGCCGAAACGCATCTTGGGTCAGTGCCTTGGGCTGGCGAACAAAGTCGTCTCCAATCCGATGTGGTCCGAGAGATAGTCCTGCGGGCCGGGGGTGACGACCCAGCGAATGCGTGACTTGAAAGCGCGCCGGCGCACACGCGAGACGTCGAGATTGAAGCCGTGAAATGCAGTCGCACGTTCCATGAACAGGTAGTCGATCCTGGATCCGGTGGGATTCGCGTCGTCCGGCTGCATGTCGTCGCAGTAGTAATCGACATCGTCCGACATCGTTGGCGTGGCAAGGGCCGGATCGTAGGCTTGCCGATATGCCTCGCTGGCGCGATAGACCTTACAGTTGGTATTGAAGTCGTTGTAGATCGGCTCGTCGCCCTCGCCGTGACGGTCGGTCAAACCATCGCTTTTCATCGTATCGAACGGGACGGTCCACAGGTCATAAAAGCCGGCCTGCTCCATCGCCGCGACCAGATTGTGGTATTCGTCGGTGTCCGCGCCGATGTTGAAATCTCCGGCGACAATGGCCACGTTGGATGGAAGGTGCGTCGCCTTGATGAAGGCAATCAACTCGTCAATCTGCCTGCGCCTGACGTCGATCTTCTCCGCGTCGGTCGGGCCGGGCGACAGAAGGCCGCCGTCGCCGGCATAAACGTGCGTCGAATATAGCTCGATCGCACCAAAGCCAACCGGGATACGCGTGAGCTGCACCCCCTTGTTCGCCCATTTGTCGGAATCGAACATGTAGCTCATCTCGCATCCGCCGGGCATGACTCGCGACACGCCGTCCGCGGCATAGACATGCCCGCCGCCATTCTCGATCGTCCGCGTCGGGCTGAGTACGAGAATCCCACTCTGCAGCTGCTTGTAGGCGAGGGAGCCGGTCGGTCCCTCGACATGCTGCGCGGTGCCATGTGCCAGGATCTTATCCCTCGTATCCTGGTCCCAAGCCTCGACCAGCGATACGAGGTCGTAGGCGAACACCCTCCGGCCGATTTCGTCGGCGCGCTCGGGGATAACCGGCTTCTCCATGGCGCTCACTTCGAACACGCCAAGTACCGGCGCGACCATCTGCATCAGCAGCTCGAATACGACCTCCTCCGGGATCGAGAAGAGGCTTATCAGCCAGTCGAGGTCGGAACTGAGATGTTCGATGATGTATCCGCCGAGCGAGAGGCAGTCGCCCAGCAGCTTGCAGGCATCGTTCAGCGGGTTGACGGAAACGCCGCAGACTTCCACGATCGGTGGGAAGATGCGGTCGCAGACATCTCCGATGTCGGCCCCGACCATCTCCAATGCCTTGCCGATGAACTCGGCCGACGAGACCCCGAGACAAGCCGCGAAGTGGCCCACTCCCCCGGCAGCGGCGACGATCTCCTTCAGTCCGATCTTCGCGCGCAGGCACCAGATGTTGTAGTGCAAAAATGAAATTCGTGTCGTGGAGGGGCCCGACAGGCGCCAAGCTGCGTCGGCGAACGAAGCCGTCGGCAGGGTCGTTCCCGGTGCCGCTCCGGGGTAGCGCAGCCTGGACAAGAGGCTGTGCAGCGATTGCGGCGGGTGAAGTGCGTCGGCCTGCTGCGCGAGCTGATTGAACGACGTGGTGGGCATGCGCGCGTCCTCCTGACTGGTGAATCAGCTTGCCTGGAAGCGGTAGGCAAGCGTCGGCCAGGACAGCCAGCGTTCCGGCGCCCGTCTGACCTCCTGTTCGATCTTCTGGTTCACCCAGGCAGCGAGATCCTCCGGCTGCTTGCCGGCGGTGGGCAGTGTCGCCACCACCTCCACACGGTTGTCCCTGGGCGCTATCAGCGCCAGCGTGTAGCCGTTGCGGATCGCAAGCCTCAGAATGGCGGCCGGGGTCTTGGCGGGGCGCCCGAAGAATGGGCTGCGGATGAACTCGGTGCCCGGATGAATGTTGTCCATCATCGCGAACACGTTGCGGCCTTCGTGCATGTACGCGGCGAGCGCCGACGCACCGCCTTCGGCCCGGAAGTTCAGTGTGGTGCCCGCATCCTTCAGCTCGGAGAGCCAGGGAGCATCATTCGATACCAGAACGACCACATGCTTTTCTTTCGCAGTGCCGAGCAGGCTCGCGAGCTCCGGGAAGTACCATCCGACAATCAGCAGCTTCTCCGATGCCGGCAGGTTCAGATCGATCTGCCGCGTCTTCCATGCACTTAGATTGCTCATGGCCTCGAGCCAGGCCCGCTGATGAGCCGAGCTGAAATCGGCGCGGGCGCGAGGATGGGGGGCGGCGAGCAGCTTGCCTGCCCAGGCAAAGGCATGGTCTGCGCAGGCCGGAACCGACCTCTCGACAGCGTCGACCTTCAATCCGTGAATGCCGCTCAGGACGGTGTGCAGATCATTGGGCATTTCAAGACCCCGCCAGTTCGCATGTTCTGAGCGCGGCCTGTCGCGCGCCAGAACATCCTACTTGATAGCTAACGGTTGCAGGCGCCAGCCGATGGAGCGTTGACGTGAATCAACCCGCGGCGGCCGAGTTGACGATATTTTAAGCTACATCTTCAACGGGAGGCGGCGAACATGACGAGCGACATCAAACTCACCGACACGTCGGTCATCCTGGAAGGATCAACGACTGTGCTGCAGAGCGGCAACGTCAGGATTCCCGTCGACGCGCAGGGCTATCCCGGCATGCTCAGAATCGAGTTTGACGGCGCGGAGGCCCACGCGGGGCGTCTCTTGCTGGCTCCGGCCTGGCTGGGGCGAGCGATGATGGTATGCAACGTCGAGACGGTGCAGCTCCAGAGCCCGAAAGTGCCCCCGGCGGCGCGCGCGGCGCTCTCGCACTCCCAGGCAGACGAGCTTGTTCTCAACGATGGCAAGCATTACGCGGGGGGCGTTTCGATTCACGGTGCTGCGAAACTCGAAGACATGACCGTCAAAGGCGCCGCGCGGTTCGAGAAAACTGTTGCCGCTCCAGACGGAATTGTGGCCGGTGGCGTTACGATCGCAGTCCCCGCAACGCCTGCACTGCAACCGGGTCCAGTTGCGAGCTCCCACACCAGCATGGAGATCAACTCGTCGACCATTCGTGTGACCACGACCCATGTCGGGATGATCGGGCATCAACCCGCGCCGGACGTCCTCGACCTGGTCGCGGAGATCCGCAGCCTTCGCGACCGGGTGGCCGCGCTGGAGAAGAAGGCCGGGGTTCCCGTGCCGGCCTAGCCTCGAGAGCCTCCTCGCCTTGGTCGCGCCGTGGCAAAGCCAAATGTCACGTGTTGGCGTGATCCAACACCGTACCATGTCGGATGATCGCGAGCTTCATCAAGGTCGATTCCTCACGGCTGCAAACCATCTCTTGGAATGTCCAGTCAATGGCCGTACGTTGGTGGGCGGGACGGAATTCGCCCAAAGCAAACACCGTGGAGAACAGTTGGTCTGATGGATGAGGACGACCCGAGCGATCAAATCTCCCTCATCGAGCGGCGGATCGAACAGCTTGCCGAAATGGCCGAGCGGTGTCGAAAGATCATCCTGGCCTCGAAGATCGTGATATCCGGCGGCGCCGCATTGCTGCTCGGGGCGGTACTGGGCCTGCTCGGGTCCAATGCGGTCGTCGTCCTCGGGGCGATTGCCGCGGTGCTCGGCGGCATCGTTTCGCTCGGATCGAACGTGAGCACCTTGCGACAGACCATGGCGGCGATGGCTGCCGCTGAAACGCTGCGCGCGGACCTGATTGGCAGCATCGATCTTCGGCTGGTCGGCGAGAGGCGAGCGTAGCCCGCAATGCGATGGCTGCGGTCGCAACTGCCGACATGGTCCGTCCATGAAGACTGACAGGGAGACCACATGCTCAAGGGGATCGATCCGCTGCTCAATGCCGACGTGCTCTACGCGCTCAGAGCGATGGGGCATGGCGACCGTCTCGTGATCTGCGACACCAACTTTCCGGCGGATGCGGTCGCGCGGCAGACCGTCTTCGGCGAGTTGCTGCGCATCGACAATGTGAGTGCGGCCAGGGCCGTCCTGGCGGTGCTGTCGGTGCTTCCGCTCGACACCTTCATCGACGATGCCGCCATCCGGATGGAGGTCGTCGGCAAGCCGGAGGAGGTGACGCCGGTGCAGCAGGAGGTCCAGGCGGTGACCAACAGCGCCGAAGGCAGGCCGTGGCCGCTGGTCGGCGTCGAGCGCTACGCATTCTATGAAATGGCCAAGAGCGCCTACTGCGTGATCGCGACCGGCGAGCGCCGGTTCTACGGCTGCTTCATCTTCAGCAAGGGCGTCATCCCGCTGGATGGCGCATAGCGATACGATGCGGGCTGGCGCGCCGCATCTGGGCAGGGGTGTGCATGCCGGTAGGTCGCGATCGGTCATCCGCCTCGCGTTCGACGCGTCGCGCCCGCCGCGGCTCAATGGGCGTCGGGGGAATCGACCCGGCGAGAGGTCGGTCTTGCATGTCGCTGCGCTCATGGCGGCTACGGGACTGGTCACGACGGCAGAAAAGGGAGTCCAGCGCCGGGCGAGCGCCACGAGACCTCGCCCGGTGCCGCGCCGAGGTTTCAATCAGAAGCGGCCTCAGCGGCAATTCCAGGTCGTGCCCTGCGCGCAGACCGCGTTCGGGCTGTCGCCGCCATAGACCTGATAGGGGTATTCGCCCTTGCGGTAGTAGCCATAGGCGTGGGGGTTCACGCCATAGTAGGCGGGAGCCTCGTAATAGGCCGGGCCGCCATAGACCGGACCATCGTAGTAATCATAGGCGTCGCGGCTTGCGGCGATCGCAAGACCGGTGCCGATGGCTCCGGCCGCCAGCGCCGCGCCGACGGCAGCGCCACCACCGCCGTGCCAGCGCCCATTCCGAGCGTCGGCGCTGGTCGGGGTCAAGGCGCCGATCGCGAGTGCAGTCAATGAAGCGATTGCGGCCGTGCGGCCGAGCAGAGATTTCTTGGTCGACATGTCAGGCCTCCAGTGAAGTGCGCCGTGATCGGCGGATGTCTTGAGGTGTCCGGCTCTGCCGAGAACTGTTGACGACTGTCAGAAGCGGGGCATGCCGGTAGACGGATGATCAGTTGCCGTGCTGGATCCGACTTCGCTTCAGGTGCCAGCGGCGCTCCCAAAGTGAATGTCAGGGTCCACCGCATGAGAACCGCTGCTGCCCTTTGGAGTTCCGGGTCGCCGACCGAACTTGTGCGCGTCGTCGAATCGCCGTGGAGGTGGGTCTGTCGGCGGATTGACTTCCTGGAACCTCGGCGTTACGTCTCCGGCGTCAGCAGGAGCCACTGATCGACCGTCTCGCAAGGGCCGCCGAAGCGGCTCGAGAGGCGGACGGGTGGATATCCGCGAGCCTGCATCGCAGCCTGGATGGGACGCGCGTGGTGAACTACGCGCAAAGCGTGGATCAAGACGCCGCAGCGCGCGTCATCGAGCACCTCATGGCGCGCGGCCTGATCCAGGGCAACAACGCTTTCGGCCAGGCCGACCCTGGCCTCTACGAAGTCGTCTCGACGCTCGAGCGAAAGAGCTGACGACCCGACCACGAGCGCTCGTCCATGAACAGATGCGCGTTTAGATGAGCTTGCGCGACACGTGCGATGGGCTTGCCGGGGCACCGGCCCGCTTGCCTGCGCCGTGAGGATGAAGCGACGGGTCGCCGCAACACCGGCGGCCCCCACGCAAAGCATGCGTTGACGGCCGAAATACCGTGCGCAAGACAACTGATCGATCGCTCAGCGCCAACGTGCTCCATCCGCTCACCGACCGTCCTGCATGAGCTTTTCGAAGCGGAAGAAGTCGCCGTCGTCAGGCATGCCTTGCAGCGGCGGCTGGTGCGGCAGCGGGTTGTAGGCGTTGTAGTACTCGACGATCTTGAAGCCGCATTTGTTGACATAGAAATGAATGTTGCGCTTCTCGAAATAGGGCGTGAACGTCTGCCAGACCTTGGTGTCCGGATAGCGCGCCTCGATCGCGTGCCAGGCCCTTTGCCCGATGCCGCGGCCATGCTGCCGGATCGAGATGTAGAACAGATCGAGCGAATTGTGATGCGAGATCGGATCGATGGTCAGAACGACGCCGCCGACGCGTGTGCCATCCAACAGGATATGATACGTCACGGCGCCCGCCGCGTTGAATGACTGTTCGATATCGTCGTCGGAGGGGATCGATTGGTCCGGGACCGAGCCGACCTCGTCCATCACGGCGGCCGAGAAGGCCTCCTGCAACTCTCTCTTGAAGTCCTGCAGATTCCGGTTGTCCGCGATCTCGAGTGTCACGCGGCTCTCGCCGATGTCATGAGTCAAAGGCTCTCCTCGCTCCAAAAGCTGCCTATGCGACCTGCGCCACGTGATGTGAACGTCATCAAGCTTACCGCCGTCTGACATGGGCCGAACGGAATCGTCTGGTCGCGCCAGGCGCAAGCGCAGTGTGCCCGCCGGCACGCGCGCGGATCCGGCCGATGTGCACGACGGGCAATCCTCGCATGCCCTCCATGCGCCAACTGGCCGTCGTGCCAGTTTGTCGCGGACTTCTCCCTTGTCACGTCGGGCAAATCACCTCCACATTTCCGGACATCCCGGCTCGCTGAAGAGGGACGTTTCGCGATCGTCACGAGCGTCGAGCCGGAAGATGCGATGGGCGTGTTGCTCCGCAGCCTGGTGTCACAGCCGAGCCGACGAACGGAGCGACGCGACGGCGAAATCGTGTGGTCCTGGCATCGCGGTGCTGATGCCAAGCCGGCGGTGATGATCCGCAGGCGACGGGGGCAAGACAGCCGTTCCCCGGGGAGAGCTCGTATAAGCTGTCAAACCGTCGCGCAGGGAAGGCCGGATATTGGGCTGAACCTGTGGTTCTGCCGCGTGCTTCTTGTTGCACGCGGACCGCGGGTATCAGCCGATACCCGGTCTTCCCTGCGCCTCTTCTTCGAAGAAGAGGTCAGCTCCATGCAAAACTCGGGCGTACGCCGCCGCGAGATCGCTCGGCCTTGTCTGCAGATCGATCGCCCGAAGGAGGGAAGTGGTGGTGACGATGTCCCGCGCCGGCGTTGCGCAGGCTTCCTGCATCGGCGTCGTGTCAGCCCATCGTCGCGAGCCGCAGCGCCAGCGCGCAGGCGCGGTCGTATTCGTCGAGGTTGATCCATTCGTCTGTCGTGTGCGGCTCGTTCTGGCCGGTGCCGAAGGTCACGGTCGGGATGCCGTGGCGGACCATCCAGTTGGCGTCGAGGCCGCCATTGCCGGCGCGCAAGGTCGGCGTGGCGCCGATGTCGGCGACGGCCGCGGTGGCGCGCTTGACGACGGGCAGGGTCTCCTTCATCCGGAACGGATGATAGTCGGTCTCGGCCTTGAACTTGACGCGGCCGGACTTGCCCTCGCTGTTGGTGACCTGCTTGGCCGCCTTCTCGAAAGCCGTCTTGTAGGCCTTGGTGATCTCGCGGATGAATTTGGCATCGTGGCTGCGGCATTCGCCGCGGACGTGGACGTAATCGGTCACGACGTTGGTGGCGTCGCCCGCGGGGCGGCCTTCGCCGCCGGTGACCGGGCCGACATTGCTGGTGCCAAGCCTCGCGGCCTTGCCCTTGCCCTTCACCACCTTGCCGAACCAGCCGCCGGCTTTGACGTCGGCGAGCGCGAGCGCCAGGATCATGGTGGCGCTGATGCCGCGCTCAGGCGCGACGCCGGCATGCGAGGCGCGTCCGAAGATCTCGACCTCCCAGCGGTCGGCACCGACAGCCCCGATCGTGACGGCGGAGGCGGAGCTGCCGTCGAAGTTGAACGCCATCTCGGGCCCGCCGAGGTCGTCGGTGTTGACGTGCCGCGCGCCATAGAGCCCGCTCTCCTCGCGCACGCAGAACAGCAGCGTGATCGGCGGATGATCGAGCCTCTCGCGGATCAGCTCGGCCGCGAGCGTGACGAGAATGCCGCAGCCGCAGCGGTTGTCGCCGCCGAGGGCGGTCCTGGCCTGATTGACGATCTTGCGGCCGGAGATCTTCGGCTGCGCGCCGGCGCACAGCGGCACGGTGTCCATGTGGGTCATGAACATGATGCGCGGCTGGTCGTGCATCGTGCCGCGACCGGGCAGCTCGACGATCAGGTTGCCGGTCTCGGTCGGCAGCGGAATCCGGGTGTTGGCATCATCGAGCCGCATCGCCTTGGCCGGGACCCCCGCCTGCTTCAGCGCCGCCATGATCTCGCGCCCGATCGCCTTTTCCTGTCCGGTCACGCCCTGCACGGCGAGAAAACGCATCAGACGATCGGTGGCGGCGGCGGTGTCGACGGACATGAAGCGATTCCCATGATGAACGATGTGCCCGGAGCATCCAGCCGGGCGGCCGGTTGCGCAAGAGGGCTCGCATTGGTTTCGCCGCCTGACTCTTTTCCGATGCCTCGATCGTCTTCATGTCATCTCGACATTGGAGCATCATCATGAGCCTGAAAGACAAGACGATCATCGTCACCGGCGGAAGCCGCGGCCTCGGCCTGGGAGCCGTGGAGGCCCTCGTCGATCGCGGCGCCAAGGTGACCGTCGTCGCGCGCGGAACCGGCGCGTTGAATGCCGTCGCCGCCCGCCTCGGCGTGGCCACGATCGCGGCCGACGTCACCGACGAGGCCGCCGCGCATCGCATCGTCGGCGATATCCGCCCCGACATCCTGGTCTTGAACGCCGGAACGACGCCGCACATGGACCGGCTGGATCGGCTGAGGTGGGAGGATTTTTCGATCGCCTGGGACACGGACGTCAAGGCGGGCTTGTACTGGATCCAGGCGGCGCTCAAGCTCCCCCTGAAATCAGGAAGCCGCGTCCTGGTCGGATCGAGCGGCGCGGCGGTGGGCGGTTCACAGATGTCAGGCGGCTATGGCGGCGCCAAGCGCATGCTCTGGTTCATGGCGAAATACGCCAACGGCGTGTCGCAGGACGACAGGCTCGGCATCCGCTTCCAGGCGATCGTGCCGCGCATGATGATCCTCGGCACGGGAGTAGGGGATACGGCCGCGGGCGCCTATGCGGGCGCGATGGGCATTACGCCGGAAGCGTTCGTTGCCCGTTTCGGCGCGCCGATGCCGCCGCGCGCGTTCGGCGACCGCGTCGTCTCCGTGCTGGAGGACCAGCGCTTCGCCGATGGTGTCGTGTTCGGTCTGAACGGCGACGACGGCGTGACGGTGATGGAAGGAGCGGCAGCTTGAGTGACGGCGGACATGCTTCGCCCGGCGTGCGCAGCGCCGAGCTCGTGGCCCTGGCGGAGCAGCTGCGGCCGGAGCTGCATCGCTATTGCGCGCGCCTGATGGGCTCTGTGATCGACGGCGAGGACGTCGTGCAGGACACACTGACAAAAGCGCTCGTCGCGGTGAACGAGATGCGCGACGTCGCGATGCTGCGCGCCTGGCTGTTCCGGGTCGCGCACAACCGGGCGCTCGACTTGCTGCGCAGCCGTGTGATCCGGGCTGCCGAACCGATGGAGGCGGCCGACGGCGTCGCCGACGACACCGTGCCCGATGCCATGGAGATGATGATGCGCGAGGAGGCGGTGCGGACCGCGGTGTCGCGCTTCGCGGAGCTTCCGATCCCTCAGCGCAGCGTCCTGGTTCTGAAGGACGTGCTCGACGAGCCGCTCGCCGACATCGCGGCGCTGCTCGGCCTGACGGTGGACTCGGTGAAGGCGCATCTCGCCCGCGCCCGGGCGCGGCTCTCCGAGATCAACGCTCTGGCCGAGGCACGGCCGGCGGCGAGACCCGCCTCCGATGCGGTGACACGCTATGTCAGCCTGTTCAACCGGCGTGATTGGGACGGCCTGCGTGCGCTGCTGGCGCACGACGTCAAACTGCACCAGTCCACTCATCCCGTCCGTGTCGGCTCGGCCGATGTCGGGATGTTCTTCAGCATCTATGCCGGGATGGACGGCGTCTGGCTGGCGCCGGCCCGGCTGGAGGGCCGGGAAGTGATCGCCGTGTTCGAACGCCCGGGCGATCCGCAGCCCAGCTACTTCATGTGGCTGAGCTGGCGCGACGGCAAGATCAGCTTCATCCGCGACTACCGCTACGTCCGCTATGTCATGGCCGATGCAGAGCTGGCACTCGTCCCGCCGGTCTGAGCACCCAGACCTGCAAGGGCTTGATCCACATCAACGAGGGACGGTCGCGCCAGGAGCATCTTTTGCTAACAGAGGTCTGAGATGCAGCTCTTCAACTCGACGAGGGACTACGGCGCGATTCCGCAGACGCTGCATTGGCTGACGGTCGTTCTCGTGGCCGTCGCCTGGGCGCTTGGGGTGTTCGGTGACGTGCTGCCCAAGGGCGCGCCGCGCGAGTCCGGCCTGCTCGTCCATGTGACGGCCGGGATCGCGATCCTCATGCTTCTGGTGGTGCGCCTGGCTTGGCGGCTGGCCGATCCATCTCCGCCGCCGGAAGCGACCGAATTCGCCACATGGATGGGAAAGTGGCAGGATCCGGCCGCGCGTTTCGCGCACTACGTTCTCTATGCGCTGCTCTTTGCCGTGCCCGTCATTGGCATCGTGTTGCAGTTTGCGCGCGGTGAGTCCTTGCCGCTGTTTGGCATCGCCGAGATCGCGTCGCCCTGGCCCAAGGATCGCGCGTTTGCTCACAACGTCAAGGAAGTGCATGAAATTCTCGCCCACACCCTTGTCATCGTGGCCGCAATGCATGCGGCCGCTGCGCTGATCCATCACTGGATCTTCCGGGACCGGACGCTGCTTCGCATGCTGCCTCACTCGGACGATTAGGGAAGGCGACACGCCTGTCGGAAATCGTGGATTGCGCCGGTCGCTTCCGCCGCGGCCGTCACCGCCGTCTCGTGTCGAGCTGTGAGGTGGCGTCGCGGTGCCGTCGATGCGGGCATTGTTTCGAGAAATTGAAGACCCAATTCGGTCCAGGCGCCATTATCAACCGGCCTGCGAGCCGCCACATCGGCGTCACGAGCATCCGGTGGGCGCGACCCTCACGTCACGAGGACGGCGCCGAGGCAGCAAACGCGCCCGATGCCGTGGTCGTGAGGAGCGAACGGTGGACGGACAGCAAGCGCCGGGCGGATCCCGGCCGGGCATTGTGCATAAGGAGCGTTCGCCGGCGGACCCGCGCGCCACACCCAGAGGGTCCGCTGGACGTGCGCTGTGGCCGCTCGCCGGGCTCGGCCTGATGATCGGAATGCTCGTCGCGCTGCCATGGATGGTCGAATATGTGACCGTCGGCCAGTATCTCGTCCACACCGATGACGCCTATGTCAGGATGAACGAAGTCCCGGTCAGGTCGGCGGTGTCCGGCCGGGTCAGGGACCTGCTCGTGACCGACAATCAGGAGATCGTTGCGGGACAGGTTCTGGCACGGATCGAGCACCGGGACGAGCGCGCCGCGACGGTCGCGCTGAACGACGTCATCGCTCCCGTCGCCGGCGTCGTGGCCGCAGGCGGTCTCCATGTCGGGGACGTCGTGACGGCAGATCGGTCGTTGATGGCCGTGGTCACGCCGGGCGAGCCCGATATCATCGCTGCCCTCGCGGTCTCCGAGATCACCTATGTCGCGATCGGACAGGCGGTCACGATCGACGTGCCGGGCCTGCCTTCCATCCGACTGTATGGACATGTTGCGGACGCCGAGCTGATCGGCGCGTCGTCCGGCTCGGACGACGAGGACCGGATCGCGCTGAAGATCCGCCTGCCGAGGGCGGCGATGCCCACCGGATTGAGATCAGGCATGGCGGTCGGTGCGACGATCCTGACTGGCCTGACCGGGACGGAGCGGATGGTTTCGCAGATCCTGCGGGAGAGGGCGCAGAAGAGCTGTCGCTGCGAGCAGGATCTCCAACCCGCGTCGATGCAGCGGCGCATCTGACCATGACCATCCCTGCGCAACCTCGAATGCCGCCGTGAACTTGGTAGAGAGGAACCTTGCGCGCGCCCAGCGAACGTGCCGCCGGTCTCAATCGCCCGCATCATGCGCGTTGATGACCGCCACGAAGGCCTCGCCGTAGCGCGCGAGCTTGACCGTGCCGGCGCCGGGGATGCTGGCGAGCTCCGCGACGGAGCGTGGATGGCGGGCCGCCATCTCGGCCAGCGTCTTGTCGTGGAAGATGACGTAGGGCGGGACGTTCTGCGCCTTGGCGAGCTCCATCCGCCGCACGCGCAGCTTGTCGAACAGGTCGCGATCGATGTCGGGAAACGCCGCGGCAGTCTGCCGCTCCCGGGCCTTGCGGTCGCGCTTCGCCTTCTTCAGCACGCGCAGGCTGAGCTGCGGCCTGTCGCGCAGGAACTGGCGGCCTTCGGGCGAGATCGACAGGCCGCCATGGCCGGCGACGTCGACGCTGATCAGGCCGTGGGCGACGAGCTGGCGGACGATCGAGCGCCAGGCGTTGCGATCGTGCTCCTTGCCGATGCCGAAGGTCGAGAGCTTGTCATGGCCGAGCCGCTCGATGCGCTCGTCGCTCTCGCCGAGCAGCACCGCGACGACATGCGCCTGGCCGAAGCGCTCTCCGGTGCGGTGGATGCAGGACAGGAGCTTCTGCGCGGCGATGGTGCCGTCGAAGGTCTCCGGCGGATCGAGGCAGATATCGCAATTGCCGCACGGCGCGCAATCGTCGCCGAAATAGCGCAGCAGCACCTGGCGGCGGCACTGGCAGGTCTCGGCGAAGCCGAGCAGCGCGTCGAGCTTGCGGCGCTCGGTGCGCTTGCGCGCATCGGGCGCGTCGGACTCGTCGATGAAGCGGCGGCGCAGCGCGATGTCCTCGGCGCCGTACAGCATCAGTGTCTCGGAGGGCAGCCCGTCGCGCCCGGCGCGGCCGGTCTCCTGATAGTAGGCCTCGATGCTGGAGGGCAGGTCGGCATGAACAACGAAGCGCACGTCGGGCTTGTCGATGCCCATGCCGAAGGCGATGGTGGCAACCATGATCAGGCCCTGCTCAAGCTGGAAGCGGCGCTGATTCTTCTCCCGCGCCTTCATCTCCATGCCGGCATGATAGGGCAGCGCCGGGAAGCCGTGATCGCTGAGCGAGGCCGCGACCTCCTCGGTCTTGCGCTTCGACAGACAATAGACGATACCGCTCTCGCCCTCGCGCGATTTAAGGAAGGCCAGCATCTGCTGCATGCTGTTGACCTTCTCGGCCGCGCCATAGCGGATGTTCGGCCGGTCGAAGCCGGCGATGAAGCTGTTGCCGTCGCCGATGGCGAGATGCTCGACGATCTCGGCGCGGGTCGGCGCATCGGCCGTGGCGGTGAGCGCGATGCGCGGTATGGTGGGGAACAGCCCGGCGAGGCAGTCGAGGGCGCGGTATTCGGGCCGGAAGTCATGGCCCCATTGCGAAACGCAATGCGCCTCGTCGATCGCGATCAGCGACAATTGCGCGGTCTTGAGGCGCTCGAGGTTCTCGGGCTTGAGCAGCGTCTCCGGCGCCATGTAGAGCAGGTCGAGCTCGCCGCGCTCGATGTCCTGCCACAGCAGATCCTTCTCCGCGCCCCAGAGCCGCGAGTTGAGCGCCGCGGCCTTCACGCCGGCCTGCCGGAGCGCCGCGACCTGGTCCTCCATCAGCGCGATCAGCGGCGAGATGATCAGCCCGAGGCCGGGACGCGCCAGCGCCGGAATCTGGTAGCACAACGACTTGCCGCCGCCGGTCGGCATCAGCACGAAGGCGTTATGGCCGGCGATCACGTGCTCGACGATGTCGCGCTGCCGTCCGCGGAAACTGTCATAGCCGAACACGGTCTTGAGGATCGAGAGCGGATCGGCGGCCATGGCAACGCACTTCTTCGACGGACAGAGGGACTGGATAAGTCCCGTCGCAGCCCGCCGCCGTCAAGCGAAAGCTGCCCGCTGGTGCGCATTTCGGCCAGGCGATGCATGGGGCGGGGGACAGCGGCAGGGGGCGCGTTGGACAAGCCGAGGAGTTATGGCAGAATCGACTTGCATCGCATTATGCTCCTATCCTGATACGCGCATGGGCTCCCGGGGTGAGCTGACATGACTAATCGGATCATCACGCTGGCCACGCTGAAGGGTGGGAGCGGCAAGAGTACGGTCGCGACCTGCCTAGCGGTGCATTGGCACCTCGCCGGGCGCAGGGTGGTGCTGGTCGATGCCGATCCGCAGCGATCGGTGGTGCGGCTCGCCGAGCGGGAGCGTGCGCTCGCCGGCCTGCGCGTCGTCGAGGATGCCACCGAAGGCGTTTGGCGCACCGCCAAGGAGCTCGCAAAATCGGCGCTGGTGATCATCGACACGCCGGGGTTCCGCACGCCCTCGACGCTCGGCGCCTTGGCCGCGGCCGATCTCGTGATCGTTCCGGTGAAGCCGTCGCCGCTGGATGTCGATGCCATGCTCGACACGCTTGCGATCCTGGTCAACGGCATCAAGGGCTGGCGGCCGCTGTTCCGCTGCCTGCTGACGCAGACGACGCGGGAGTCCGTGATCGCCAAGCACATCCGTGCGGAGATCATGAAGGCCGGCTTCCCGCTGCTCGACAGCGAGATGCAGAACCGCGTCGCCTATCCGGAAGCCGCGCTGTATGGCGCCACGCCGGATCTGATCGACGAGGGCGGGCGCGCGGCGCAGGACATCGCGGCGATCGCCGACGAGATCGATCGTCTGTTCCTCCACGAGGCCGCGGCATGAGCCGCAAGCTGCCGAAGGCGGTCGGCCGGACCATGGGGGAGATGCGCGGCACCGGCGCTGCTGATGGCGACGACGCGCAGGTCGCCGAGGGCAAGAGCGTGAAGGCCAAGGCGGCGCCTGCGGATGCCGGTTCGGACCCGGTCGACGAGGTGATCGCGCCGGCGCTGGTGTCCGGCGTGTCGTCGGCGGTCGTGCCGCCGCACCGGCAGCGCGGCCAGCTTATCGTCGAGCGCTATGCCGCCTATGCCGCCGCGGGTGGGCTGATCCCGATTCCCTTCGCCGGCCCCGTCGGGGTCGGGCTGATCGTGCTGCATATGCTGAAGAAGCTCGCCGAGGAGTACAGCGTGCCGTTCCAATACGATCAGGCGCGCCCGATCGTCGCCAGCCTGATGGCGGCTGCGGCGCCTGTGGTCGCGGGCGGCCTGACCACGGCGGCGCTGAGTCGTGTGGTGCCCGGCGCCAACCTGTACGGGATCGCGGTGTTCTCGCTGACGGCGATGACCACCACGCGCGTGCTCGGCGGCATCTTCCTCGATCATTTCGAGCAGGGCGGCAGCCTAGCCGACCTCGGCGCGTGACCGCTACGCGCCTCCATCGAGTGCGCGCGACCAGTCGGCGATCAGATCGGCAGCCTCCTCGAGGCCGGTCGAGAGCCGCACCCAGAATTCATCCGCCGGCTGTTTGGCGAACTGCCGCGGCGGCGGCTCCAGGATCGGCAGCACGAGGCTCTCGGCGCCGCCCCAGCCGAAGCCGAGCCGGCTCAGAGCGAGGCGGTTGATGGCGGCGATGACGTCGTCGCGGGCCTCGGCGGCGAAGGCGATCGTCAGCAGTCCGGCTGCGCTCCTGCAGTCGCGCCGCCACAGCTCGTGCCCCGGCGCGCCAGGCAGTGCCGGGCACAGCACGCGGCGCACGTCCGCGCGTGCGGCGAACCAGCGGCCGAGCTCGATCGTGGTGCGTAGCTGGCGCTCGCCGCGCAATGGCAGGCTGCGCAGGCCGCGCAGCGCCAGATACGACTCCAGCGCGCCGGGTACGTGCCCGAGCTGCACGGCGATGTCCTTCAGCCGCGCGGCATGGCGGTGCGAGGTGACGAGGGCGCCGAGCATCAGGTCGGCATGGCCCGCCGCCTGCTTGCCGAGCGACACCACGACCACGTCGACACCGTGCTCGAACGGCCGGAACGCGCCGAACGCGCCCCAGCTGTTGTCGAGAATGGTGATGACGCCGTGCGATCGCGCCGCAGCCGCGATGGCGGGTACGTCCTGCATCTCCAGCGACAGCGAGCCCGGCGATTCCATATAGACCGCGCAGGTCCCCGGCCGCAGCAGCCGGGCGATGTCGGCGCCGGCGGCCGGATCGTAGAACTCGATCTCGACGCCAAGGCCGCGCAGCACGGTCTCGCAGAACCGGCGGGTGCTCGACGCGACGGTGTCGGCGACGAGGAGATGCTGGCCGGCGCGGGCGAAGGCGATCAGGGCCGCGGTCACCGCGGCGCTGCCGCTCGACACCAGGATGGCGCGTTCGCCGAGCTCGAGCTGGGCGACCGCCGTCTCGATCCTGCTGACGGCGGGCGTGCCCATGCCGCCATAGAAGAACACGTCGAACGGATTGGCCTCGGCTTCGTGCAGGGTCTCGACAGTGTCGAAGAACACCGTCGAGGCCGGCTGGATCGCGGGCTGCGGAGTCTGCCGCTCTGCGGTTGCTTGAACGGCACGGGTGGACAGATGGAGCTGTGGTCCGCAAGGCTGATCCGGCATCCCGGTCCCGGTCCGCGACGGGCTCAGTCTGATGGCATTGTTGTCAGTCACGGCCGGTGCCCTCCGCAGCGAGCATGTCGATCAGCGCATCGAGTTCGTCCTCCGACAGGGCATCGAGCTCGCCGTCGGACAGGATTGGCGTGTCGCCTGCCGGAACGGGCTCGGCGGAAGGCGCATCCGCCCGCATCGTTTCGAGATGCGATGCGAGCAGCCGCGGTGTCGGATGGTCGAAGATCACGGTGGCCGGCAGGCGGATGCCGGTGCGGCCCTGCAGGCGGTTGCGCAGGTCGAGGCCGCTCAGGGAGTCCAGGCCAAGCTCCGCGAAGCGCCGGTCGGGATCGATGCCATCGCCTGCATCACGCCCGAGCGACCGGGCGAGATCGGCCAGGACCCCGGCAAGCAGCGTCTCATCCGAAGGACGTGGCTCCGCAATCTCCGTCCGAGCCTTTGCTGGAACGTGCCGCTCGCGGCCGGCACGCAGCTCCGCGAGTTGAGGCGCCGCCGGGCGGCGCTCCAGGAAGCGATCGACATCGAGCGGCACCACGCCGATCTGCGCCGGATTGGCTTTCAGGATGCGCCAGAGCGCGTCGAGACCTTGCGCGGTGCGGATCCCGCCGATGCCGAGGCGCTGCAGATTGCCTTGATGGTCGTGTTCGGCCACGACGCCGGTCTCCGACCAGGCGCCCCAGTTGATGCTGATTGCGGCAAGCCCACGCGCACGCCGATGGGCGGCCAGCGCATCGAGCCAGGCATTGGCGGCAGCATGGCTGGCCTGTCCGGCCGAGCCGAGCAGCGATGCGGCGGAGGAGAACAGTACGAAGCAGCCGAGGTCATGCTGCGCAAACAGCCGATGCAGCACCAACGCGCCGGCCACTTTGGGATCGAACGCCAGGGCCAGCCGCCCCGGCGACTGTTCAGTCAACAGCGCATCGTCGAGCACGCCGGCCGCGTGAAACACGCCGCGGATGGGGACGTCGGCGGGCAATGAAGAGAGCACCGACTGCATTGCATGCTCGCTCGCGACGTCGGCCACCAGCGCATGGATCTGGATTCCCGCGGCGCTCCAGCCTGCGAGACGCCGCGCAATGGTCTCATCGGGCGGGCGGCGACCAAGCAGCGCGATGTTGCGCGCGCCCTTCGCGATCAGCGCTTCCGCGAGCGCCAGGCCAAGACCGCCATAGCCGCCGGTGATCAGCTGGATGCCGTCGAACGAAAGTGTGGCGGGCGAACCCTCGGTCCGCTTCGGCGGGGCTGGCGCAATCCGCGGCACGAAACGGCGCCCGTTGCGGACCGCCTGAAGCGTTTCTCCCTCGTCGCAATCGAGCGCGGCCAGCAGATCGGCGCTGGTCGTGCTGGCGTCGATATCGATCAGTCGTGCGGCCAGATTCGGCAGCTCGAGCGCTGCCACTTTCATCAGCCCCGGCAGCGAGGCTGCGACCAGACCATCGACCTGGTCGCCCGGTGATGCAGCGATCGCACCGCGGGTCAGGATGCTGACGCGCGCGGGCGAGGACAGGCTTGCAGCAAGCTGCAAGGTGGCGAGACTGCGCGCCGTCGTGTCGAGGATCGCCGCGCGCATGGTTTCGACTGCGACGTCGGGAGCGCCGGCCGCATCCAGCGCCGTGCAGTCGACAACGTGAACGCGGCCCGTCGCTTCGGCCGCGCGGCGATGCAGCTCGGGTGGTTGCAGCAGGCTGCATTGCGCGCCGGCTTCGGCCAGCACCTGCGCCAGCCGTGCCGCCTCACCTCCCTCGTCGGCCACGAGAAGCCATTCGCTTTCGGCAACGACATGGCCGGCGCGCGCGAGGATGACGGTCTGACCGAACGGCTCTGCGCCAAGCAGCGGTGAGATCTCGTCGAAGCCGTGTCGTGTGAGCATCCGGCCCCAGCCGGCGATGTCGAGCAAAGCATGGCCGGTCTTGCGCCGGTCGTCATCGAAGCGCCACCAGCCGTCGGTCATGCCGAAGGTCAGATCGAGCCAGCGCTGCGGCGTCACCGCTTCGACGAGCACCAGCAGACCGCCAGGCGCCAGCAACTGGCGCGCGTGGGCGAGCGTGACGGCAAGGTCTCGCGTCGCATGCAGCACGTTGGCGGCGACCACGATGTCGAAGCTTCGCAGCGTGAGACCCTGGCTCGCTGGCTCCGCTTCGATATCGAGACGCTTCGTCTCGATCTGCTCGCCGAAGCGGTCGCGTGCATCGGTCAGGAACACGGTGCCGATGTCGGTGAACACGTAGCGTGTGGCATCTCTGGGCAGCGCATCGAGCACGGCGGCCGTGGTCGCTCCGGTCCCGGCACCGATCTCCAGGACCTGGATCTGACCGGGGGCTGCCTGTTCGGCCCAGGACGCCAGCGCCTGCTTCAGCAGCGTGTTCATACAGCGCGTCGGCAACGGCTCAGAATAGAGCTCAGCGAGCTGGCGCGGATCGCCGGCGGGCGACAGCAATTCGAGCGGATCGAGCTTGCCGGTGAGCACCTCGTGCAGCCGGGGTCCGCAACGCGACAGCAGCCGCCACTCGGCGGCGATCGAGATGTCGGGCAAATTGGCGGGCGCGCGCGGCGGCAGCGGCCGGTCGGGCCGATCGACAAAGCCGGTGGATGTCGTGGCGATGAGGCCGGCCTCCGCCAACATCGACAGCATGCGCGCGAGCAGGGCGCGCTGGTTCGAAGCAATGCCGAAGCGCGCCGCGATCGTCTCCACCGAGCCGTCGAGCGCGAGGTGACGGCGCCAGCCGAGCGCATGGAGCGCGCCGGCGGCATAGCAAAGGCTGACCTCATCGAGCAGCCGTTGGCCGTCGCGATAGGCGACGTAGGCCGGCGTTGCCGCGAGACGTTCGCCTGTCGCGGCAACCGATGCCGCGATCTTGCGGACGGCGGGCCGGTGCAGCCGCTGCGCGCGCCAATGCTCGGCGATGAACCAGGCGTCGGGCGCGGCATCCGCGTGGGCCAGCCAGTCGGCCGGCATGGCGCGCGCTTCGAAGCCTTCGATCACGAGCCGCGTATCGCCCGTGTCCGAGAGCAGGCGCAGGTCGGCGGTGACGCTGTCGGCATCGCGGCGCGTCAGGCGCATGTGCCACCAGCCGGTCGCCTGGTCCGGACCACCCGTCCATCGCAGGCCGGCGCAACGCACCGGGACGATCGGCGCATTGTAGTCGTCGCCGAGCGCCGCGAGCAGCAATTGAAAGCCCGCATCGATCAAGCCAGGATGCAGCGGACCTGCTTCATCCGCGGTGAGATGATCGAGTGGCGCGCAGCGCGCCAGGGCCTGGTCTCGGCCGCGCCAGACCTGCTGCAGATGGCGAAAGCGCGGGCCGAGCGCGATCCCGAACCGGCGGGCGCGCGCATAGAGCGCGACGACATCGAGCGCGTCGGGGCAAGCGCCGCGGAGCGCAGCGAGATCGCTCGCGGGCGCAGCCCCGCTGACGTCCTGCAAGCGCGCTGTCAGGCACCGCCGCCATGCCGACTCATTAGCGGCACGGCCCATCAGTTTGAGCTGGCCGCCATCGGCATCGCCATCAGTGACGGCGATTTCCACCTCCACGTCAGCGCCAGGCGGCAGCGTGAGGGGCTGTGGCAGCCTGATGTCGCTGAGGCCGCTGACGCCGAGGCGCATGGCCGCCTCGCGGGCGGCCGCAATCCATACGGCGCCGGCGACAACGATCGCGCCCTGCACCTCGTGATCGTCAAGCAGCGGCTGCAGCGAAGGGCCAAGCCGGAAATGAAACAAGGTCGCGTCGAGCGCGGCCGAGCGGACGAGAGCGCCGATCAGAGAGCGGGGCGTGCCGCTTGCGAGGTCGAACCAATAACGCTGCCGCTGGAACGCCGTGGTGGCGACATCGCGCTTGCGCCAGCTCTGCCGCGGCCAGAGCATCGACCAGTCGACGCTGCGGCCCGCGAGGAACGCCGCAGCGGCGGCGTGGCGGTCGGTTGTTCGTTCGCCGTCGCCACTCACGCTGTGAGCGACCGCGGAAGCGGCCTGCGAGGTGGCGTCACCGCGTGCAAAGGCGCGTAGCTGCCGCGCGAACTCGCTGGGCTCGGATGCGATCGCCGTGAGGCGATGCCCGAACGCGCCGCGGCAGGTCGCGGCTGTCGCACAATAATCGCGGAGCTCGGCCGCCGGCAATGCGTCCAGCAGACCCGCGTGCTGCTCGGCCTGCTCGCGCAGCGCCGCGGCGGACTTTGCCGAGATCACCAGCAGCTCGTCGCCGCAAGGCGCCGGAATGGCCGGCACATCCGCGGGCACGGGCACCTCGATGACGAGATGGGCGTTGGTTCCGGAGAAGCCGAAGGCGCTGACGGCGGCGACGCGTCGGCCCGGCGGCAAGGGCGTCGGCTTGCGCGGCACTGCAAGCCGGTAGTGATCCCAGTCGATGTTCGGATTGGGCGTCTCGAAGTGCAGATGCGGCGGCACGATGCCGTTCCGCAGACTGAGAACGGTCTTCATCAGCCCGGCAACGCCGGCCGCGGCTTCCAGATGTCCGAAATTGGTCTTCAGCGATCCAACGAGCAGCGGCTCACTGCGCTCGGTGGCATAGACACGGCCGATCGCCCGCAGCTCGATGGGATCGCCGAGCGGCGTGCCGGTGCCATGAGCCTCGACATAGGCAACGTCGGACGCAGCGAGGCACGCGCGGCCAAGTGCTTCGCGCATGACGGCTTCCTGCGCGGCTCCGCTCGGCACGGTCAGGCCGCCGCTGGCGCCGTCCTGGTTGACGGCGCTGCCTCTGATGATGCCGAGGATGGTGTCGCCATCGGCCTCGGCATCGGCGAGACGCTTCAGCACCACGACGCCGCAGCCCTCGCCACGGACATAGCCGTCGGCGCCGGCGTCGAACGTGCGGCAGCGCCCGCGCGGCGACAGCATGTGCGCCTTGGAGAAGGCGATGCTTGGGACCGGGCTGAGGATCAACCCGACGCCGCCGGCGAGCGCGAGGCTGCATTCGTTCTGCTGCAGGCTGCGGCAGGCCTGGTGGATCGCGACCAGCGACGACGAGCAGGCGGTGTCGATGGTCATGCTCGGACCGGTGAGGCCGAGGGCATAGGACAGGCGGCCGGCGGCCACGCTGAGCACCGTGCCGCTGACATGATAGGGCCCGACGCGGTCGCGATCCTCGGGCGCCGCCTGCAGCGTTGCGTAGTCGAAAGTGCCGAGACCCATGAACACGCCGGCGGGGCTGCCGTAGAGCGCGGTCGGATCCTGGTTGGCGCGCTCCAGCGCCTCCCAGCTCACCTCGAGCAGGACACGCTGCTGCGGATCCATGGCGTGGGCTTCGCGCGGCGCGATGTTGAAGAAGTCGGCATCGAAGCGATCGACGCCTGCGCAGAACGCGCCGTGGCGCGCGGTCATGTGCCCCGGCGTGGCGGGATCCGGATCGACGAGGCGGGCGTTGTCCCAGCGATCCCGTGGCGTCTCGGTCACTGCGTCACGTCCATTGGCGAGACTGTCCCACAGCTCCGCGGGCGTACCGGCGCCGGGCAGGCGGCAGGCCATGCCGACAATCGCGATCGGCGCCGGCGTCTTGAGGCGCGCGATCTCCGCCTCGAGGCGGCGGATCGTCAGCAGCGCCTGCTTGATGAGGGATGGGTCTCTGGGCTCTGGACTGCTCATGACCATCGCTGCGTCACGCCTGATAGGCCAGCCGCCGGCCGAAGCGGCGGATGGCCTCGTTGAAAGCCTCTCGCTTCTGCCAGAGGCGCTGGCGCCAGGCGGGGCCCTTGGGCGGGCGCCGGTAGAAGGCGCACAGCGCGCCATCGAGGAAGTCCTCGGCGGTGATCACCGGCTCGGCCGGCGCGTGCTCGCCCGGAAGCAGCGTGCTGCGATAGCATTCGGCGGCGAGTATGCGCATCGCACGGTACTTCTCGCGTGCGCTCGGCGCCGGTTCGGCCGCAGCCGCGCGCAGCCGCCGCGCGGCGGCCTTGCTCGCCTCCGCACGGCGTGGATCCAACGTGCCGGCGACGATGTTCTGGATGTGGCAATCGCGGTGCACGCTGCCGATCAGGGCGACCGCGTCGGGATCGGTTACGCCGCCGAAACGGAAGCTCACCGACATCGCGGCATCGACATAGCCGACGTGATGCCACCAGAACGCCGGCATCAGGATGGTCTCGCCGGCCTCGACCACGACCTCGACGCCGCCGGCATAGGCGATCAGCGCCGCACGCTCGGCATCGTCCATCGCGTTGACCGCGACGGTCGAGAAGATGTCGATGGGAAACAGCTTGAAGCCGGATTTCGGCGGAAACAGCACGATGCGCTTGCGGCCGAACACCTGATGCAGCAGGACGTCGCGGCCGTCCCAGTCGGTGTGGAGATCGGAGGCGTTGCCGGCATTGGCGACGAACATCAGCGAATGCGCCTCGCTCGCGCTGCGCTGCGCGAGCGGATTGCCGTAGCCGCCATGCACCTTCTCGATTCCGACCGCACCGAGATTGCAATCGTCCAGGATTCTCTCGGGCGTCGGCTGCTCGCTGGTGAGCGCGCGCGTCGTGGGCTCGCGCTCGATCAGATCGAGATAGTCGCGCAGCAGGCCCGGCTTCTTGTCGATTGCGATCGGGGCGCCGCTGCCCTGCACGAAGTTGCGGATGTTGGCGAGATGCGCATCGATGTAGTTGACGCCGATCATGACCTGGAGGTCGCCGAGCGCCTCGCGCACCTTCTGCGCGTCGGTCAGCTCGCCGAGCAATTGTCCCTTGAACAGGCCGGAGATGACCGCCGGCTGGCGGCGCTCGAGCAATTCGTCCCGGCGTGCGGGCAGATCGGCGGCATCATAGGTCGCGATCACCGGCTGATCATGGCGAGATGACGTCATTGCAGTCGCTCCAGTTCCTGACGCAGCAACAGCTCGGCCTCTTCCTCGGACAGATCGTCGATCTCGGCCGTCGCGACCGGTTGAGGCATGGCAGGTGCGGACTGTGCAGCGGGATCCACAAACAGGCCGCCGAGATGGTCGAGCAGCGCCTCGATGGTCGGATAGTCGAACAGCAGGGTGGCATGCAGCGGCGCCCCCAGCCGCTCGCCGAGATCTTCGCGCAGCTCCAGGGCGGCAAGAGAATCCAGGCCGAGATCGAACAGCCGCGTCCGCGGCGCGATCGTATCGGCATCGGCCAGTCCAAGAACATGGCCGAGCAGCTCGCGCAGATGCCGCTCGATCGCGGCGCGGCTGCGGTCGGTGGCATGGCGCCCCGCAACGGAGATCATCGCTGATGTCGGGGACGCAGCCTTGATTGGTGCTCTGCCGGATGCGGCCGCGGTATCGCCGGTCAGCACGCGCCGGCTGGCGGCGCGGAACACGAAGCCGCTGGCTTCGAGCAGCGGCGTGTCGCCCATCATCAGCTGCACGCCCGCTGTCGGAGAATTTCCCGAAGCGCTCAGACCGTCTTCGCGCCAGGCGACGCACCCCAGCGCGGCATCGATGCGCTGCGGCCACAGGCGAAGCTGATCGATGCGGAAGGGCAGGTACGCGATGTCGGTGTCGCGGCGGTCCCAGAAGCGGCTGAGCAGTTGGAACGAGCTGTCCAGCAGCCCGGGATGAATGATGGCATCCGTGACATCGACCAGATGCGCGGGACGCCGCAGCTCGGCTGTCAGCTCGCGGCCATCGCAGTGGATCGCATCGGCCCATTGAAACGACGGTCCGAGGTCGAAGCCCTGTGCCACGAGGTCGTCGTAGAATGCTCTACCATCGAGCGCGCCGGATCGAGCTGGCGCGCCGCCGTGCCGCTCCCAATCGCGGGGAGCGCTGAGAGGCAGATCGGCGCGACCGGTGACGTGGGTGGTCCAGGCCTCGTCGTCGAACGGATCGGAATCGGCGCGCCGGCTGATGAGGCGGATGCGATGGCCGCCAGGCTCCGGCGTCAGCACGAGCTGCATGACGATGCCCTGCGGCGGCAGATGCGCGGCCTGCACCAGGGTCACGTCGCGCAAGGTCAGCGGGCCGGCTGCAGACAGTGTCCGCAGGCCGGTGAAGATCATGGCGAGATGCCAGGCGGCGGGCACGATGACCTCGCCGAACACGCGGTGCTCGATGAGGAACGGATCGCGTCCGGCGAGCTCCGTCTCGAACCGCGCCTCGCCATGCGACTGTGGCAGCGCGAGCCTGCGGCCGATCACCCGCGTGTTGTTCGGTGCCGGCGTGGCCGGCGCGGCCGCGGGCGCCAGGCGGATCGGCCGCCGGTTGAACGGCGTATTGGGCAGCGGCACGCGTGGCGCCGGAGGCTGGCTGGCTGCGACATCGGCCGCCGATCCGTCGACGGCGAGCGCGGCCAGCGAATGGCGCATCTGCCAGGCATCGGCGGCGCCGGGCGCAACGCTCGGCAGCCACAAGATGTCCGCATCGGGCAGGGTCTGGCGGCCGAGTCCGATCAGGGCCGGCTGCGGGCCGATCTCGATGACGGCCGTGACGTCGCGCTCCGCGAGCTGCCGCAGGCTGTCCTCGAAACGCACGCGCTCGCGCGTGTGCCGGCACCAGCGCTCGGGATCAGCGATGTCGTCGGCGTTCACGGCGGCGCCGGTGAGATTGCTGATCAGCTCGACGGCCGGCGTCATGAACCGGACCTCGGACACTGCTTGCCGCAGCGCCGGAAGGATCGGCTCCATCGCCTGCGAATGGAAGGCGTGGGAGACGTCGAGGCGCTGCGCGGCCACGCCGTCGCGGCCGCAGCGCGCGATGACATCGTCGATCGCCCGCGTCGGCCCCGCGATGGTCACGCTGCGCGGCGCATTCGTCGCCGTGATCTCGACCTCGCCGCCATAGCGCTGCACCAGCGCGCCGAGCCGCCCGGCATCGGCGCGCACCGCCGCCATGGCGCCGCCCTCGGGCAGCGACTGCATCAGGGCCGCGCGCCGGCACACCAGGCGCAAGCCGTCTTCAGGGCTGAAGGCGCCGGCGACGCAGGCCGCAGTATACTCGCCCAGGCTATGGCCGAGCACGACATCCGGCGCCACGCCCCAGGCGCGCCACAGCTCGGCCAATGCAAGTCCGAATGCGAACAGCGCCGGCTGTGCCCAGCCGGTGCGCCGCAGTTGTGCGGGGTCGACGTCGCCGAGCAGGAGATCACGCAGCGGCACGTCGAACTCGCGCGCGGCCAGCGCGATCGAGCGCTCGATGCTGTCGCGGAACACCGGCTCGGAGCCGTGCAGCGCGCGCGCCATCGCCGGGCGCTGCGCGCCCTGGCCGGTGAAGAGGAATGCGACCGCGCGTCCGCTGCGGCGGCTGGCCTCGCCGATCAGCAGCGCCGGATGCCGACTGCCCGAGACGGCTGCATCGAGCGCGGCTCGCGCCTGGTCAGGCTGATCAGTGACGATGGCGAGCCGGTGCCGCAATGGCGTCCTGTGCCGAAGCATACTCGAACAAATGCCGGCGAATTCATTCTGGTTGACGCCCTGGAGCCGGTCGCGCATCGCACCGGCCAGCAGCGTCAGCCCTTGCGGTCCTTGCGCCGACAACAGCAGCGTCGACGCATGCGCAACTGAGACGGGCTCCGCTTCCGACCTGGGATCTGAACGCTCCACGACGACATGCGCATTGGTGCCGCTCATGCCGAATGAGCTGATGCCGGCAAAGCGCAACTCGGCGCGCGCGTCCTCGAGACGCGATGGCAGCGTGAATGGCAGGGCGCGCCAGGGAATGTCGGGGTTCGGCGTGCCGACACCCGGCTGCGGCGGCAGCTGCTGATGCTTCAGGATCAGCAGCGTCTTCACGACCCCGGCAAGGCCGGCCGCGGCTTCGAGATGGCCGATGCTGCTCTTGACCGATCCGAGCGGAAGCTCCGTCGTGCGCTGCGGCGTGTTGAACACGGCGGCGAGCGACTCAAGCTCGATCGGGTCGCCGAGCCGCGTGCCGGTGCCGTGGGTCTCGACATAGCCGACCGCCTCCGGTGGTACACCCGCCGCCGTCAGGGCGTCACGGATGACCTGCTCCTGCGCGATTGCGTTGGGCACAGTGAGCCCGCTGGCCGGTCCGTCGTGATTGACCGCGGCGCCGCGCACCACGCCGAGCACGTCGTCTGCGGCAGCGTCCTCCAGCCGGCGCAGCACGAGCACGACGCAGCCCTCGCCGCGGCCGAAGCCGTCGGCGTCGGCAGAGAACACCTTGCTGCGGCCATCCGGCGCGAGCACGCCGGTGCGCGACAGGAACAGCGTGACCTGGGGCGTCAGATGCAGATGCACACCGGCGACCAGTGCGAGGTCGCACTCGCGGTTCTCCAGGCTCTGGCAGGCCAGATGCAGCGCCACCAGCGAGGAGGAGCAGGCGGTGTCGAGCGACAGGCTCGGTCCGTTCAGCCCGAGCTCGTGCGACAGCCGTCCCGACGCGAAGCAGAGCAGGGCGCCCGTGCCGGAATAGGGACCGATGCACGCGGGATCGCCGCCGTAGAGCTCGCGCGGTCCATATTGCGGCTGGCCGATGCCGACGAACACGCCGGTGCGGCTGCCCCGCAGCGTCCCGATGGGCACGCCGGCATTCTCGATCGCCTCCCATGCGACCTCCAGCAGCAGCCGCTGCTGCGGGTCCAGCGAGGCCGCCTCACGCGGATTGATGTTGAAGAATTCTGGATCGAAGCCGTCGACATCGTCGAGAAAGGCGCCGCGCCGCACATAGGTGCGGCCGGGCGCGCGGCGATCGGGATCGAACAGAGCGTCATTGTCCCAGCGGCCCGCCGGCAGCTCGCCGATGGCATCGCGGCCGGAGCGGAGCAGATCCCAATAGGTGTCGAGGTCGGCAATGCCTCCCGGCAGGCGGCAGCCGGCGCCGATGATGGCAATGGGGGCGCGTCGTCGCGTCATGCCCGCACTCCGGTCCGCTCTGACGGCCGATCGAACAGCTCGGCGTCGAGGAAGGTTGCGAGCTGGTCCACGGAGCCGTGCCTGAACAGCATGGTCTGCTCGATGCGGTGGCCAAGGCTGGCGCGGATGCGGTTGCGCAGGTCCAGCGTGGCGAGCGAGTCCATGCCGAGCGCGAAGAAGCCGCGCGTGCGATCGATCTCGGCAGCACCAGCGAAGCCGAGCACCGCGGCGACCAGATCGGCGAGATGATCGGCGAGCGCGGCACGGCGGCGGCGCGCCGGCAGGCGCGCAAGCTCCAGCCGCAGCCGGTCGTCCGCCGAAGGCTCCGGCCGGACCACGCGCAACGGCACGGCGCCGGCCGTCGCCTTGGGCTGCGGCGTGACGAACGGATCGACCAGCGCCGGCGGCGCGCCGGCGCAGGCGCTGGCGAACTTCGCCCAGTCGACGTCCAGCACCGCCGCCTGCGACAGATCGGTTCTGATGAGTTCGCCGAGCGCCGCGAGGCAGGTTTCGACCGGCATCTCGCGCAGGCCCTGACGGGTCCATTCACGCTGCGTCGCCCGCTCGCCGGCGCCGACCATGCCGGGGCCGGACCATGGTCCCCAGTTGATGCTGAGCGCCGGGAGCCCTGCCGCGCGGCGATGGTGCGCGAGCGCGTCCAGTCCGGCATTGGCGGCGACATAGCCGGCGAGGCCGGGAGCACCCAGCAGTCCGAACGCCGAGGAGAACAGCACGAAATGGTCGAGCGGCTGGCCGCGGGTCCGCTCGTGCAGATGCCAGGCGCCGTCGAGCTTGGCCGCAAGCACCGCGCTGATGCGATCCCAGCTCTGGGTCTCGATCACGCCGTCATCATGGCTGCCGGCGGTGTGGAAGATGCCGCCGAGCGGCGGCATGTCGCGGCTGCATGCATCGAGCAATGCGCCGACCTCGTCACGCCGGCCGAGGTCGGTCGAGCGCAGCATCACCGTGACGTTCTGCGCCCGCAGCTCATCGGCAAGCGCGCGCGCTGCCGCCTCGGCCGAGCGGCTCGCGATCACGATGTGGGTGGCGCCGCTGGTGGCGAGCCAGCGGGCGAGTGCGGCGCCGAGCGCGCCGCCGCCGGCGATCAGCTGGGTTCGCCCGGTAAGATCCAGTGGCCTCGTCGCGGCCGTTGCGCCGGACGCGCGGAGCCGCGGCACGCGCGCGCGGCCGTTGCGCCATGCCATCAGCCATTCCGCCGGCGCGCTGTCACTGAGGTCGCCGATCAGCCAGTCGGCAAAGGCGGCGTCGCTCAGGGCCGAGGCGTCGATGTCGACCAGCCGCATGCCGAGCCAGGTCTGCTCACGGCCGAGCACGAGAGGGAGGCCCTGCAAAGCGGCGAGCGCGACGTCGACCCGGTCCTCTGCGCTGGCCGCCATGGCGCTTCGGCTGAGCGAGAACAGCCGCCTCGGCGGTCGCGCGAGCCGGGTCAGTCGCTGCAACAATGCGAGCAGGCGTGGTCCCATCGTCGTCAGCCGCTCGGCCGGCGTGCTTTCGGCCGTGAATTCGGCGGACGACGCCCGCATATCGATCACGGCCTCGACGCCGTCGTCGAGATGGCGGAAGCCGTCGACATCGTCGGTCGCGACGATGCAGCGGACGCCGCGGCGGCCGAGCGATGTCGCGAGCAGTAGAGCCTGCGCGGCGTGATTGGCCAGCAGCAGCCACGGCCGTACCATCGACGCGGCGGGGCGCGGCGGGAGCTTGCGCTGCGGCGCGTCGATCCATTCGACCACGTGCAAGTTGCGTGTGAGGGTCTCGGCCGGACGCGCCGAGACGGCACGGACGAAGGTCAGGCCGCTGATGCGCAGCACCGGTGCGCCATCGGCCGTGGAGGCATCGAGGTCCACCACGGCGGCCCTGCCGTCGGCCGTGACGCTGCGCAGCCGCGCGTGCGACCAGGCGATGGTCCCTATGTCCCCGAGCAGGTCGATGCGCTCGCATCCGGCCGGAATGCCGCAAGGGATGGCAACCGGCAGCGCGGCCTGCGCCGCCAGCAGCGCCGCGTCCAGCCGTATCGCACTGGCGAGCGCTGGCGGCACGTCGGCGGCGCCGATATGCCCGAGCGCCTCGCCTCGGCCGGTCGTAAGAGCCGCGAGACTCGCGATCGAGATGCCCGGCTCGCAGCCTTGGGCACGCAGCCGTTCGGCGAGTCGATCGATCGTGTCGTCTGTTAGTTCATGCCGGAGCGCGTCGAGCTCTGCCGTCGCCGTGCCAAGCCCGTCCACGACGACGTCGCCGATCTCGGCTTCGGCATGAACCGTCCAGCTCACCGCAGCGTTACGGCTTGCGATCCGCACGCGGCTCGTCCCGGCGCCCTGCGGCAGCAGCACGGTCTGCACGTCGACGCCGTGATCCGGCAGATGCAGCGGCCGATGAAAGACCAGCGACGACAGGCGCAGCGGCGCGAGGCTGATCGGGCAGGCTCCGCCGGGGCCGCTGCCATGCGCCTCGATCATCATCGCGAGCATCGCCGCCGCCGACAGCGTCGCGCTCTCGCCGATGCGGTGCGTCTCCAGGGCCGGCCACCGGCCGCCGCCGAGCCTGGTGGCATGAACCGCTCCGTCCAGCGCGAGCGGGATCATCGGACCGATCAGGGTGGCCGGATCGGGTGTCGGCACTTCGACGCGTGGGGATGATTGCGGTTCTGCGTCCGAGCTCGGGTCGATCCAGTAGCGCTTGCGCTCGAACGGCGTGGTCGGCAGTGCGACGCGCCGCGGCGGCCGGCAATCGAGGCTGCGCCAATTGATCTCAGCGCCCCGTACAAACAGCTCGCCTGCCGCCCGCGACAGGGTCTGCCACGCGGACTCCGTCGGCACCAGGCTCGGCAGCAGCGCGACCGCATTGTCGGCAAGGCAATCGCGGGCGACACCGGTGAGCACCGGCCGCGGCCCGATCTCGATGAACACATTGGCGCCGAGCGCAGCGGCCGTCGCGATGCCGTCGCGGAAGCGGACCGGCTGGCGCACATGGCGCACCCAGTACAAGGGGTCCATCAGCTCGTCATCGATCAATCGTCCGGTGACGTTGGAGACGATGCTGATCCGCGGCCGCCGCGGATGCAGCCTGCGGCAGGTGTCGCCGAACGGCGCCAGCATGCCGTCCATCAGCGGCGAGTGACCCGCGCGCGAGACATGCAGCCGGTGGACCTCGATGCCCTCGCGGGCGAAATCGGCGAGCGCGGCTTCGACCGCGGCCGGCGCGCCCGAGATCACGCAATTCTGCGGGCCGTTGTAGGCCGCGATCACGACCTCCTGGCCGGCCACGCGGCGCTCGACGAAGGCGGCGTCGGCGAACACGACGCCCATCGCGCCGTCAGGCGTCGCCTGCATCAGCCGTCCGCGCATCGCAACGAGCTCGACGGCCTCGGCAAGGTCGAGCGCCCCGGCGATGCACGCCGCCGTCACTTCGCCGAGGCTGTGACCCATCACCACGGCCGGCGTGATGTCGGCGTCGATCCACAGCCGCGCGAGGGCATATTCGAGCGCGAACAGTGCGGGCTGCGCGTAGCGCATCTGCGCGATCATGTCCGGCTCGCCGGGGGCGGGGTTCATGATCTCCAGCAGCGGTCTGTCGAGGAACGGCGCAAACAGCTCAGCGCATTCGTGCAATGCGGCAGCAAAACCCGGATGGCTGCCGGCGAGCTCCTCGGCCATCCCCGGATATTGAGAGCCCTGTCCGGTGAACAGGAAGGCGACCACGGGCGCGTTGCCGGCCGTGCCCGCCATCACGTCGGAATACGGCTCTCCTGCGAGATGGCTGCTCAGCTCGCGTTGCCAGTCGCCCGGGCCACTGCCGACGATCGCGAGCCGATGCGGCTGTGCGCTGCGGCCGGCGGCCGCCGTCGCGGCGATGTCGCCCGGCGCCTGCGTGCCGCCGACGGATGCGAAATGATCGAGGTAGCGGCGCGCGAGCTCGTGCAGCGCCGCGGGCGAGCGCGCCGAGAGGACGAGCAGATGGTGCTGCCGCGGATCGTCGGGACGGTCGTCCGGCCGCGGCGCTTCGGCGAGGACGACGTGCGCGTTGGTGCCGGAGAAGCCGAACGAGCTCACGGCGGCGCGGCGGCGCCGGCCGTCGCGCCGCTCCCAGGCTTGCAGTTGGATTGGAATGCTGGCCGGGATCGCGGCGAGGTCGAGCAGCGGGTTGACGGCGCCGAGATGCAGTTGCGGCGGGATGGCGCCGTGACGAAGCGCAAGCACCGCCTTCATCAGTCCGGCGAGGCCGGCGGCCGCTTCGGTATGGCCGATATTGCTCTTCACCGAGCCGATCAGCAGCGGATGCTCGCGGCCGCCATGCACGGCGGCCAGTGCGTTGAACTCGATGGGGTCGCCGAGCGGCGTGCCGGTGCCATGCGCTTCGACATAGTCGATGTCGGACGCGGCGATGCCGGCATCGTCGAGCGCGCGGCGGATGACGGCCTGCTGCGCCAGGCCATTCGGCGCGGTGAGGCCGTTGCTCGGGCCGTCATTGTTGACGGCGCTGCCTTCGATCACGGCGAGCACGGGGTCGCCGTCGGCCAGCGCGTCGTCGAGCCGCTTGAGCGCGAGCACGGCGCAGCCCTCGCTGCGCACATAGCCGTTGGCCTCGGCGGAGAACGGCTTGCAGCGTCCGTCGGGCGCCAGCATGCTGGCCTGCGAGAAGGCGATGCTGAGCTCGGGGCCAAGGATCAGGTTGACGGCGCCTGCCAGTGCCATCCGGCAGTCGCCGGCGCGCAGCGCCTTGACGGCGAGATGCACGGCAACGAGGCCGGCTGAGCAGGCGGTGTCGACCGAGAGCGCCGCGCCCTGCAGCCCCAGCGTATAGGCGATGCGCCCGGAGGCGATCGATCCGGCGTTGCCGGTGCCGTAGTGGCCGTCGAGCCGTCCCGCGGCGGCGGCGATGCGCTCATAGTCGTGTCCGAACAGGCCGATCAGGACCTGCGTGTCCGAACCGGCGAGGGTGGTCGGATCGATGCCGCCGGATTCCAGCGCCTCCCAGCTGCATTCGAGCAGCAGGCGCTGCTGCGGATCCATCGCCGACGCCTCGCGCGGCGAGAGCCCGAAGAACCCGGGATCGAACTGATCGACATCCGCGATGAACCCGCCGCGCCGCGTCGTGATGCGTCCGGGACCGCCGGCGGGATTGCAGAGAACGTCTGCATTCCAGCGCGTTGCCGGGACATCGGTGATGCCATCGCGGCCTTCGCTGAGCAGCGTCCAGAACTCCTCCGGGCTGGTCACGTTGCCCGGGAAGCGGCACGCCATCCCGATGATCGCCACCGGCGCCGCGGTCTGGCCTGTCTGCTGGTGGCGAGC
Source organism: Bradyrhizobium sp. HKCCYLRH3073 (assembly GCF_051167995.1). NCBI lineage: Bacteria > Pseudomonadati > Pseudomonadota > Alphaproteobacteria > Hyphomicrobiales > Nitrobacteraceae > Bradyrhizobium > Bradyrhizobium sp. HKCCYLRH3073. The sequence continues at coordinate 433,394 of NZ_JBNPUD010000005.1, forward strand.
GGTCGATGATGAGGCGCTGCCGCGCGGGGCGGCCGCACGTTTCGGCGCAGAGGATGGCGCGGTGAGGCCGTTGACGATCTGCTCCGGCGTCGGATGACGGAAGAAGAAGGTGGCATCGATCGCGGTGCCGAGCGCGCGGTTCAGCCCGGCCCTCAGGCTGTGCAGGTCGAGCGAGTCCAGCCCCATCGCATGCAAGGTGCGTCCAGGCGCGAAATCTTTCGCGCGCGCCGGCCCCAGCACATCGCGCAAGGTTGCGGCGACGATCTCGGGCAGATCGCGCGCGCTGACGATGGGCTGGCCGGCGCTGCTCGTGGTGATCGCATCCAGGCGGTCCGCGTCGTATTCGATCAGCACGCCGGCCTCGCCGCCTGCGGCGTAGCCGGGGAAGGCGCCGGGCAGCACGTCGACGATGCGAGCGCCGCGTGCGGCATGGAAACGCAGAATCGCGTCGACCGGCAGCCCGTTGGCATCGCGGCGGGCGACATAGGCGGCGATGATGTCGTCGTCAGAGGCCGCGAAGTCCCGGCACAGCGTCACGCCGACGATCGTCGTCGCGCCGGCGGCGCGGGCGAGCCGCAGCGCCAACTGCACCAGCGCCTCGCCGAGGCCGGTCTGGGCGTGATCAGGATCGACGCAGACTCCGAGCAGTTGCGCAACCATGCCGTCGGGCGCGTGCAGCGTCTCGAACTGTTCCGCGGGCAGATCGCGCAACGCCCGCGCATCTGCGATCCGCTGCGTGTAGATCGCACCGATGATGCGCTCCTGCCGCAGCACCACGATATGATCGCCAGAAGCCTGGTGGATGCGCCGCAGGAGGCGTTCCGGCCGGCTGCGCAGCGGCTCCGGCCAGCAGGCCGTATCCAGTGCGACAAGGCCGGCGAGATCGGTTTCGCGGGCCGCGCGAACCACGATGCCCGACTGATCCGCCCCGGTGTCGATGGCGAACCAGGCCCGCGCCTCATCGTAGGTTGGGCTCGGTGCGGGAATGCGCTGCTCGGCCACGGCGCGCTGCAGGCGTTGGAGGATCGGCGCCTCGAGCGTCACATGCGACAGTGGTGAGGAACGATGCTCGGTCATGACTGATCCACCCGCCGGGCCACGCGCTCGGCATGAAGGCCGCGCATCAGACCATCATGATCGCAATCGAGCTCGATCAGCTCGAACTCTCCGCCGATCAGCTCGCGCCAGCCCGCAGGCGCAGCCGGATTGCCGCGCACACGCGCGTGGAAGAAGGTGGCGTGTCCCATGGTGGGCGTGGGCTGATAGGTGCCGAGCAGCTTTCCGCAGCGGACATAAGCCTCGACGATCTCCTCCACCTGGGCGGCGGTGATGTCCGGCGGAAACTCGCCGCTGCGGCTCAGCACCGCGGCGGCTCTCGCATAGTCGAGCGTCGCGTCGTCGGAGGCCTCGCCCGTGAGGTCGGCAATGATCTCCGCCTTGCTGACCTCCCATCCGCCCGCGGGCTTGACCGGCGCGTCGAGCAGCAGCAGCGACGCCACCGTCTCTCCCTCCGCCGCGAGCTGGCGGGCGATTTCGAAGGCCGCCACGCCACCGAAGGACCAGCCCATGAGATGATAGGGGCCGTGCGGCTGAACGCTGCGGATCTCCCGCAGATAGCTCTGCGCCTGCTCGACGAGGCTCGCCGGCCCCGCGTTGCGGCCGGTGACATCCTGCAGTCCATAGACCGGGCGTGGCACCGACAGGCGCGAGACGATGTCGAGATAGCAGAACACCGTTCCGGTCGCCGGATGGATGCAGAACAGCGGCGGCGCGGCGCCGTTGCCGCGCAGCGTCACCAGTGCCTTCGCCGGTTGCGCCGGGACCGTGCCGCGCAACAGCCGCGCCATGCCTTCGATGGTCGGGTCGGCGGCAATGTCGCCGGCTCGCAGCTTGAGGCCGAACTCATTGCGGCAGCGCGCGATCAGTTGGATCAGGATCAGCGAGTCGCCGCCCAGCTCGAAGAAGCTCGTGGTGACGTCGATCGACGGCGTCTGCAGCAGCTCCTGCCAGATCGCCTGCAGCCGGAACTCGATGTTGTCGCGGGGCGCGATGGTGCGACCATCGGATGAGACATCCGAACCGTGCATCGTCGCCAGCGCACGCCGGTCGATCTTTCCGGCCGGGTTGAGCGGCAGGCTGTCGAGCCGGATGAACTGTGCCGGCAGCATGTAGGACGGCAGGTGCTCGGCGAGATGGCGGCGAAGTTCGGACGGCGCAGCGTCGGCACCGCTTTTCGCTGACCACCAGCACACCAGACGCTGATCGCCGCGGCTGGCCTCGAGACCGACGGCCGCGGCCTCCACCGTCGCGTGCCGGCGCAACACCGCCTCGATCTCGCCCGGCTCGATGCGGAAGCCGCGCAGCTTGATCTGAGCGTCGCTGCGGCCGAGGAATTCGAGGGTGCCGTCGGGAAGCCAGCGAGCGCGGTCGCCGGTCCGATACAGTCGCTCGCCCGGTCGGCCGAACGGGTCGGCGATGAAGCGTTCGGCGGTCAGGCCCGGGCGATCGAGATAGCCGCGCGCAAGGCCGCGGCCGGCGACGTAGAGTTCGCCCGCGGCACCGATCGGCAGCGGAGTGAGCCTGTCGTCGAGCACGTGGCAGCGCAGGCCGAGGATCGGGCGGCCGATCGGCGGCGTGCGGTCGCCGGCGAGCGGAGCGCTGAGCGAGGCGCACACTGTCGTTTCGGTCGGGCCGTAGCCGTTGATGAAGGTCCGGCCGGGAGCCCACAGCCGTGCCGTCTCGGCCGGGCAGGCCTCGCCGGCAACCACCAGCACGCGGCAACCGTCGAGATCGCGCGGTGCCATGACGCCGAGCGCGCTCTGCGGCAGGGTGGCATGGCTGACGCCGTGCCGCCGGGCGAAGTCGGCAAGAGCGTCTCCCGGCAGCAGGTCATCGGGCGAGCCGACCACGAGCGCGGCGCCGCTGCCGAGCGCCATGCAGATCTCCCACACCGAGGCGTCGAAATTGGGCGAGGCAAATTGCAGCACGCGATCGCCAGGCCCTGCGCCAAACGCGGCGCGCTGGGCGCGAATCAGGTTAGCGGCGCCGCGATGCGGAACCATGACGCCCTTCGGCCGTCCGGTCGAGCCGGACGTGTAGATCAAGTAGGCAAGGTCGTCGGCCGAGATCGCGGGCCGCGGCTGGCGAGGCTTATCGCCGGTCGCAGCAGGCACGTCGTGTTCGTCGATGCCGATGCGGCGGACTGCCGGAGGGAGCCAGGCCGCCGCGCCATCGGTCAGCACGCGCTGCACGCGGCTGTCAGTGATGATGAAGCCGAGGCGGTCGGGCGGATAGGACGGATCCAGCGGCACGTAAGCGAGTCCGGCCTTGAGAGCTGCCAGCGCGGCGGTCACGAAGCCGGCCCGGCGTTCGCAGGCGATGCCGATGAACTCACCCGGGCGCGCGCCGTCATCGCGCAGCCGGCCGGCCAGGCGATCGGCGGCGTCGTGCAGCTCACGATAGGTCAGGTGGCCGAAATCGCCGATCAGCGCCGGCTCGTCGGGATGGTCCCGGGCGGTTTCGTCGAGCAGCTCGGTCAGCGTCTCCTCGGCAAGGACCACCGGCGTGGTCGCGTTCCAGGCAGCGATCTGCTGCAGATCCCTGGCGTCGGCACCGAGCAGGCGATGCAGCGGCAGATCGCGGTCCGCCGCGGCCAGGCGCTCGATGACGGCGATGAAGTCGTCGGCCAGTCGCGCGATATCCTCCGCCGCGAACCGGCCGGCGTCGTAGCTGAACGCGAGCTCATAGGAGTCGCCCGGCACGACGGCGACAGCCAGGGGATAATGCGTATGCTGTTCCACGGGCAGCGCGCGAATGGAGAGATCGTCGAGCATCCCGTCCATCGACGTGGCCGGCTGGTTCTCGAACACCATCAGGGTCTCGAACAGCTCGCCCTCCGCGCGCTCGGTCCAGCGCATGATGTCGCCGAGGCCAGCATATGCGTAGCTCATCCGTTCCGCCTGCTCGGCATGAAGCCGCGCCAGCCACTCGCCGGCGCTCGCCTGCTCCGTGAGCCTGATCCGCGCCGGGACCGTGTTGATCAGCAGCCCCGCCATCCGCGCGATGCCCTCCACTTCCGGCGGGCGCAAGGCGATCGTGGTCCCGAACACCAGTTCCTCGGACGAGCACAGGCGCGACAGCATCATCGCCCAGGCGCCCTGGAGCAGCGTGTTGGCGCTGACATGGTGCCGCCGTGCCGCATGGCGCAACGCGGTCGACCTGTCCTCGCCGAGCATCCGCTTCAAGGCGCGCTGGCCGCTGCCTCGGGCCGGCGTCGGCAGCGAGATGCGCGCCATCGTCGCCGCGTCGGCAAGGTGTTGGCGCCAGAAGCTTGCGCTCTCCTCGCGATCCCGTTGGGCGAGCCAATGGACGAACGCGGCAAACGGCGCGCGCGGCGGCAGCGCCTCGATACGGCCGGCGGCAAGGGCCGCGCGCGCAACGAACAGGTCTTCGAGCACGAGCGACAATGACCAGCCATCGAGCAGCACGTGATGATTGCTGATCACCAGGGCGTGGCGATCCGGCGCGAGGCGCAGCAGCATCAGCCGCAGCAGCGGCGTGCCGTCGAACCGGAACGGCGTCGTCATGTCATGCGCCAGGAGATCGCGCAGCGTCTGCTCGGGATCGTCGTCAGTGCTGAGATCGCGCGTCTGCCATGGTGCCTCGGCATCGGGCCTGATAACCATGACGTAGCGGCCGTCACGCTCGCCGATCGTCGTCCGCAGCACGGCATGGCGGGCCACGACCGCCTTCCAGGCGGCGTGGAGGACCGCTTCATCGAGGCTGCCCGTGATGATCATCGCGGTCTGCATGCGATAGGCGCCGGCCGCGTCGTCATCGAGGCTGTGGCGCAGCAGGCCGAGCTGCAACGGTGTGAGCTGCAGCTCTTCCGTCTCTGGCCACGAAATATCCGGCGTGCGGACCGCCGGCGCCGCTGCGGCCTGATGTTGCACATGGGCCGCCAGGCGCGCGACCGTCGGCTGCCGGAAGATGTCGCGCGCACTGAAGACGAGGCCGGCCTGGCGCGCGCGCATCACCACCTGGATGGCGAGGATGGAATCGCCGCCGAGCGCAAAGAAATCCTCGTCGATCCCGATGTGATCCTGATCGAGGACTGACGCCCAGATCTCCGCGAGGCGTTTCTCGGTGACGGTGTCCGGCGCACGGCGCGCGCGCTCGGCCGCTTCCGCTTCGGACCAGGGCAGCGCGGCGCGGTCGACCTTGCCGCTGCGGCTGCGCGGCAGCGCCGGCAGATCGATGATGCGCGACGGCACCATGTAGTCCGGCAGGAACGAGGTGAGATGGCCGCGCAACGCGTCGAGCGAAGGGCAGTCGCCGTGTCGCGGCACCACATAGGCGACGAGCTGCGGATTGCCGCGGGCTTCGCGCACCATCACGCAGGCGTCGGCGATCTCCGGATGACGCTGCAACGCGTGCTCGATTTCGCCGGGCTCGATCCGAAGGCCGCGGATCTTGATCTGGTGATCGACGCGGCCGAAGCATTCGAGCACGCCGTCGTCGCGCCAGCGGCCGCGGTCGCCGGTGCGATAGAGCCGCGCGCCGGGCGGGCCGCCGGGATCGGCGATGAAGCGTTCGGCCGTGAGACCGGGCCGGTTGCAATAGCCGCGCGCGAGCCCGACGCCGCCGATGTAGATCTCGCCTTCGACGCCGGCCGGGACGTCCGCCAGCCAGTCGTCGAGGATGCGGATGACGGTGTTGGCGATCGGCGCGCCGATCGGCGGCCGTCCGCCGTCGTCGGCCGAGAACCGCATCATGGTCGAATAGATCGTGGTCTCGGTCGGGCCGTAGTAGTTATGAACGCTGGCAACGCGGCAGGTGGCGAGACGGCGCAATGTCGCCTCGGTCAGCGCTTCGCCGGCACTCACGACCCTCAGCCCGGCGAGTGCGCCGGGCGCTGCGGTGGTCAGCATGTTCCAGACCGTCGGCGTCGCCTGCATCGCGGTGACGCCGGCCGCGGCGATCAGCGCCGCCAGCCGGTCGGGAGCGGTGGCCTCGTCCTCGGCCGCCAGCACGACGCAGCCGCCGGTGACGAGCGGCAGCAGCAATTCCACGATCGAGATGTCGAACGCCGCCGTGGTGGTGGCGGCGAAGCGATCGTCGGGCGTGAGCTTGAGCTCCGACTGTACGGCCGCCAGCAGGTTGCCCAAGCCGCGATAGGTGACGGTCACGCCCTTGGGCCGGCCGGTCGTGCCGGATGTGTAGAGCAGGTAGGCGGCCTGGAGCGGATTCGCCTGATGCAAGGCGGGCGCGGCAGCCGCAGCGCCGAGATCGATCGCGAGGACTGGCACCGGGGCTGGCAGATCCGCCGACGCGTCGGCAGTGATGGCAAGCGCGGGCCGGGCGTCATCCAGCATGTAGCCGATGCGATCGCGCGGCAGCGATGGATCGATCGGCAGGTAGGCCGCACCGATCCGCAGCACCGCGAGGATCGCGATCAGCAGCGCGGGGGAGCGCGGCAGATGCAGCGCGACGAGATCGTCGGCACCGATGCCGCGCGCCGCAAGCTGGCCGGCGAGCCGGCCGGACATCGCATCCAGCCGCGCATAGTCATACGTCTCGTTGCGCCAGATCAGGCCGGGCGCGGACGGCGCGACGCGGGCCTGCCGCAGGAAGCTATCGAGGACGTGTCCTGCCGGCTCCGGCTGCGCGGTCATATTCCAGGCCGCAATCCGCGGATCGCGGCTCGCGTGGGCTCCCAGCACGCGGCCGATCGGCATGTCGCCATCGTCAGCGAGAGCCATGAGCAGCCTGCGCAGCTCCGCAATCAGCTCGGTCGCGGACGCGCCGTCGAACAGACCGGGCCGGACGTGAAGCCGCAGCGTCAACCGCGGTCCGGGCAGCACCGCCAGGCTCAGCGGATAGTGGTTGGCGTCGCGCCCCTGCACCCGGGTGATGCGCAACGCTTCGGCATTGTCGATGGCATCAGCCGAGAGCGGATAGTTCTCGAACGCCAGCAGCGTGTCGAACAGCGCGTCGGTGCCGAGCATCTGCTGGATCTCGCCGAGGCTGAGATGCTGATGGGCGATCAGCGCCGCCTGGCGATCCTGCAGCTCGCTGAGAAACGCCTTGATCGTGCGCGCGGGCGACACGCGTGCGCGCAACGGGACGGTGTTGGCAAGCAGGCCGACGATCTGGTCGGCGCCGTCGAGCGCGGCGTCGCGCCCGGCGACGGTGATGCCGAACACGACATCGTCGCGATGGGTGCGCGCCGCGAGCCACAGCGCCCAGGCGCCCTGCATCAGGGTGGCAAGCGTGATCCCGAGCGAGCGCGCGGCTGCGACCAGCCGCTGGGTTTCGTGTTCGTCGAGCGCGACGTCGGTCTGCGTTGCCGTGATCTGGCCCGGCAGGTTCGGCGCGACCAGCAGCGGCCCGCTCCAGCCGTCGAAGGCCGTGCGCCAGGCTGTCAGCGCCGCGGCGCGATCCTGACGGTCGAGCCAGTCGAGATAGCGGCTGAACGGCACCGCCGGCGGCAGCTCGGCTTTCCCGTGATAGAGCTGCATCAGCTCGCGCAGCACGATCGGCATCGACCAGCCGTCGATCAGGATGTGATGCAGCGTCAGGATCAGGACGTTGGTCGTGCCGGCGCTGACCAGGCTGCTGCGTAGCAATGGCGGAGCCGCCAGGTCAAAGCGGCGCGTCAGGTCATCGTGGCGGACTTGATCCAGAGCCGCCTGCAAGTTCCTATCAGCGTCGACCGTCAGTTGACGCCAGGGCAGATCGACCGCCGACACGACGCTCTGTGTGAAGCCGCTGCTGTCGTCGGCCCGGAACGCCGCGCGCAGATTGTCGTGCCGCGCGATCAGCGCGGCGATCGCGCCGCGCAGCCGGTCGCGATCGAGTTCACCTGCAAACTCCATTTCGAGCTGGACGACATAGACGTCGGCACGGACGGGATCGGACAGGTTCTCGTAGAGCAGGCCGCGCTGCAATGGCGACAGCCGGAGCTGACGGACCGACGGCTTTGCGGCCGGATGCGGCGCGGCCGGCGTCAGTTCGGCAAGGCGCTCGAGCAGGGCGAACCAGCGCGTCGCGAGCACCTGCACGACGTCGTCATCGACGAGGCTTCGGTCGCTGGACCAGGTGGCGCTGAGGCGGGCGTCGGCGCCCTGGCCGATCACCACCGTGTTCAATTCGATCGCATGGGCCGGACGCAACTCGGCCTGCTCGACGAGGTCGCCGGGCAGTGCCGTCGGGATGATGCTCCAATCCGCAACATGATCGGTCGAGAAACGGCCGAGATAGTTGAAGCCCGCCTGCGGCGTCGGCAGGCGGGCGAGCGTCCGCGCCGCGTCCTCGTCCAGGTAGCGCAGCAGGCCGAAGCCGAGCCCGTCGTCAGGGACGTCGGCGAGACCGGACTGCACGGCGTGCAGCGCGCCGAGCAGGCGTTCGGCGTCGCCGGCGGTGGTCGTGGAATCTCCGGCGGGAAGGTCGAAGCGAACGGGATAGAGGCTCGTGAACCAGCCCACGGTGCGCGACAGGTCGATGGCAGGGTCGAATTCGTTGCGGCCGTGGCCTTCGAGGTCGATCACGATGGTCTGCGCTGCCGCATCGCCATCGGCGAGCGTCGTGACGAAAGCCGCAAGCAGGATGTCGAGCACCCGCGCGCCGAGCCGTCGCGGCGCCTCGCTCATCACGCGCGCAGTCACCGCTGCCGGCAAGGTCAGCGTCAGATGCTTGACGCTGTTCGCAACGGGCTGGCGGGGCGGCGTCAGCCGCAGGGGAGCGGCGCTTGCCGCCAATGTTCGCTGCCAATGCGGCAGCTCTGCCTGCACGGAGGAATATCGCGACCGCGCTTGAAGCAGCCGCGACCACTGCCCGAAGCTGGTGCCGAGCGCAGGCAACTGAGCCGGCTGGCCGGCCGTCGTAGCGTGCCACGACGCGGCGAGCTCCTCGATCAGGATCCGCCACGACACGCCGTCGACGGCGAGATGATGCAGTACGAGCAGCAGCGCGTCGTTATCAGCTACGCTGGCCGTGAATTGAACCGCCTGCAGCATCACGCCGCCTGCGGGATCGAGACGCGCCTCGGCAGCGCCGATCTCCTGGCTGATCCGCTGCGCGCGCTGCTCCGGCGTCAACGCGGCGACGTCGATCTCGCGCAGCCGGCGCCGCGCCAGCGCTGTGTCGGAGGGCGCGATGTGCAGCGACGGCCTGCCATCGATCGGATCGAATGCGAGGCGGGACCGCAGCATGGCATGGCGCGACAACGTGGCATCGAGCAGGGCGATCAGTTGCTGCGACGTCAGGCCGCGCGGCAGCCGCACGGTCATGCTCTGGCTGAAGCGGTCGACATTCCTGCCGCGCTCGAGCAGCCAGCGCATGATCGGCGTCAGCGGAATGGGGCCGCCGTCCGCGCGATCGTCGGCGGTGACCTGCTGGGCCGCGGTTGCAACGCTCGCGAGCTTCGCGATCGTGCCCTGCTGGAACACGTCGCGCGGCGTGATCACGAGCCCGGCGCGTCGCGCGCGCGTCACCATCTGGATGCTGGTGATGGAATCGCCGCCGAGCGCGAAGAAATTGTCGTCGATGCCGATCGTGTCGTGGCCGAGCAGCTCGGCCCAGATCGCGGCGAGCACCTGCTCAGACGGTGAGCGCGGCGCGCGGTGGGGTGCCTCGGACGCAGCAGCGAGATCGGGCTCAGGCAGCGCCTTGCGGTCGAGCTTGCCGTTCGGGGTGAGCGGCAGCGCATCGAGGCTGACGAACAACGCCGGCACCATGTAGTCCGGCAACAGGCTGCCGAGATGGCTGCGCAACTCTGTGACGGACGGCGCAACGCCGTCGCGTCCGACCACATAGGCGACGAGGCGCCGCCCGTGCGGATGCTCCTGCGGCACCACCGCGGCAGCGGCGACGCCGTCGTGCCGTCGCAGCGCCGTCTCGATCTCGCCGGGCTCGATGCGGAAGCCGCGGATCTTCACCTGTTGGTCGGCGCGACCCAGGAACTCCAACGTGCCGTCGGCCTGCCTGCGCGCGCGATCGCCGGTGCGGTACAGCCGGGTGCCCGGCGGTCCGAACGGATCGGCGATGAAGCGCTCCGCCGTCAGATCCGGGCGGTTGAGATAGCCCTGCGCAAGCCCCGCGCCGGCGACATACACCTCGCCTGCAACCCCGATCGGTACCTCGTTGAGCTGGGCGTCGAGCAGGTGAATGCGCGCGTTCTCGATCGGTGCGCCCATCGGCGGCGGCGCGTCGCCCGACAACGGCGCGCTGATGCTGGCGCAGACCGAGACTTCGGTCGGCCCGTACGCGTTCAGCATCCGGCGATGCGGCGACCACAGCGCGACGAGGTCGCCGGGGCAGGCTTCGCCGGCGACGACGAGGACGCGGCAGCCGGCGAGATCGTCCGGCTCCATCACGCGGAGCGCTGTCGGCGGCAGCGTCGCATGGGTCACCGCGCAGGATTGGACGAGCGTCGCCAGGGACGGTCCGGGGCGCAGCGTGTCGGCGTCGCTGGTGACGATCGCGGCGCCCTTCGAGAGCGCCGTGGCGATCTCGGAGACCGACGCGTCGAAGCTCGGCGAGGCGAACTGCAGGACGCGGTCGCCGGCTCCGATCTCGAACGCGACCGTCTGGGCATGGACGAGATTGACGAGGCCGCGCTGCGGGATGGCGACGCCCTTGGGGCGGCCGGTGGAGCCGGAGGTGAAGATGACGTAGGCGAGGTCATCGGGCTGCGGACG